>JBCBOT010000349.1:0-8714 GCA_039821165.1 Planctomycetota bacterium | reverse complement strand
ACTAACCTCGTCGTCACCAGTGCCGGACGTTCCTCATCGGCCTCACACGGGCCGCAGCTGGGAGAAGGGATCACGCGAAGTCGCAAAGACGCGAAGAGCCGTAGTGTCGTCGCTCCGCGCAAACGACCTACTTCGCGGTCGCCGCCGGCAGAACTAACCTCGTCGTCACCAGTGCCGGACGTTCCTCATCGGCCTCACACGGGCCGCAGCTGGGAGAAGGGATCACGCGGAGTCGCAAAGACGCGAAGAACCGGAGTGTGGTCGCTTTGTGGAAACGACCCCTTTGCGGTAAACGCAGCCACTGAGGTCGTCCCGAGCTGTTTCTGCCATTTACCTCTCTTCGATTGCCCAGAACCTTCGCGCCTTTGCAGCTTCGCGTGAGCCCATCCGGTCGCGCTGGCAGAACTAACCTCGTCGTCACCAGTGCCGGACGTTTTACGTGGGACTCGTGTTCGAACCCTCGAAAAGACACCTTCTCGCAGCCTTCGTGGCTTGGTGCCTTTGTGTGAGCCCGTCATCGCAAGTCACTTCGTGGCGAACCGTTTGAGCTTGCGGTCGAGCGTGCTGCGTTCGATGCCAAGGATGGATGATGCGCGGCTCTTATTGCCGTCGGTGTGCCGTAGGACGCGTTCGATGTGCTGTTGCTCGAGTTCGGCAAGCGACATTTCGACGGATCCACCGGGGCCACCGTTGTTCTCCAGGTCGGCACCTTGGATCGCCGGTGTCAAAAGTAGGTGTTCCGCTTCGATGGAGTCACCGCTGTTGAGCACGACGGCGCGTTCAATCACATTCCTGAGTTCACGAATGTTGCCCGGCCATTGGTAGTCCAGCAGCTTCTTGCGAGCCGCGTCGCTGATTCGTTCGATGCGGCGACCCATTTGGCTGTTGAACTGGGACAAAAAGTGTTCGGCGAGTAGCAAAATGTCCGCTCCGCGTTGACGCAGCGGCGGCACAAGGACTTCGACGACGTGCAATCGATAGAATAGGTCTTGGCGAAACTTCCCCTCAGCCACCATCGATTGCAGGTCACGGTTCGTCGCGGCGACGACGCGCACGTCGACTCGGATCGGTGATTGACCACCAACGCGTTCAAACGGGTGGCCTTCGAGGACGCGCAAGAACTTCGCTTGAATTTCCGCGTCCATTTCCCCGATCTCGTCGAGCATCAGCGTTCCACCGTCCGCCGCTTCGAACTTGCCGCGTTTGCGATCGGTCGCGCCGGTGAAGGCACCTTTTTCGTGACCGAACAATTCACTCTCGAGGAGTGAGGGTGAGAGCGCCGCGCAGTTCATGCAAATCAGTGGTCCCGAGGCGCGGTCGCTGGCGTGGTGAAGTGCGGAGGCGACGAGTTCTTTGCCGACACCGGACTCACCCCGAACGAGCACCGTCGCTCCGGTCGGGGCAGCCATCGCAACGGTTTGAATGATCTGTTGAACGGCCGCGCTCTTTCCGACGATCTCGACCTTATTTCCCAGTTGCTCTTTGAGCGCTTTGACTTGACGCTGCGACCGTCGAAGCGATTTATCCAACTTGCCACGGACACGTAGGTTGCGGAGAGATTCCGCCAGGATTTCGGCGATCGCCAGCACGAACTCGAGTTCGGATTCGGTGTAAACGGCTTGCGAGTCGGCCGTCAGAAGGTGCAGCATTCCGAGTAGGTTGCGTTCGCGATCTCGAACCGGAACCAGAATCATGCTGACCGCATCGATTTCGCCTTGGCTATTTTCTGTCGCCAAGGTGTGATCGCCCGCAACGTTTCGCGCCAAAATCGCTTGGCCTTCGTCGCCAATCACGCTGGCGATTGCCGCGGCAGCAGGGTGCCGATAACTCGTTGAGCCGATTGTCTGCTTCGATTGCCGGGTAGCAATCAGTGTCATCCCGGACTCGTTCGTTGCGGAAGACTTTTTCGCTCCCGTGACGTACCCGCCGATGCAATGGAATGAGATGGAGCGTTCGATGCGGTCGAGAACCAATTCAAACGCCTGGGGGACACTTTCGGCGCCCGCCAACTCAAATGCGAGCTGCAGCAGAGTTGCCCGAGAGGCTTCGTCGGGACGCGCGACTTTTCCGGAAACGTCACCGCTAAAAAAGTCGCTCTGGTCTCGTCGAGCCGTGATCGCGGCCGATTCCATCGCCATCGTCAGTTGATCATCGGTGGCTCCCGGCGGACGCGACGCTTGAACGGGCCCCTCCGCTGCCTGGATCCGGTGAACGAATTCGATGGAGAATCCCGCGATCTCGATTTTGTCGCCCTCCTGGAGGTCGTGGGACTGGACCTGCTCGCCGTTGACGAATGTTCCATTTCGGCTTCCCAGGTCCTCGATCGCCCACCCGCTCGGACGCGACCAGATACGTGCGTGCTGTCGGCTCGCTTTCTCGCTACGGATGGCAATATCGTTGGAGCTGGACCGTCCCAGAACGACCTCCATCGGCGCGCTGAGCCGGAAGATATCGCTCCACCGCCCCGCCGATTGGAGTACCAGGTAGCCATTTTCGATTCCGCCGACAGGCTGTGGACGCGAAGGGACGGGGCTCCTGCCATCGTCAATATGGGTGGGTACGGTAAGGCTGCTATCGCTCAAAATGTTCCCTGCGACACAGAGGAGTAAGAGAAGAGTGCCGGGACGCGAGAGCCCGACCAATCCATTTTAGCGTCCTTTTCCGAATCGGGTTCGTAAGCTGATTCTGGGGTCGAACTTGCGACGAAAAGAGGCGGCAACTATTCTTGCAAGTGGTTTCGGCCGCCTCCAAAGACACACATTTCTCGCCGCAGTCAGACCTATTCTGGCTTTTCGCCCCCGCGGTGCCCCAAGCATTCCAATTGGAGAACCTTCTCGATGAAAATGAGCCATGCTCGAGTCATTTCCGCGTTCGCGGTGGGCTGTCTCGTTGCCGTCGCCTCGTTGACTGCTGGATTCAACAACGGAGGCGGCAACAACGTCGGTGGTGTCTCGATTGATCCCGCAGGTGTGGTGCGTTCGGCGACGATCGAAGAGAACCAAGCGTTGATCGATCTTTTGCGTAACGAAGCCGTCGTTCCCCAGGGTGATCTCGAAGAGGCTGCTGAGTTGCGGATGGTCTCGCTCTCCGGCCTGCAGAAGGCGATTGTTGAGACGCGAAAGACCGGTGCCCGCTTGGCGCCTGAGGTTCAGTACATGGCTGGCCTAACCGCCATCAAATACGTCGTTGTCGATGAAGAGAACAACGATTTGATCCTCGCCGGCCCCGCCGAACCATGGCAACTCGCGAAGGACGGCAGTGTGGTCGGAAAGATGTCCGGTAAGGCTGTCCTTCAGCTCGAAGACTTGGTCGTCGCGCTGCGAAGCGTTGAACTTGCCCGCGCTGAAGGGATCAGTTGTTCGATCGAATCGACCGATGAAGGTCGCAAGCGATTGATGGCGTTCCAACGCCGCATCAAACTGCGTCCCGGTCAGAATCCGAGCGTTTTCGAAGCCGGAATGAAGCAGGCGCTCGGCCCGCAAATCATTCGCCTCAACGGCATCCCAACCAGCAGTCGCTACGCGTGCACGCTCGTCGCTGCCGACTATCAAATGAAGCGTTTGGCGATGGCGTTGGTGGATTCGCCAGTCGAAGGCTTGCCGAGCTACTTGCAAATGGCACGAAACTCCTCGCACAGTGGCAACGAGAATCCGCGTTGGTGGATGGAATGCAACTACGACGGCTTGTCGCGAAACGAAGCCGGCACGGTCTGGAAGCTTGACGGCGAAGGCGTCAAAACGCTGACCGAGCAGGATTTGATCGACCGTCAGGGCAAAGCGAAAGCGAGTGGACGTTCGAGCAAGTTGGCCAGCAACTGGGCCGAATTGATGACCGAGAACTTCGAGGAACTCGCCACCGAGATGCCCGTTTTCGGTGAACTGCAAAACTTGATGGACTTGACCGTTGTTTCGACCCTGATCGTTCAGGAGCGTCTTGAGCAGCGAGCCGGATTCGAGTTGGCCGTTCTTCGAGACAACGACGTGCTGACCCCGACGATCTTCGCTGCCCCGCAAACGATTGCGCCCGAGTGCAGCTTCATCAAGGGACGCAGTGGTTGGACAGTCACCGCATCGGGTGGCGTCTCCATCAGCGGTTTCCAAGTGGTTCAGGACCAAAAAGTGGACCCCACTTTGAACTTGGCCGTCGTGTCCAACGACAGCAACGTCTGGTGGTGGAATCAGCCCTGAGGGCGTGTAGCATCACGATTCCAACGCACGCCGGTCCATTTGGTGACCGGCGAGCTGCGTCCAATCAGGCCATCGCCGCCAAGGCAGAAGCGATCTTCCCTTTCGCTTTCACCTTCGAAATCGACTGGAGTAGCGAAGGCGGGACTTCGAATTCCGAATCCGCGACGCATTCGTTGAGCAGTTCAATCAGCTTCAAGCAGTCGGCCGGCTTCTCCAGACGCTTGGTTTGAACGCGTTTGAACTCCGTCGGCTCACACCATGCTTGAATGAGTCCCGCCAAGCATTGTGCAACGAACTGTTGTTGTTTCGGGCCTGCCTCTGCGACTCGCGCGAGATTCTCGGCAAAGCGGGCGGCTCGCGGCCAGGGAGCGATAAAGACTCGGACCATGGCGTCGGTCATGATTTCTGGGGTCACACGTGTCGCGGGGATCGCTTCGTTCATCGCGTCGGTCGCGACCGCCAGCACATCGTTGTCTTTCCCGAGCAGTGCTAGAACCACGGCGCCACACGCTGTCAGTGACCACTGAAACTGGTCGTCGAACAGTGCTTCGAAGTAGGCGTGGTAAGGGGCTGAATTGGACGATCCGTTTTCCACGCGGTCTACCAGTCGCCGCATGGCACCTGCAAAGTAGGCCTCCCGGTGGTACGGGTCATTCCAGGCATCCATCTCGAGTCGCCAGCTACTGGCGGAGTGCAAGTGCACATGTTTGTAGCGGTGAAGCTCCGATAGAACGGGATCTTCGCTCATCCATGGCGGCGAATTCCAATCGGCTTGCATCACAAGATCGTGGGTCTGTTTGAGCTTTTCGATCTTTTGGTTCATCCGCCATTGCAGTTTCGGCAGTTCACCGCTTGCGTAGTCTGCGTCGATTCCGATTCGCTCCTCTTCGGCTTTGGAAAGCGGAACGGTTCGGACACGCGCGGCGACTTGAAGCAGCGTGGTTCCGATCTCTGGAGGAGTGCCCTTGGGGAGCTTGCCGTCCAGCGCGACCGCAAGCACCCATTTCACATCAGCCCCCAAGTCCTTTGCAGATTTCAATGCAGCGGTGCGACCTTCTGTGCGAAGTCGCATGAGCGCGAGCGCCATGTCACAGGTATCGATAGTGACATTGGCGGATTGCCATTGCCTTAATCGATCGATCAACGCCGACGGTTCGATCCAGCCCCGGTCGTGTGTCGGAGATGCCAACAGTGGAAGCAGCGTGCCCTCCAGCAGCCGACGCTCAAGTGGCTCGAGTCGCTGCCATAGAATTCGCGAGTGCCAGGCATAGTTGATTGATCGATAGGCGTAGCCAGGCGAGCGTTCCGAGTACTCGCCGTCGGCTTCATAGTCGGGAAGCGGAATCGGGACCATCTGTGGCGGATAGCTCATTCCAAAATCCGCCGCCTCGTCTTCGTCGAAATCGTGCTCCAGGTGAACCAGTTCTTTCATGCCCATTGCGATCGCGATCACGCGCCACATCCTCGGCTTCGCATCCGGTGCGTCGGCCAAGCCGCGACAGCCGGGGACCATCGACCATCCGCACTCTTCAGCGGCGCGTTTGGAGATCGGAGCCGCCCGCGATTCGAGAGCTGCCGGAACCGGTCCTAGTCGGCTGATCGCTTCAAGAATCTGTTCCGCTTCGATTCCGGATTCAGTGACTTCAAGGGCTGCGGAAACGCGATCAATGAGTTCCTCGTGCGTCGCAATGGGGACCAGTCGCCGGCAGGGCTGCGGGGCCGGAGTGTCGTCCACTTCCGGTGACGTGTCCGTGGCGGATTTGGTGAGGACCTGCGGCAGATCGCCGATCTCATCGGTAAGTTCGAGCAGCGATTTTCGGACGGTTGCGGAAACCGATGAGGCGACGTCTCGCATCATTGCCGCGTGATCTCGATGCAATCTCTTCTTCCATGTCGAAAGCAACTTGACCGCCTTCTTTTGCACGTCAACCTCGGGATGGCCCAATGCTGATAACACAGGCTCGACTGCCCGTGGGATGATTGAGCCGTCCGCCTTCGTTTGCTTGTTGATCCAGGTGAGAATTTTGTTGGCGTTACCCTTGGCGGGGTTTTCGAAGGCCGGGTTAAGTGTGTTGACGCAATCGGTGAAGGCAATCGTTCTAGAGTCAACAAGGTCTTGCAGTCGCTTCAGGGCCATCGACGCAACGAACGAGTGAGGCGAGGCAAGTAGCCGACCATACTCGACAGCCATTTGTTTTGATTCTTCCTCGGCAAGCTTTAACTCTTCGAAAAAGCGAGTCATGCCTTGCAGCTGATTCTTCTTGTGATCAAGCAGGAGTCCACTGAGTAAACTCTCTAGGAACTTGGTTCGATCGATCTTCTTTTTGACGAACAGTCTCTTTAGGAGACTGCGATAAGCCGACTTGCTGTGGCCGTGAAAGATGGTGTTGGTGAACGTGGTCAGATGAAAGACGTCACGGTCGAGAAACGAGTCGTTGGATTCGAGTGTTGCGATGTCACGCTTGATGCCCTTGGATTCTTTGAAGTCTTCGTCTGCCATCCCGGCGACACACTCAAGGTAGGCCTGGCCTTCGGGTTGTTTGAAGAGGTCTCGTTCGACACCTGCCAGGATGAGGGCGCCGTCAACGACTCCCGGCGTTCGAGAATTGTTGTCGAGCCATTTTGAAACGAGATCGTCAATCCAGTGGGGCGCTCGTTCGGCCAAGATCGCGAAGGCTGCTTCGATGCACGCTTCGCCATCGTCATAGGTCCAATCGTGAGTGGCGAGTTCTCCCATCGGTTGCGTGGCAAAAAGAGCGACCCTTGCGACCGGGCTGAAGCCGTAGCGATACGATTCGTCAAGTTTGTCCATGTCGAAATCGAGCTCGCGGAGGTCCTCCCGGAGCTGTCCTTGAACACGGGCACCCGCGGTGCAGTCTCGATGGACCCGTTCGAGCCACGCTAAAAGTTCTTTCGCAATCGCCTTGCGGTCCTTCTCGGGCATCCCCTCGAAGACGCGAACGACGTTTTGGGGCTTGTTGGATAGGACCGCTTTTTTGATAGACAACAGATCCAATGGATGACCTCGTTTCAGGATTGGGATTCACCAAACAGCAGTGCGGCCAAGATGTGTTTGCAGGGGCCGCGTTCGTTCTTGTGTCGCGCGTACCATTTGCAGGAGCAGATGCCTTCACCGTCGACGAACCGGACGTACTGGGAGGAGTTCGAGCTGTGGATATGAAATTCGTCGGTTTTCTCGTCCGCCCGTTCCACGCCGCCGATGTCAAGCAATCGTCGGGCCGATTTTAAGCGTGATTGCATCCGCTCCATTCGATCGAGGTCAAACGGAAGCGAACGCATGAAATCGGATTGTTCGACGACATCGAATCCGCTGTTGCTGATCGCCCAAGGCGTCGTCGCAAATTCGAGCAGGTTCTGCCCCTCCCCGGAAAACGCGCGGTACGGTTGCGGGCTATGAAGCAGAAAGAAACGTCCTGCGGGACCGGACCACTCCCATCCGGTGTTGTCCGCTTCATCATTCCAGATTCGCAAATAGTCGCTGCTGCGAAGAAGTGGCTCGGCCACGGCGAGTCGGTGAACGCCGGACAAACGAACGCCTTCAGACGACGGACGCGTCGAAAGACCAACACGGCCCCGTGATTCTGTGATCGTGAGTGGTCTTTTCGGTGGCTTGCCTTTCGGCAGCAACTTGAAGAGTTTTACGGATTGATCACGGCTCAGTTTCAGTCGCGGCTTCAGACGCTTTTGAATCGTTTGCACTTCGGTGAAACACTTGACCCATCGCGCCGGCAGTTTGACTTTGCGTTCGATGATGGAGTCGCTTGATGTGGACAATTCCACTTCGTCGCGTCCGACTCGCCAAACAATTTCATCGGTGTCGCCGATCCGGTTGAGCGCCGATTGCATGGCGGGGCCGAAATCGACGTTCGTCGTTCCGCTCGCGAGGGTTCCGCCCTCAAAGGCGTCGGTGGGCAAGTCTGCGCGGGCGTAGACGCCGCAACAGGCACTGAATCCCTCCAGTCGCAAGGTCGCCGGCGATGCCGTGATCACGGGATCGAGGTAGTCCGGTGGCAGATGGAGGTGAAAATGGGTTCGCACCACCTTGCTCAACAGCAGCAACATTTGGGCGAATGATCGCGGCGCGAGCGACACACCCGAGAAAAAGTACGGGTGTAGTGCTTGTGGATCAAACGTCGCCGTCTCGAGCGTTGCCTGTGCTCTCGAAGCGTTGAATCCGCTTGGATAGGGATAGCGGTAGGTGAAGGGAATGGCGTTCACGGAGAACCGATTGGTAATTCCGCAGTCCCAGGGCGGATCGTGACGCGTCATTCCCGGCGCGTCGGAGCCGACGGATTGTAGAGGAACCTTTGGCTGTTGTGGGACCGCCCGAAACGAAAACACTCAGCGGAACATTCTTCCGAGTCCCGCCGTGCGGTCTTTGCGTTTCGACTCGACGCCGCTATTCATTCCGGGGAACAAGAGTTCGAGTGTTTGGCCGACGCCATCGAGTGCTCGCCGCTCAATCTGTGGATCGTCGACGTTCGGGGACCGATCGACGATCCACAG
>JBCBOT010000348.1:0-8754 GCA_039821165.1 Planctomycetota bacterium | reverse complement strand
CAAGAGCTCCGCACAAAGGCAACCCGTGAGCAAGCAAGGCATTTGTTAGACATGTCGTTGCGATGATTGATTGAGGATGATTCGTCTGATGAATGATTCGGTCGTCAAAAAGCATGTGAGTGTGCACGCAGAAAATCACGCTCACGGGTTGCCTTTGTGCGGAGCTCTTGATGCCGGAGTTACTGCTAGATTCCGCCCTCGGGCTGTAGTCTGACGGTGTTGTCCATTGCTTTTAGCTCCACACGAAGGCCAACGGTTTGGTCGGACGCTCGGAAACCGAACGTCAGCGTTCGCCTTCCCTTTGCCAGCCGTACCGGCTTGGAGTTATCTGAGATTCGCTTTCCGTCCACCCAGACCGTGACGTCATCGGCCGCGTTGATTTCCAAGCGAGCTTTTCCCGAAACCAAGACATTGACATATCCGCGTGCGAGCACAAACGGCCCGCCAGGGAAATCGGCGACCGGCAAGGTTCCATTGACCATGCTGTAAGCGTTGGTCCACTGCGTCTCTTCGGATGGTAGCGACTCAATTCCTTCAGCAGTCGTCAAACGCCACTTGCGGATGACAGGGCTCTCATCGTTCCTGTACGCACCGGGTTTACCGAGTGCCGAAACAAATTTGACTAGGTCCAGGAACTCTTGGCGACTACCAAGTTGATCGGCCAAACCGGATGGCATCAACGACTCGCCGGGAAGCTCCGCGTCAATCTCATCCGTGGAAATCCGGATTTCTTTGCCAAGCTGAGACGAGTCGCGAACAACCATTTCCTTTTCATTCTCAAAAGTAACGATGCCCGTCACGACGCGGCCGGTGTCGAGAAGGATTCTTTTCGTTTCGTAGTGCTCTGCAATCGCGTCGTTCGGATCAAGGATGGATTGCACGAGATACTTCGTCTTCGCGGCTGCTCCCACAGCAACTAGATTCGGGCCGATGTTTTGACCAGCGGCACCGATCGCATGACAATTCATGCACGCGACGGACTTGCGTCGATAGATTAACTCGCCACGCTCAGGGTCGCCCAACGTCTCCACGTCCAGGCTCAACGCTTCCAAATCTTCTTTGACCAATTCAGCAGTGAGCGAAATACTGTTCGTTGGGCGAAAAATCTCGGCGAGCCCTTCGGATAATACACCTGCCTCGCGGTGGAACTGACTGACGTTCGCTTTTACCGTTGGATGAATCTTGATTTTCGTCAGCTCGTCAAGCAGCAGGCTCGCGCCGTCGCGATGTGTCAGAATCGATTGCACTAGAGGGGCCGGGTTGGCATCTTGCGGATCTTCGCTCAGCAAAGACGCTGCCGATATTACGCCCCGTTTTAAGTTAGCTTGAGCGAGTCCGGCCGTCGCCGCGTACCTCGTGACGAGGTCACTCTCGGAATCAATCGCTGCAAGATTGGCAAGTAGGCGTTCGTAGCGTTTGTCGCTGGTCTTTGCGAGCGCGACCGTCAAGGAATGCTTAACGGCGCCGCTGTGCGAGTCGCCTTGCAATGCTTCAATCGACTCTTTTCCTGCGACTCGCCAAGCGCCCATCGCATCAGCGGTTCGCGCCGCGATGGATTCGTTCTTGTGATTGATCAAGCCTTTCAGTGCGCGAAACTGGCGTCTTACCGCTTTGGACACACTGGGTTTACCCATTTGTGTGAGCGTTTCCAGGAGGGAGATCGCTGCCGCCGGAGACTTCAGCCGACCGCCACCCCTGCCGAGTGCCTCCAGGATCATCATGACTTCCGCGTCACCGTTTGATCGAAGCAACTGTGATTGGATGGTTTTGATTTCCTCTGTGGTGGGTGACCTTGTGTTGAGGAAATCAGTCAACCGACGCTCCAAATCGAGATCACCACCTTGTTCGGCAAACTCACGGTGTGACGGCTTGGCGAACTTTAGCTTTCCGGAAGCCAACGCTTCACGCCAATAACCCTCCAGTGCTTTCATTGTTTGCGGGAGTGCCTGGTTGATCATCGAATCGCGCGGATGATCCAATGCGTTCAGCGAGGCCGCGAAAGCTTCGGCCTTTGGAATGAATCCCGCCGATAAGACTGCTTCCATTCGAGTCCGCGGGAATGAATCGCCACTCAACTTGGCGATCATGCCGATGGGATCGGAGAGGCGGTCGTGCCAATAGCGAATCATGCGAGCGCCAGCGCTGCGAGCATGCCCATCATTGGCGTTCACGACTCTCGCGAGGATCTTTTCACTCACTTGTTCCACATTTTGGCACGCCCACATTGCTTCGACTAAGTGATGATCGTAGTTGGGGTCACTCTCATCCAAGGTGTCGACCCAGCGTTCGAGCGCAGCAAGCACTGCACTTGGATCCTGTTCGCTCAGCTCTTTTCGGGTCTGGTGCCGAGTCCAGGTTTCAGGGCTCTTCAAGTGTTCGACCTGCTCTTCAATCGGCGCTCCGACTAGACGAGGCTTCTCGGCCAGCGGTCGCGTCTTGTGCGTGATCCGCCAAATGCGACCATGCTCATGATCCCGTCGCGGGTCGCGGAAATCATGTTGAGCGTGGTTGATGATCGAGTTGTACCAGTCCGCAACGTAGACGGCTCCGTCAGGTCCAATCTTGACGTCGACCGGTCGAAAGTTCGGATGTCGAGAACTGATCAGCGGCTCAAGAACCTTGGCACTGAACCCCGCCCCATTTTCGATCAACTCGTATCGAACCACCGTTCGACTCTTGAAGCGTCCCGTCAAAAGCTGACCACGAAGGTCATCTCCGACGTGCGTGCCGGTCGCCAAGTCTCCGCCACACTGTTTCTCAGTGCTGATCAACGACTGGATTCGCACGGCCTCGCCACTGTTGCCTGACGCGGGCGACAGATACATGATCCGCGGATTATTGACCATGAACGACTGGCCCCATCGATCAAAGACGTGCCCCCATGGGTTACCTCCGGTACCACGGCAGAACATCCGCAGTTCCAAAGTCCGTGGGTTGAATTGATAGACGCCACCATTGAAATTCCGAAGCACACCGTACTGCGTTTCGACTTGAGAGTGCAGGAAAATGCCCTCTTGGAAATAGATCCAGCCTGCAGGGCCGCGACGCCAAGCGCTGATGGAGTGATGACTGTCTTCGATTCCGAAACCGGTTAGCACCAATTCTTTGACATCCGCGACGTCGTCTCCGTCGGTGTCTTTCAGGTAGAAGATGTCTGGTGATTGTGCGACGTAGCAGCCGCCGTTTGCCAGCTCGATTCCGGTCGGCAGATACAAGCCTTCGGCGAACACGGTCGACTTATCGGCGACACCATCGTCGTCGGTGTCTTCCAGGATGATGATCTTGTCGTCGGCGACTTCGCCAGGTTTCAGTTGGGGATAGGCCCATGAACAGGCAACCCACAATCGGCCTTTCGAGTCCCAATGCATATGGACCGGGTTGGCGAACATGGGGTCTGACGCGAAAAGGTTGACTTTGTAACCCGGCAACACGTCAAAGTGCTCCAACTGTGAAGCCGGATCGTGATTGTTCATCAGATCAAGATCCGCATTTTTCAAATTGGCGGTCTTGATTCCTGCGGCGTCCTGCGCCGAAATGGATGTCGCGCACGACAAGATGAGAGCGGCCGATGTGATGCAAAGTAGGGCGTGGTTTTTCATTCGTTGTTCGTTCATTTTGCTGACTGTTTCCCGCACGATTTCAAGACTGCGAACGTGGGCGACGCCCATTGTGCGAAGGTGTCGTTGGCATCCCGCTAAGCGATCGAGTGACGAGCCGTTTCGAGGTTTCGTCGCTAATCGCTGATCCGAGCAATCTTCCATTGCCGCGTTTTCAGCTCGATTCCCTTCGCGAGTGCTTTGTCGCGGTTGTTGGCCAACTGGTTGAATTGGATCACTTCTTTTGGCAGCTCTTTCCCGCTCGGCGAACCTTTTCGTTCGCCAACGATGTGCACTTGATTCAGGGCTTTCCAGCTGTAAGTGAATTGCAAATTCTTATCGTTGACGGCGGCGCGATAGTCTTCAATGGCTTGATGAGAGGGCGTTGCGTCGATCGCGACTCCCTCCCCCCAAGCCTTCGCGGAAGCCGTGACAACCGTTTTTCCATCGACGGTCAACTGATACCGGCCTTTTGGGAGGTTCTGAACCAGGAGGGTGTCGCGAGCGAAACCGAGCTGCGGCGGCAACGGCTGGGCCGAGGGAGGCGGCACACTTGGAGACGTTTCTTCGTCGACCATGAAGCGGATACCGTTTCCATTGGATGCCAAGTCGGAGAGACTGACACCGCGAGCCGACCCTGATTTGGTGGAAGCATCGATTCGAATCAACCAGGGCTGCGGATCGGCCTCGAGATCGCCGGCCGTCAACTGATCAAAGAACGTGTGGCTGAGGGCCCAGTAGCCAAAGGGATTCAGATGGATTCCGTTGTTCGTGAGGTTTGGACCGCTGGGTTCATCCATCAAATAGCGGGAGGTCTCAAAGAGATCGACGAAGGGCACGTTGGATTCTCCTGCGACCTCTCTCATGGCCGATGCGTATGCAGCAAGATCCTCGTTTCGCTTCATTCGTTGTGGAGTAAACTTGCCACGATCCTCGCATGCAATCGGCGAGACCAGAATCAGCCGAACGTCTGATTTCCCGTTGTATTTTTTGCCGGAATGAGAGGTAATCAACGATCTCAATTGCGCTTTAAAGTCATCGATCCCCCGTTCGCCACCAAAGGATTCGCCCAATCCAAAACACGCGATGATGACGTCGGTTTTGTGTGCCGTGAGTGTTGATTCTTCCGTAGGAAATCCAGTCGGCCGGTCTCGGGCCGACAGCATATCGCCCCCCCAGCCGAGATTGCGGATGGACACGGGATCATCGATCGTGTGCTGCAACAACAGCGTTTCAAGATAGCCGTGGATCCGCAATTGATCGGCAAACGTGTTGCCGATAATGGCGATGCGATCACCGGGACGAATCGGCGAATCCGCGCTGGAGGGATGTGCTACTAGGAAAGCAAGAATCACTGCGGCTAAAGCAACCTGTTTCATCGGATGTTGGTCTTGCGTTGTCAGACGAGTTGGTTTGAGGGTGGCGGCGGGCAAGTTGCGCTGCGTTCATTCCCGACGTTTACTTTGTCTTCTTGGGCTTCTTGTCGACGCGCTGGATCTCCCACGTCGTCATCTTTTCGTCGGCACTGGGTAGGGGGCGATCAAGCGACCAGTGCACGGCGTTGACCAACATCCTTACAAACGACTCTTCGGCTAGGTCCCCGGGATGCCCAAATGACGTCCCAAAGACTTTCCCACCCCATTCGTTCTCCCAAGCCCAGGCGACGACATCTGTATCGTGCGGCTTGACCTCGAATGTCCCGAAGGCTCTTTTGACGGTGCGCGGCCGACTCGTTCCGGAACCCATCACCAAAGGAATGCAGCCTTCTTCAAGCTGAGTCAGATACAGCGTTCCGGGTGACACCCAGCTCTTCTTCGTGACGTTCGTCATGATCGGGTGCTTTAGCGATTCCTCGACCACTTCGATTTGAGTCTCGCTCGACTGATGGACAATGTAGGGCGTGCCCAAAGCCCGGCGGCCAAAGTCGTCATTCCATGAATGTCGCGAATGGTCGGCGGGGTACTTGAACCCGTGATTCGCCGTTCGTAAGCCAATCACTGGCTTGCCGGATTTCAAATAGTCTTCGATCGGCTGCCATTCGTCGTCGGGCAGCTTTAAGAAGCGCATGAAGAAGATGGCCAAATCGGCGTCGGCGAGCACCTCGATATTGGGCAGAACATCGTCCGTCTTCTTTTCCGGGTTCCCTTCGCCCATCACCACGGTTGTGCGAAAACCGAACCGCTCGAGATCCTTTGCGATCACCGGCATCGTCAACTCTGGCGAGTAATGAAGTGTACCGACGACAAGAACCACATGTGGTTTGTTGTCGTCGGCTGCCCTCACCCAAGACGAATGCAGGCTGCAAAGTGCTGCAATCAGCAGCGCGGCAATTTTCGTTGTTCGCATCATTTTTTTTGCTGTGGTTGAGAGGATGTATCCGCTGTTTCCAGGGGGAAAGCAGGTTATGGCCGCCCAATTTCATAAATGCGGCGTACTTCTTTCGCATCGAGCGCCTGACCAAAAACGATCAACTCGTCAATGCATCCGTTCAAGTTGCGAACCCGTCCCGACGGCCGCACACGCTGTTCTTCGACGCTGGCGCCTGCTGGAAAACTCCAATTCCCGATCGATGCGTTCCCGATCCGGAGCACACCGGAAAAAGACCGGTGCAACGGTTCGCGAGTCGCCAGCTTCCCGTTGACGTAATGAGAGACATTCGAAAGATCCCTATCGAGAACCGTTGCCAAGTGGACCCACTGTCCCAAATGGAACAGGTCAAAGATCGAACCTGAACGATAGTTGTGCTTGTTGTCTTCAGATTGTTTCACGCCCAACACCAGAACCCCTTCCTTGCGGATCTGCCAGTGAAGTCCGTTTGCGAAGTAGCCATCGGTCAACAGGAGTGAACTGTACTGCCGATCCAACCCATCCACGCGCAGCCAAGTCGAGTAGGTCAACGAATCGAATTCCCCTGGAATGTTGATCCGCACCCGATCACCCGGTCTCTTGAACTGCAATGACGGTTCGCCGGCCCATCTTCCCTCAGACCATTCACAACCCACGATCGCGCCCTCTAACGCGAGTCCCTCGGAATCGTAGCCGACCAGCAATCGATCATCTGCTTCATTGCGATCGAATGGAAAGTACGCGACAACCCTCGGGTCTTTCCGCAAGGACTCGCGAAACGCTTTCCAACCCGCAAGCCGTCGGTCGCGTTGACGACTCGCTAACTTCCGCAACCGATTTGGAGTCACAAAATCTTCGTCGCGGATCTCAATCTCCTTGGTGCTCCCGTCGCCCTTGACTGTCAACGCTTCCCCTGCCTGCAACTCACGTCGAGTCGATTGATCACGATTTGATTCAGGCTCATACAACTCGACCTTGCCATCGAAAACATGAACTTCGGTCGAGCCATCGTCCGCGATGTTCAGCCCAAACTCGGTCCCCAGATCGACCAGCTCAAAGTTAGGCGCGAGCACAGCAAATCCCCGGGCGGGTTCCGGAACATGAGCTCGTAAACGTCCCGTTTGGCAAACCACTCGAAACTCGTCGAGGATCTCAATTTCTGCGGGACCTTCGACAACAATGGTCGCTCCGCAATAGAACTCCAATTGAATCAGTCCGGTTTCCCATGACATGGTGCCCGGCGGAATGGTTTCACCCACAATCCAACTTCTTGAGGCGTCGCCTTGCAATGCCGAAACCTCCGTCAATACTGCGACGCCAGAATCTGGCACATCGTCATCGATGGTCTCGGATTGCGCGATTCCGACGCTTGCTCCAGCATCTCCGTACTGCTTGACAAGTACAGCGATTAGTAACAAGGCGGCGACAGCTGCCGTTGCCCAACCAGTCAACATCGGAACCAGAGACTTCTTCTGAGCTGAATCCCCATGAGCCTTGCGCAAACTGGCGGCTCCACTTTCACTCTCTCGAACCGACGCCAATACGCGACTGAGAAAACTGTCCGCGTCTTCGGCAGCTCGAGAACGCGATTCCAGCGATGCCATAAAGCGATCTTCGCTTCGCATCTCTTCCGCATACTGAGACAAACGATCGCTGATGGCCAAGTGCTCGCGGAGCAGCCGAAGTCGATGCGGATCTCCAGACGCGATCTCGACCAACTCGTCTAACTCGGCAGGCCCAATTTGCTCATCCAGCAACAAGCTCAGTAGTTCATCAAAACGATCTTGGGGCATGACCTACTCCGCCAACATTCCAAGTTCGATGCACTTTTTCAATTGCGAACGAATTCGCATCAACGCTTGCCGCACCGAAGCGGCGGTCATCCCAAGGTGATCTGCCAGATCCGGAGCTTTCCATCCATCGCCGTAGCGCCCCATCACAATCTGTCGACTCTTGGGCGCGAGCTGTTCCACGCAGTCCCTCAATGTGGGAACCTGGCATTGCTCCCAGACCTCGGGATTCACCAGGTCTGCTGAATCTCTTGACAATAATTCACTCAGCCCTTCGTGCAGAATCCTCTGGCGTCGGGACTCCTTGCGAAGCTCGTTTCGGACCAAGTTGCGGGCAATACCGCGCAGCCATTTGCCAACATCACGCTGTCGATCAAACGATTCTCTTTCGCGCCAGGCCACAAGGAACGTTTCCTGAGCCAAGTCATCAACCCACTCGGGGGTGACTCCCAACGCGCGCACAAATCCACGAAGTTGCCGATGCTGATCTGCAATCATCTCAGAAAACGACGCGTCGATCATTGGAGATTCGGGGCCCATATTAATGCTTTGTCTCGATCCGCAAAACTGTGATGCGCAAATTCGCAAAGAACCAAATTTTTCTAACTCTGCGATCTTGCTTGCGCTCGAAAAGCGGGGGCTCCGATCGAAACAACCTGGGGTAATATTCCGGAGAAGCGGCGCCCGCGCAGTCGTCAGGTCCAAGAAAGAAACTGCAAATGACACCGCGTGCTTGCGCTGGCACACAGAGGTGTTGACTTGGCGCTCCCTATCGAGGCGTCGACGTCATCGCCTGGGACCAGAGATCTGCGACGCTTTTTCTTTCTGATCGACCAAGAAATCCACCGTTCGATCGATGATCACTTCGCGAGATGGTTCAATGTCGGCGGCGACTCGACGCCAGTTGTGACCCGAGTTTTTGATGATCATTATCTCGACCGAGGCACTCAGTTGTTCGGCCCTTTGCTTCACGTGGTAGGCGTGTTTCACCGGGATCGTTGTGTCTCGATCGCCTTGAATCA
>JBCBOT010000347.1:0-8797 GCA_039821165.1 Planctomycetota bacterium | reverse complement strand
TGCCGAAACCGAAGAAGAGATAGACGCGCTTCTGGCAGAGGCCGATCAAAAGGGCATCGCGGAGGTCGAACGCGTGCCCGGAATTTCACCGGCAGAATACATGGCGATCGCGATTGCGGCGAAAGACAACGATTTCATGTTCATTCGTTTCATGAGTATGCGCTCGGATCTTCCGGTAACTCCGCGCAATGGGAGCGTTCACAGAATAGTGCGACGTCCTCCGTCAGTCAATTCAGTGACGGTGTTTGCGAAACGCATCGCATTCCACTCAACCTCGCCGAGCGAACCGCCGCGCGACCGCTGAATCGGCACATTGCGAAAGGTCTGACTACCTCCGCCACTTTCCCCCGTTGCATGTGTAACCGGAGTGCGGAGCACAACCGAGAACGCCGAACGCAGAGAGATGAGCAACCAGAGTTCGACCTCTCAGCTACCCTCCACGTTTTTTCGATTCGGAGATCGCCGTGACATCCTCCACGTCTACGGGCAACAACACCGCGCAGCGTTCGCGGCGAAAACTCGCCACGCCGCCCACCACCACACCACAAACACTGGCCGACCTTCACGTGGATCGGTCCGAGTCGCTGCGACGTTTGATCAGTGAGACCGCACACGATCTTCGAGCTCCTCTCACTTCCGTTCGCGAGTCGATTCGGTTGGTACGAGATGGGGATCTCGGGCATCTCACGGACTCCCAGCGAGACTGCCTGACCGTAGCGATCAATCAATGCAACTGCGCCGGGCAACTCGTCGACGAGTTGGTGCAGTCTCGCCAGTTCGACACCGGTTTTCCAAATGTGTGTCGAAGTTGGATTTCGATCGACGACATGCGACATGCGGTGGAAGAGACATTGCAGCCGTGGACGATGCCCAGAAACATTCACCTTCTGTGGGATGGCCCGTTCGGGCGTGGGGAAAAGATCTATGGCGATGCCATCCTGCTTCGCCGCTTGATCGTCAACTTGGCGGGAAATTCGATCCGCGAAACCCGTGACGGGCAATCGATTCTGATTCGAGCAAAACGCAATTCGCGCGGGACGGCCTATCGCTGGTCGATTGTCGATCAAGGAAACGGCATTTCGGCGGAAGACATGGATCTGATCGCTGGAGGTCAAGCACCGGCCAGTTCAAGCGGTGGGCTCGGTCTTTTGATTTGCCGAAACCTTGCCGCAGCCCATTTTTCCTCATTGCGTTTGGAGTCCAGAGTCGGCACCGGAACAGCCGCCAGTTTTGAGACCGTCACCGGTGGTCCCCTCGCGGTCGTGAGAGCATGGTCACGATGGCGGGAGTCGATCCTCGATTCGTCAGCGTCAACGCCTAGCCGAGAGTCTGCGGATCGCGCCGAGCGGATCTCGAGTCCGAGACGAATGCGGATCGACACACCAGCGTCGAACAGCATTGAATTGGGGTGTCAGAATCAAACTCCGATGTTCAACGATGTCGTGCTGACCAGCGTGTCACTCGGAGCCGCGTCATCGCTCGAGTCGGCCAACGATTTTGAAAAGAACCTGCAGCGAAGCATGCAGGTGTCCGAACTCGGCTATCGGGTGAGTGACCGTACCTGGGTCATCGCCTGGGACGCCGACACACGATCAGCGGTCGTCCGTCGTAACGAGCTTGAGAACCATCGTGGTGAACATGGGCCGGCTCGGTTGCAATGGAAGGACTTTCGAGTCGTCTCAGATACCAGCCAGCGCGTTTTGGCAAACCGAATGAGCGACCTGCTGGTCCGAGCGGCGCTCAGCGATCTTCAGGTCGTCGATGATTTGCCGCAGTTGAGTGAGCCGATCCAGCCGTCGATCGTTGCAGCGACGCGACTCGAGCAACAGGTGCAACGTCTTCGTGGGCAGCATCTCTACGGATGACGGCTGGCGGTGAGTCAGCGTCGGCGTCGCATGAGCGAGAGCCAGCCGATTGAACAACAGAAGAAAAACGACGTCGGTTCGGGGACGACGGTCGTCGTGAAGGCAAGGCCGACGTTGAAAACATCGACGCCGAGAAAACCGATCGGTGTTGCGAGCCCCGTGTCGCGATTGAAGCGGAGTAATTCGTCGCTGTTCGCATCGACTCCATAGAGCGTGCTTGTCTCGTGGTCAAAGGCCAGTGCAACAACGCCTGTCTTGAGCGTTGCCCCGATCGACGTTGCAACGCCCGTGTCGGGGTTCACGCTGTACAGGGTGTCGGTAGCAAAGTCGGTCATCAGCAGCGTGTCGGTATCGGACGCATACGCCAGACCATGTCCGCCGACGTTTACCCCAAAACTTCCGACCAGTGTTGTTGCACCCGTGTTTGTGTTGATCGAATACAGTGCGTCGTTGTTTCCGGAGCCGCCAAACATCGTTTGTCGATTCGGGTCAAATGCGAGCCCCGTGAGATTCGCAATCCCAGTGTTGCCAATCTGGTTCGCGGCTCCGGACTGTTGATTCACGCGATAGAGAACGCTGGCGCCTGGCGAATTCCCGTTGATACTGCTCGTCATCAACAAGTCACCTTCGAGCGAGTCATAGCCGAGCCCGACAAAGCCGGACTCAAAGCCCATCGGACCGACAAGCGAGGCCGCACCTGAATTCACATCAACGGTGTAAATGGCATTCGTCTCTCCGTCTGCCATGAACAAAACCGGCGCGCCGAAAGTAGGAGACAAGCCTCCGAGAAAGAAAACGGTGATCGTTCCAAGTAGCGTTTTCGTCATCGCTCACCCCCGTTTTTTCATGAGACCGCAAAGCTTTGATGCGAATTCGCAATAGCTAACCGAGGGGGGAGCACGTAGTGTCGCAACTTGGCGGCCTGGCGTCAAATTTAAAGGGCGGTTATCCAGCGCAAATCATGTTTTATGGAGCCCTCGGCCACTTTTCGTTGTCGAAGGGCGACATCCCCTCTGCGGAGGCGTTTTGAGTGTCTTTCTTTGCGGGTTCGTTGAGTATCGTCCGCGTCTCGGGGTGTTGAAACACTGCCGCGACTGGCGGCAGACAGCACGAAACGAGCATTCCTTTCTTTCCCTCGTCCTCATTTATTTGACAGGAAAACCGCGTGATTGCTGAGACTTTCCCCCCTCCGTCTGATGAGCAGACGGGCGTGCGAGAGGCAAGAAACCGCCGAAACGAGTCCTCGGAATCGCGGCAAGAGCCGCATCAGGAGCTGATTGAGTTTTTGCGGCGGGATGCGGAGAATCAGGCGATGAATTACCTACTTCGCTCTAATACCAACCATGACGGAGAGTGATTTCGTCGTCGATTCGTCGAACATACGGAACCGCGGCCATTGGGTCGCGGTTTTTTTGTGCGCCTGTCCACTCAGCCGACATTAGAAAAATTTCGCGGTTCCCGCCCCAAGATCGATTCGTCGGTGCCGAACAAACTCTCGAAATCAGCCGACACACGTCGGATTTGTTCGATGCCACTTTTGGGGATGTGAATCCAATGTTGAAGAAAACCCTCGTTGCCGGTGGGGCCGTCGCACTTCTAACGACCATGGCTGCTGGCGTTCCTCTGGCGAGTTATGTCCGTTGCGGAATCAACTCGGTTCGAGAATCGGCGAGCGACGCGATGCCGATCGAATGGGAGCTCAAGCGTGCTCGCCAGATGATTGTCGACCTGAAACCGGAAATCACGAAAAACGCCCGCCGAATTGCACGTGAGAAGATCGAGGTCGCTCGACTCGAGAAAAAGGTCGCCGAGACCGAATCCCGTTTGGCAAAGGCTCAAAGCGACATTGAGCGTTTGACCGACGACTTGCAGTCGGGCAGCAAGGAGTACACCTACGCGGGCTACACGTATACGTCAGCCCAGGTCAAAGAGGACCTCAAGGGTCGGTTTGACCGGTTCAAGACGCGTCGAGCCACGGCAGACACGCTTGCCCAGATGCTCAACGCACGCAAGGCTTCCTTGGTCGCCGCGGAACAACGGATGGAAGAGATGCTCGGGAAGAAGAGCCAATTGGAGGTCGAAGTCGAGAACATGCAGGCTCGCCTGGGGGCACTCCGGGTCGCTCAAACTGCCAGCGAGCTGAACCTCGATGACAGCCACCTTTCTCGGACTCGTGGTCTGCTTGATGAAATCGAGATGCGATTGAACGAAGAAGAGGAAACTTTGGTCGTCAATGACGAGTACTTTGGGGAGATCAACCTGGACGCTCCGTCGGACGAGAACTTGCTCGACGAGATCACGGCTTACCTGGAAACGGGTGACTCCTCGACAAAGGCATACGTCGCGATCACTCTCGAGTAATCCGACCTGTCTCAACCCCATACCGGCATTATCCTTTCGGCGCTCCAGCAATCGACTTGTTGAAATGATCATGGCACTTGACCCCTCCGCATGTTCTTCGGCGCCGACTTGGCGTCTGTGGATCGACCGATGCGGCGGCTACGATCTGAAAACGGGCGAACGCTGGAGCGTGGGTGGAGCGAGGCCGGACACCGCCGCCGACATCCAGGTTCAATCGGATTGGCGACGCAACGAAGGATGGATCGTTCGTCAAGGCGGAGACTACTTTTGGAAGCCCTTGGACCCCAATGATCGTTCTGATCGATTACTGGGATCAGGCGACACGGTGCCGACGATCGGTGCCGCTCAGCTGAAATTTACGAAGCCATCGCCCTTGTCTTCGACTGCTCTCCTGACTCTGACCACCCCGCACCGCTTCAATCATCACGTCGATGCGTCGCTGCTTGTGGATCAGACCGTTTTGGTGGGGCCGACCGCGGACAATCACATCCGTTGCTCCGCACTGGAGCAGAGCGCTGTGATCTTGTATCGCAACGGGGCGTGGCAAGCGAAATTGCAACCGACGCTCGGCACACCTGCCGGCGGCGAAGAATGGAAAAACGAGTTTGTCGAATTGGTCCCCGGTAGACGGGTTTCGGTTGGTGAACTCGATATGACGTTGGAACAAACATGAGCACCCTCGTCCGCGACAACTGCCTGCGATCTGACATGAGTGATCAAGCGACTGAATCGGCGAGTCCTGACCCCGAGGGTGCGTCCAAGAAAAATGAACCGGGATGGTTCAAGCGGGGCTTGCTCGGCCAATTGAGAGCTCGAAAGGCGAATGCCGAGGCAGCCACGAATGTTGTGGTACAACAAGAGGGCGAATCATCAAACGCGAGCGGCAAAATGGATGCGGTGATGGATGAAACCACGCTCGGAAAAGTCCCCCAACCTCGCTCGATGTCGTTTACGTTTACTCCTGGTTCGCAACCGTTGCCCCCGTATACGATTCGCCGGGGTGTCGGCGCGGGCGGATTCGGCGAGGTCTACTTCGCCGTCAGTGAAGCCGGGAAAGAGGTGGCTCTGAAGCGAATTCAACGCAACCTCGACGTTGAGATCCGAGGCGTTTCGCAGTGCCTCAATCTGAAACACCCCAACCTCGTCTCGCTGTACGACATTTGCCAAGACCCCGAGGGTGGGTCTTGGGTCGTGATGGAGTATGTCGCGGGTGCGAATCTCCGCGACTTGTTGGACCAATATCCCGACGGGCTGGGAGAAGCCGAGGCGCGACGCTGGTTCGCTGGGATCGCCGCCGGCGTCGATCATCTGCACAGCGCCGGACTCGTGCACCGAGACCTCAAGCCAGGCAACATCTTTGACGACATGGGAATCGTCAAAGTCGGCGATTATGGGCTCAGCAAGTTCATCTCGACGTCGCAGCGTGGCGGTCACACCGAAAGCGTCGGAACGTTTCACTACATGGCGCCCGAGATCGGGCGTGGCCAATACGGTCGTGAAATCGATGTCTACGCCTTGGGCATCATGCTCTACGAGTTGTTGACCGGACGCGTTCCCTTCGATGGCGAAAGCTGCCACGAAATCATCGTCAAGCACATGACCTCCGTTCCTGACTTGAGCGGCGTCGGAGATCCGTACCGAAGCGTCATTGCACGCTCATTGGACAAGGACCCGAACCGACGTCCCTCGAGCATCGCGGAGATGATTCAGCCGCTTGGTTTGAGCGCCTCGGAGGCCGTACAGATTCCGGCCCTGGCGGCCGCCGAAGCGGTGATTCCGGCTCCCGTGGCCAGCGAGATTCAGCAGCCGGTTGCACGGGTGGAAGCACCTTTGGAACCAATCCCGGTTGCGACTCCCGTGTCGCCTTCGCAACCTCAGTCCACCGGAGTCGCGGACGAGCCACTGCTTCGCGCCGTCAAGCAATCCGCAAGCGATATCGGATTGTGGTGGAAGTCACTCGATCATTCGCCGCGAGCGCGGTTCTGGATCGCGGCCCTCTTGGGCTTCATTGTGTTCATCAACACACAGTGGCTGTTACCGCTGCTATCGGTGTTGGCAGCCATCTACGTGCCTTACTACGTGGTGCGTCAGATGGTCCTGCATGCGAAAGAGCAACCAAGCTACGCCCGAGCCCACGAGATCGCTTCCCAATCGGCGCCGGCTCAACCTGCTCGAGCGAAAACGAAAAACGAGTGGCGAAGCGAGATTCGACATACGTTGCGGGCGAAACCGAGTCTCGTCCGAATGGCTGAGCTGAACACGTCTTGGATCGCAGCGTCACTCACGATTTTGGCGATGTCGGCAGTCGGCGGCGTGGTCGGTTTGCGAACCGGCGATGTCACCGCAGCAGCATTAGCGCCTTACTTCTGGGTCGGACTGATCGCACTGGTTGGTTCTCAAGGCATTCTGTTCCTCGGCAAGCTGTGGGAACGCGATGAAGGCGAAGGTTTGCCCCGGCGATTGGTCCTCGCCGGTGTTGGGGCAGCAGTCGGTCTGGCCGCATACGGGCTGAATCAATTTCTGATGCTGCCTTTGTCTGTCGGTGAAAGCATGATTTATGACGGCGACTTGCCGCAGGCACTCTATCGCGAAGACGGCACGATCCGTCCCGCGGGCATGATGGCGCATTTCGCATTGTTGCTTGGAGCCGTCCGATGGTGGAAGCCGGTCGATCCACTGCGTCGGACTCGTCTCAGCCTGTGGAGCGTCGCGGTCGTTTGCGTCGCGGCCTGGGGCGTGCAGCACATTCTTCCGATGCCTCAACCCACCGGCATTTTGGTGGCGGGTGCATTGGCCGTCGCCACACAGATGTCTGCTCCTTGGATCAATCCTCGCCAACTTCGATCACGTGCGATCGCGCAAAACGCCTCGGAGGCCCGAGCATGAAAACCTTGTTTCCATCCGCATCCGCTTGTGTACTGGTCGCATTCGTCGCGTCGGTGAGTTACGCCCAATCCTTCGAGATCGTCCTCGAGGCGAAGTCTTCGAAAGAAAAGGCAAAGGCATCCTCGACGCTAAAGACTTCGGAGTCGGGCGAAGCACCGCAACAGCTTTCGGTTCCACCGAGTGACCATAAGGTTTACCCGCCGGATCGTCCTGCTTGGGTCTCCAACGAGCCCGATTTTGAGTCTGATGTTCACACTTGGGTGGTCACGACCACCGCGTACGAGACAACGGAACGTTGTGAACAAGAACTGGAAGAGCTGCGCCGCGCGGCGATCAGCATGTACATCTCGCGTCAAACCGGATGGATATGCGACGAGGGAACCTTCAACGACGATTGGATTGAGGAATTGACGGGCCGGCGTTACGTCGGCGGCTTGCTTCAGGGCGAGCAGGAGTTGCGCGAAATTGCGGTCGAACTCCGTTTCGACCGCGTCGCTCAAGAAAAGATCCGATCGGCATTTCGCGAAGCACAACTCGACGAGCGGCTCCGCGCAACCGGCGGCTTTTTTGCTCTCGGACTCGTCGGTCTCTGCTGCACCGGCGGATTGCTGAGTCTGCTCAGCCGTCGATATGCGTGAGCCTCGCAACCGATTCGCGTCGAGGCAAAGAGTCGTGTTCAACGACCCGTGCGACAATCTGCGTCATACATGGGTTGCATAGCTTGCACAGCCGATTCTTGGTGCCGCGAGCTGGCTGAATCCCGACGCCTTGGGGATGGTCGCTGATTCCCTTTCGTCTACACTTCGGGTGTGGCCAGGGACCGAGTTTGGCTCGGCAAATTGCGACTCCGTGCCGGGAGCGAGAAATGATCATGTCCGACGAAGCACCCGTTCATACCGCAGCGACCGTCGATGCCGAGAGCATCTTGCTGGTTGACGACACCCTCATCCTCCGCGACCGGCTTGCCGTCGCGATGCGACAACGCGGTCTTCGAGTCGAGACAGCGGGTGGTTATGACGAGGCGGTGAGCGTCTTCGGCACGTCCCCCACGGACTTGGCCGTGCTTGATCTTCGGATGCCCGGCAAAACCGGTTTGGATTTGCTTCGCAGGCTGCTCGCGATGAAGCCCGATACCCGGATCATTATCCTGTCGGGTTTCGGTAGCATCCCGGCTTCGATCGATGCAGTCAGAGCGGGTGCGGTGAACTTCCTCAGCAAGCCGGCCGACGCAGACGATATCCTCGCCGCATTCGTCCGAGGTGACGAACCGTCGGTGCCAACCGGTGAAGTCAGTTTTCCTGCCCCATCGTTAGCTCGCAACGAGTGGGAACACATCCATCGTGTCCTCTCCGATTGTGGAGGGAACATCAGCGAAGCGGCCCGCCGCTTGGGCATCCACCGACGGTCGCTGCAGCGAAAACTTCGTAAACGCGCCCCCGAGGATCCGGCGAGTCCTGAGGTCATCGAGGAAGGCGAGTCGTCCTAACGACTTGGTGCTCGGCTGCATCGCTTCCTTCGTATCGACTGAGATTCTCTGGCTTCTTCGTGAGCCCTCGGAGCTTGCTACTTCCCCTCACTTTGCCAGCGTTTCATTAGCCGGATGTTTGATTCCAGCGTTTGCAACGACTCCGGCGATCGGCGACGAGACTTCTCGAGGTACGGTGCCATCTCGCTGTCGTACATCT
>JBCBOT010000346.1:0-8811 GCA_039821165.1 Planctomycetota bacterium | reverse complement strand
ATCGAGTCAAGCGTACCGTCGAGCGTCGATGCCGGCGGACCGGTCGCTTTCGGAGGAAAACAGTGCGATCGACTCCGACAACGAGTTTCAGTGGAGAGCGAACCGGCGTCGGCTAACTGCGGAAGAGATACGAGACACCGTGATGTCGGTCAGTGGTCGATTGAGGCGAGATCGAGGTGGGCCAAGCTTTTTGGACTTTGTGATTGACCAACCGGCCCACTCGCCACACTACGAATATCATCTGTCCAACCCGGACGATCCTTCGACGCATCGTCGCAGTATCTATCGCTTTGTCGTTCGATCGCAACCGAATCCGTTCTTGATGACACTGGATTGTGCGGATCCATCGATCAGTGTAGCGCGGCGTGATGAATCGACGACGTCAATTCAGGCACTGGCCCAATGGAACCATCGCTTGATCGAGTTCCATTCGCGTCAGTTCGCATCGCGACTCGGATCGGAGCCGGTGTCCAAGGCTTGTCGTTTGGCCTGGGGGCGAGAACCTGATGAGCAGGAGCGGCAGATTCTGGAAACGCTGCGCGATGAACACGGGTTAGAAACGATGTGTCGCGTGATTCTCAATTCCAACGCCATGGTTTACCTGGATTGAGGCGGGCGAGCATGCGGACAGTTCATCGTAGAAAGGTGATCCAAGCGGGGCTGGGAAGTTTCGCCGGGCTGGCGTTGGGTGATTTGATGTTCCGCGAAGACGCTCGAGCGGCGGGGGTCTTGCATCATCCGCCGAAGGCTCGCCGCGTCGTCCAGCTATTCATGGCGGGAGCGGCCAGTCACGTCGACATGTTCGACCACAAACCGCTGCTTGAAGAACGCAATGGCAAGCCCTGGAATCCAGGCGAACGGGTCGAGCTATTCCAAAGCGTTCCCGGCAACTGCATGGCCAGTCCTTGGAGTTTTCGGGAATACGGCGACACCGGCAAAGCATTGAGCGAGATCGTGGCGCCACTCGGTGAAGTGGTGGACGAAATCGGATTCCTGCACAACGTCGTCGGCAAGACGGGGGTGCACAGTCAGGGGACGCTGCTGCAGACGACGGGTTTTAATTTGCCGGGCTTTCCCAGCGCTGGGGCCTGGGTTTCCTACGGTTTGGGCAGCGAAAACGAGAATCTGCCCGCGTTCGTGGTTCTGCCCGATCATCGCGGACTCGGCTCGAATGGTGCAAAGAATTGGTCAAGTGCTTTCCTGTCGGCGCAGCATCAGGGCACCGTGATTCGTCCTGGAGCAGAAGAGCCGATTGCGAATTTGAGGGCGCCGAAGAGTGCCTTTATCAATCCGCGTCGCGACCGCGCGGGGCTCGAGGCTTTGAACCGCATCAACCGGCTTCATGCATCGGCTCGCCCCGACGACGATCGACTGGCCGCGCGTGTTCGTGCTTACGAGTTGGCTGCGGCAATGCAGTTGTCTGCGACCGACGCACTCGACCTCACGAACGAGCCTCAGTACATCCGCGACCTTTACGGATTGTCGGCGGAAGGCAGCGCCGTGGACGACACCGAAATCAACGAGAAGGCGGAGACAGAGTTTTTCGGTCGCAAATGTCTCGTTGCTCGACGGCTCTTGGAGCGTGACGTGCGGTTCGTTCAGATCTGGAGTGGCAACGACAACGGATTTCCGAGACGGAATTGGGACAGCCACGAAAACGTAAAACGGGACCACGGACCGCTAGCACTCGGGTTTGCTCGCGGTGCCGCGGCGTTGATCAAGGACTTGCGGCAGCGTGGAATGCTGAACGACACGTTGATCCTATGCACTACCGAGTTCGGTCGGATGCCATGTTCCCAAGGCAACGGGGGGCGCGACCACAATCCATTCGTGTTCACAAACTGGCTTTGCGGCGGTGGGATTCAGCCGGGGACCTTCGGCGAGAGCGATGAATGGGGTTTCCGACCGGCCGATCGTGAAAATGCGACCACGGTGTATGACATCCATGCCACGATGTTGCACCAGTTGGGCATCGATCACAAACGATTGACCGTTCGAAACAACGGGATCGATCGACGACTGACCGATGTGCATGGTCATGTCATATCAGAGATGGTTTGAACAGCCTCTGCCGCAGGCGAAGATGGTTTCTCAGGAAGGTTGTACGGCGGCTTCCGCATCCATGTCTCCCGCCGCTTCGTCCTGTTCTTCTTTTGGCGTCAGTTCGCTGTTGAGAATCTCGAGCAGCGTTTGCAGGAAGACAACCACCATGGGGCCGATCAGTAACCCGATGGGACCGAAGACGGAAAGTCCACCCAGTACGCTGAGTAACGCAACCAACGGGTGGAGCTCGGAATGTCCATGGAGAACGGCGGCTTTGATCACGTTGTCGATGGTGGCCACAATCGCCATGCAGTAGATGGTGAAGATGATCGCGACCGTGTAACGTTGCTCGACGGCGGCAATGTAGATCGCACACGAGACCCAAACCGAACCGGCGCCAAGAAACGGCACCATCGACATCACGGTGGTGATGAAGAAGAGCAAGACGACCGACGAAAGCCCGGCGAAGTAAAACCCGACGGATGCCAAAAACCCTTGTGCGAGTGCGGCCAGCACCGTTGCGAGTACCACCGCGCGGCTGGTCTTTTCGAACTCGGTCAGCAATCGAAGTTCGTAGGCGTCGTCCAGAGGGCTCAGCCGCATCAGCGTTCGAACCATCGCGGGGCCGTCTACAAGAAAGAAGTAAACCGACAGGATCATGATGAACATGCCGAAGACGAACTTCAGTAGGGCCAGGCCGGTATCGCTCGTGAACTTGGCGAGTCGCGGTTGAATGAACTCCCGGACCGAACGCACCTTCTCGGAAAGATCACGCTCGCTCGGGTTGACCAGGAACTTCAACTGAGTCCTGAAAGACCCGCCGAGCTTGGTGTTCATCCAGTTGTGGATGGACGCGGAAGCGACAAACGAGCTGCGGTGAAACTGTTCTTCCAGCTCGATCCGTTCGGCATCTGCATTCTCGGTGGAGAACTCAGCGATGGCCGTCGCGATTTTCTGGAAATCGTCCAACTGCTGATCCGCGTTTTCGCGCTCATCGTGAGAGGGATACGAAGCAACGACGTTAGTGTCGAGAAACGCAATCAGTTCTTTGGCCTCCGCGACTTCATCGACGACCGTCTCGGGATGTTCCACATCGTTCAGCAATCCCGCCAGTTTATCCAGGCGACGGAAACGATCCGGGTAATCCAGTTCGACGCCGAGCTTGGTTCGAGCACTTTCAAGCGTTGCCTTGGCTTCTTTGAGGTCGGCGCGGCTGACCACGCTCGTTAACTGGCCGACCGCAATCGACAGTAGCATCACGATGGGGATCAAAACGATCGAAAGAACGATGAGCGTGGTACCCAGCGCGGCCAAACGTCGACGTTTGCCCAAACGCTCGAGAAGCCATTGATCGATGGGGCGAAAGATCACCGCCAGAGCGGCGGCCATGAAAAGCGGGATGAAGAATCCCACCATCACTTTGTAGAACAGGACGCCGACGATCAGGATGCCCGCGAAAAGCATCAACACGGACGTGACGCGGGAGAGTGAGGGCAGTTTGCCGATCACCTGTTGAGCGCTTTGACCGAGAGCCTCGGCGTTCTGCTGTTGTTGTTTCTCGAACTCGACCGGGTCTTGGCCTTCAGGCGGTGTGAGTGTCTTCGACTTGGTCGTTTTGGGCTTTCGTTTTCGCCGGGGCATCGATTCAGGTTACCATCTGCCGGTCTGGTGATCCGCCGTGACGATCGTCTGTGCTTCGGCGCTAATTCCGTAAGCCAGATTCGGCTGGTTCAGTTCCAAAAAGACCGTGTACTTTTGGTGCACCGCGTCGCTGTAGACCACGGGTGCGTGCGTGAGACGCATAAAGTGTACCGGACGGCCGTTCCAACGTTTAGTGAATGCCCCCGCCTCCAGGGCCGGTTCGCGTTGGAGTCCATAGTGTTGAACCATGGTTTCGGCGAAACGCTTGGGGTCACCCGTGAATCCGTGAATCGTCAAACGTTGAAGCTTGCCGGAGTGATCGAAATAGTAGGTGAGCGTTCCCGCGATATCGTCGCTCCGAATCCCGGTGACGATCGGAACCCGCAATCCCTCCAGGTTGAGGTCGGCGAGTACCGTCGTCACGCGGTGGAATCGACCGATAACCCATTCGGGTTGAATATCAAATCGCATCACCGAACGCAGGTCCGGAACGCTGTATCCCGCGAGCGTTGGAGCTTGACTGGGATCATCCGGGATCGCGCCGAGTTTTCGCGCCAACTCCTCGTCATATCGATAGCTGTTCTTGCCATCGCGAAGTCGTTCGACTTCGTAGTGGGCGTGGTTCGCGTAACCGGATTGGCGGCTCACGGGATCCGCGGTGATTCCCGGCGCGAGTCCGTTGGATGAATTTGCCGGCGTGTCTCCGAAGAGTCCGCTGACGCCGGCAACTGCCGAGCGGCCGAATTCGGTTTCTGTCGCGACATACGGCCCCACCGCTGCAACAGCGATCAGGCCCGCGACTCGCAGAGGAGTCAACATGGTTCAGGTGCTTTGAGGTGTGGGGAGGAGACACACACCCTCGGTTTTCGGTCACAACGGTTGCCAACTCTTTGAAATCAAATCAACGTGCGGTTGCACCGAAAGCATCGCTTCGACTGCGTTGGAAACACGTTTCCCGATGTGAAACTGGCTCAAGCCCGCAAACTTTAGCTGGAACGCCGAAATTAGCAAAAGCAGTTCAGGATCGTGCGAACTTGTTCCGAAGAGATAGTTAGCGAATCTTAGGAAGACTTTTCCGATCACGATGGTTGCAGGATTCGCTTTGCCTTCCCCAATCCGATTGCCCTGGCGATTCGATTGTGACCTCCCGACGAAACACAAGCATTCTAGAGACCCTGAGACGAGCGGTTGCCGTCTTCTCTCGTCGTTGCGCGCCGATTGCGTGCGTTCTCGGATGGCTCGCGATCGTGTTTGCGACGCCCGGTTGCCAGTTGTTTCACCGGATTCCCGAGACCATCGGACAAGACACATCGAGTTTGGACGCCGTCCTCTGCGACATTAATTCCGCGATCGGCGAAGCGGAGCCGGTGGTCGAGCCGACAACCGCGCCAGTGACGCTACGGTCTGCCGAGGAGATCGAGGGGTTGCCATCTCGCGATCTGAGCCTCGCGGAAGCGTTGGCGATGGCGTTGCACAATCAGCAAATATTGCGGGACCTCGGTGCCGGCGTCCTGCGAGCCCCGGACCAGGCAATCGCATCCGACGCGCGTTCGATCTTCCGTACCGACCCTCAACAGAGTATCGAGGCGGCGCTGAGCGCGTTTGACGCGGAGCTCTACGCGCTCGGTAAGTTCCAGAACAACGACCGCCGTTTCAACAATCGTTTCTTCGGCGGTGGAGCCAACTCATTCAAGCAGGATACGCACGACTACGTTTTTCAACTTTCCAAGCGAACCGCGACAGGGGCTCAGTTTTCGTTGCGGAGCGTGACGGACTACGATGCCAACAATGCCACCGGGAACCAATTCAACAGCGCGTGGCAAACGCAGTTCCATGCCGAAGCGAGGCAGCCGTTACTTCAAGGCGGCGGTTTGTTGTTCAATCGAATCGCGGGGCCCGCATCGCAAATCGGAGTCTACAACGGAGTCCTGATCGCGCAGGTCAATAGCGAGATCACAAATGCGGAGTTTGAACAGGGGCTCCGCGACTACGTCAGTAACGTGATCAATGCTTATTGGGACCTCTATTTTGCGTATCGAGACGCAGATGCAAAGCGTGAGGCGATGGAGCGAAGCGGAACGACGTGGAAGAGTTACGAAGCCCAAGTCTCGAGTAACCGCCAATCGGGAGCGGCCGAGGCGTTGGCACGCGAGCAATACTTTCGATTCCGATCGGAATTTCAGGATGCGGTGGCGGGCAAGCCTTCGATGCGGACGCAAAACAACAACTCCGCTACCGGTGGAGCGTTCGCGGGCGTCGGTGGAATTCAGGCCGCGGAACGTCGTTTGCGTCTCATTCTCGGGATGCCGATCACTGATGGAACACTGCTTCGTCCGTCAGAGGATCCGCCGACGGTGCGAATCGATTTTGAGTGGGAGTCCATCGCGTCACAGGCGATTCGTTCCCGCATCGAACTCAAGCAGCAGCGGTTGAAGGTGGGGAAGCGTGAGATGCAGCTACAGGCGGCACGCAACTATTTGATGCCGACGCTCGATTTGGTCACGATCTATCGACTCCGCGGTTTGGACAAGCGTTTGGCAGGCGATCAGTCCGCATTCAGTGACCTCGCCGGTTTTGATTTACAAGAGTACGAAGCGAGCCTTGAAATGAGGCTGCCAGTTGGTTTTCGGCAGGCTCATCTAGGCGTTCGGCATGCAAAGCTTCAGGTCGCGCGGGAGCGTGCGTTGCTGGAAGAGCAAGAACGTCAAATCATCCACGATTTGACCGCAATGGTGGCGGAAGCGGATCGCGCTTTCGCTCAAATGGACACCAACATGAATCGATACCTCGCCGCGAGCGATGCCTTGGCTGCGTTGAACGCATCCCGAGAAGCGGGGCTGCCGATCAATTTTGATCAGCTCCTTGATGCCCAGCGACGAGTGAGTGAATCTCAGACGCGGTACTACGCTTCTGTCGTCGAATACACGCTCGCCGTGAAGAACGTGCACCTGGAGAAAGGGACGCTATTGCAGGCGAACGATGTTCTGTTGGTCGTAAACGAGACGGAAGCCACAGCGTTCTGACCAACGAAGTCGATGACGACTTGCGCCGTGCCGCTCACAATATGAACAGCTCATATTGCGACTAGCTCACAAGCTTGCTGAGTAATGGAAGCTCTGCAAATGCGGTGCAACGTATCGAGCAGCCGGCTGAGACTTGCCGACTATACTCGTTTTACGATTGCCGAGTCTTCAGCGTGATCGAACGGCGGGGAGGGCGACACCGATCCCCCTCTCCTCGCTGCGCTTTACTCTCCCTCAAGGGAGAGTGAAGTACGGAGGAGGATCACTCGGAACCGGTCAAGCGTTTGACGGCGGCGACGAGCATGTCCGGCTTGAAAGGCTTGACGATCCAACCACACGCACCAGCCTCTTTGGCCTCGGTGATCAGGTCCCGAGAACCTTCTGTGGTGAGCATGATGATGGGTAAGTCCGCGAAACGCCCGTCTTGCTTGACTTCGGTTACCATCTCGATGCCATTCATGTTGGGCATGTTGATGTCGCAGATAACGCAATCGACGCCGCCGGCCTTGATAGCGTCCGCGCCTTGAACACCATCTTCGGCTTCTGCGACGTTGAGTGCGGCTTTCGAGAGGGTGTCGACGACTTGTCGGCGAAGCGTGGAGGAGTCATCCACGATGAGTACAGTTGGTGCCATGATTTAAATCTCCGTCAAATGTTTTGTTGCTGCTGATGCGGTGTCGGATGTGTCGGAAATCAGAAGAGAACAACATCGCCTTCCATCGCGGCCGGCTTGTTCGGGTTGAAGATCCACTTGGTGTTCCAGTCCATCTTGAAGTAGAGGACGACAATCAAGTCACCGTGTGTGAAGTTCACCCAGTGCGCGAACTGAGCCATGCCGCCGGCGCGGGTCAGTAACAAATCAGGGCCATCTTGCGACTCGGGGATTCCGAGTTGCGTTTCGACCTCGTATTCCGAGAGCTTGTTTTTCAGCGATCCCATCAAGAGGTTGCTGATTTCTCCGACCCAGTCGCTCGGGTCCGCCACGAAACCCGGGTTGAGTTTGCGGAGTGTCGAGAGACGACTGACGAGACTGAGTCGCGACTTGATGTCGTCACCCTCCAACGTCACTGCGGCAGAAAACGTCTTTTCGGCTGACAGAACTTCCTGACCTCGGATCTGGTCGGGCGATAGCGATGACGAGTCATAGCCATCGTCTCGACATTGGCTCTGAAAGAGGTTGTCGACCGCGCGACGAAATTCGTCGACGATCACCTCTCTTGCATACATTTCCATTTCGAAACGCTCCTTGGTAAAGATCCGTTAGTTAGATGGTTGATGAGGTCAGCACCGACTTGATGTCGAGTGCGAAACCGTGGTCGGCAAAGAGTTTGCTCAGGTGAGGTGCCATTTGCCTTCGTGGAAAATGAAACTCAAACGTTGTTCCTTTGCCGTTTTCGCTCTGCACCTCGATCGTTCCATCGAGTGCTTGGCAAGACTGTTTCAAGGCCGCCATGCCGACACCGCGTCCGCTGTACACATTGACTTCCGGGGCCGTCGTCACCCCATCGATGAAGATGGCATCGGTGAGATCCGTTTGGTCGTCTGCGGGCATGCCGCGTTCCGTCGCGCACTCGGCGCTACGATCCCAGTCGATTCCGCGCCCATCGTCGGAGACACTGACCACGAATTCATTGGCATCGCATTGCGTTGACAGAGTGAGCCGACCGGAGTCCGATTTCTTCGCGAGAAGTCGCTCTTCCCTGTCTTCCAGTCCGTGGTCCACGGCGTTGCGGATAACGTGAACGAGGGAGGTCCAGAAGTCGGACCACTGCTCCGATTCCAGACAGAGTGCGTTGGATTGAATGCTCAGAAGAATCTCGCCTTTGCCCAATCGTTTCGCGAGGTCACGTGCATGTTGTCCGAGTCGATGAAGTCGGTAGTCTGTTGGCTCGAGACGCCACGAGGCAACTGTTGAAGCGAGTGCTTCGGGAGGGTCTCGTCGTAGGAGGCCGAGTAGAAGGGCTTGATGCTGTTCATCGGTCAAGCGGTAGTCGGCCGATTCGGAGTTCGACATCCTGCGGAGATGGCCTCTCGCACTCGCCCAGCATCCAAGCAATTCGGTCCACTTCGCGTCGTCTGGAGTGGCTTGAAGTTCGAAATTCTC
>JBCBOT010000345.1:0-8860 GCA_039821165.1 Planctomycetota bacterium | reverse complement strand
CCGTCTCCACCTGATGGCGGAGAAGTTAATCGACTCGATCAGTGGACGATGGAGTTCGCTTCCACTCCATCGTGAGATCGGCCGGTCGTTTTTTTGGGATCTTCGCACGCTGTCTTGAAAATTGCCGCTTGTTGTTCTGCGGTAACTCGTGGTTTGCGCCCACTCCGTTTCAGATCGGACAGCAACTTCACAATTTCAGCTTCCAGCACGTGCCGATCGTCACCGCATTCGATGTCGATCAACCGCTCCCAATTATCCCGCCATCTTCTTCGCCACCGGCCGACGGCATCGTGCTGCAAGCCGACCAACGACTCGATGGCCTCATTGTTATGCCCATCGAAGGCCAAAAGAATGATCCTACTTCGCTGGGCGAGTGAAACGCTCACCGACCTCGACTTCGAGAATGACTCGAGAATTGCTTGCTGCTTTTCGGTCACAATGACCTTGGCTGCCTTCCCTGGCATCGTTTACGCTCCGTCCCGTGAAATTGGTGAAACAAAACAGCCTCCACGCTTTGCAGATTTCAAGCAAGACCAATTCGTTCCCGCGGCACTAGGTCGGACAACATGTTTTTTACGTTAAGCCTTCGGTAAGCCTTCCGTCTTTGTCAACGCCGGATGGCCTTGGTACGACCTTCGTGTTTTGGACATCGTCCGCTTCGCTCGGGCGTGCCCCCCGACTATGTGTCCATGAGGTATCTTTAGCAGTCTCAATGACTGTTGCATTGTTCGGGATTCGCGACTTGACTCTTTGGAAAAGGTTTAAGAGAGATGCCGTTTAAGATTGGAAACGGCACCTACAAGTTTGAGCCGATGTCGTTCTCAGGAGGGAAAGAGCGTATCACGATCAATGGACAAAGGTTGTACGAAGGCGTTTTGACGCAGGAGCAGCCCGCACGTTTTTCGGTATCGGGCCATGACTATGTCATTTACAAAGAAGGAAAGGCCTATCGGATCAAGGTCACGTCCGGTGACGCGATTGTCGTCGACGGGCTGTACAACCAAATGGGCATCGATCTCAGCGATCCCGCTCAAGCGAAAGCTGCCAACGCGGTGGGGATTTGCGTGGCCGTCGGCGTCGTTGTCGGCGTTTCATTCATGATCATCGGGAACATTACGACTGGCGTGATCCCGGGCGGAGCGATCGGCGGCGGTATCGGAGGCGGATTGGGTGGCGCCCTCGGCGGAGCGGTGGGCAAGTCTCTCTTTGCAAAAGAGTAACGACGCCTCCTCACAGTCGAACTGCAAGGCGATGCGCGAGCCGGCAACGATTCGCTGCATCACTAGCCGCAGCCAACGGGGGAATCCGAGTTGGAGACTTTGACCTCGGCTTGCATGTTGTGGGGAGACGCCTGCTCCCGGGCTGGAACGAACACCACCTCGATTCGGTACACCGGGGCATCATCGACGTCCGGTTCACACGATTGCGAAGCGTCGGATTCCTCAGGATCGCTGCCAAAGCCTTGTAGGGGCATGCCCTGATAGAGACGGATGGATTTGTCCCGTGTGCGCTGGATCAAGAGCTTGAAACGCGGATCTTCGTGTAACGGTTTGAGGTGATGGTCTTTGAGCAAGTGCTTCGTGTCGGAAAATCCACAGTCGATCGCATGATTGAGGTAGAGGAACGCGCGATCAAAATTGCCCCGTTGGGCCTCGATGCAACCAAGGTTGTAGGAGCCGAGGTTTGCATAACGGACTGACTGGCGGGCCATTTCATTCCAAGGCCGCGCCTCCTCGTATTTGCCCTGTTCCAACAGCGCGGCCCCGACCATCAACTTTGCATGTTCGTCGTCGGGGCACTCGCGAAGCCTTTCCCGATTGAGCTTTTCGGCCAGCTCGTAGTCTTCGTCGTTGAAGTAGGCTGAGTCCGCCAGGTGGTATTGGTCCGAGAGTGTCTCGATCCGTTGGAGGATCACGATCATCCTGGGGTCTTTTCGGAGCCCTTTGAGTTCGCGATCCGATTGAGCTTCGCCGAGATCGTGGAACCCGGCGTCGCAGGCTTTTTCAAGCCAAGCCAATGCTTCATCGTTGTCGCCCTGATAGGCATACGCGCATGCCAAGTTGTAGAGGGTCGTTGGCGGATCAAATCCGAGTTCCAACGCCTGTTGGTGGCTCTTAATCGATTGCGGCATGTCGCCGCGCAGTTCCGACTCATTGAGGTGTGTGTGATATGCCAGGTCGAAGGCCGCTTTGGCTTCGATGAAGGTCTGTTCTGCGATCGTGGCTTGCAGCGCGGAATTGTCTGTTTCGGCGAGATTGACTGGCTGGTTTCCGGCGGAGAATGCGGCCGTGATCAGTCCTGCAATGAGCAGGAGGGCGACGCCGAATGCGGTCGCGATGGTTTTTGGGTTTCGCCAACGGGGTGATGTTTTTAGCCAACCACGTTCGGGTCGCACGCCGCCGGCGGGCATTTGCAGATAGGCCAGCTCCGCCGCGAGCAGTTGGTCGACCTCTTCGGCGCTTTGAAAACGTTCTTCCCGATCCTTGGCGAGCAGCTTGTCGATAAACGCGGCGAGCCACGGTGCGATGTCGGGGTTGATCTCGAGGATCGGACGCGGTTGGGCTTCGCAGACTTGATTGACGACGCCCATGAGCGTGGGGGCACGGAAGGGTGACTTACCGGTGCAGGCGGTGTACATCGCGCTGCCGAGACTGAACAGGTCCGAGCGAACATCCAGTGTGTGTCCACAAGCCTGTTCGGGAGACATGTATTGGGGCGTTCCCGCGATGGTTCCGCTCCGGGTCATCGTGGCTTCGTCGGCGACACTTGCCAATCCGAAGTCGGTGAGGACGGCGCGTTCGGTTCCTTCTTCGATCAGGATGTTGGCGGGTTTGATGTCTCGGTGAATGATTCCCTGTCGATGGGCTTCGGCGAGTCCGCTGGCGACTTGCATCCCGATGCGACAAACCTGTGTGGTTGTGAGCCAGCCGTCTCGATCGATTCGCCGTTGCAGCGAGCCATCGGGAAAGTACTTCATGACCATGTAGGGTCGTTGTTGGTATTCATCGACGCCGTGGACTTCGATCACGTTGTGATGATTGACCGATGCGATGGCGCGTGCCTCGCGTTCGAATCGTTTGCGTGACGACCCGACGAACGCAAAACTCGGCGCGAGGACTTTGATCGCGACAAAACGATTGAGGCTTGGATCGCGACCCTTGAGCACGATCCCCGCACTGCCGCGCCCGATCATTCCGCGGATTTCGTAGCGTCCCAGTCGACCGAGGCTTTCGGGGTCGTCGGTCGGAGCGAGCAGCTGACTCAGGTCGACGGGCTCGAGTTCCTCATCACGATCACCTGACGAAAGCACTTTCGTTTCGGCAAGGTCCTTGAGGTTGACGCTGAGTTCTTTCCAGCCGCGGCCACGGGTGACGAATTCGTCGAGTCGGCTTTGACAGGATTTGCACTCGGCGAGATGCGATTCCGTTCTGGTCGAGTCGGGCCCACTGAGCTTTTCATCGAGGAATCGCTCGATGGTGTCTTGATCAAGACAATTCATTGTTCGTTTCATTCTTTGTCCTTCCATACCGGCCAGTCGCGTTCATCCACTCCGCCCATTGATTGGACGAGCTTTTGAATCCGCGCCGTGACACGAAATTTTGCGGCGTAAACGTTTCCGTGGGTGAGGTTTAGTTGTTGGGCAACGTGCGTCGAACTCTTGCCTTCGATCGCCGTCATCCAAAACGCTTTCCAAGTGGTTTCATTGACGCAGGATCGGACCTGTTCGGCGGCCCAGTGGAGCAGTTGCCGACGATACTGGAGGCTAAACTCTTGTGATTCGGCGGAGTGGCCTTCGGAGAAGTCTTGGATGCCGCTCGATCCATCGGACTGAAGTTCCTGCGGTGATTTTGATCGCTCAATGATTTTGTCGACGGCAAGGTTTCTCGCGACACGGAACAGCCAGCCGCGAAGCTTGCCCTGTTGCGGATTGAGGTCCCATTCTGGAATCTTGCGTTCCAGCGCTGATAGGACTTCTTGCGTGACGTCTCTGGCATCCGCCTCTTGGAGACCTTTGCGCTGCGCAAATTCAAAAATCGATTGCTCGTAGATCGACAGAAACTCTTGCCAAGCTTCGTCACTTCGTTCGCGCAGCCGAATCAACAGGCTGTGTCGTGTTTGAGGCAGTTCCGTCATGTTGTGCAAACGTTCGACCTAATTCAGTAGTTCCGCAAGTCGCAACTTTCCGGCCTCGTTGCCGGGGTTCAGCTCAATTGATCGTTGATAGTTCTGAATCGCGAGTTGACGCTCGTCGGTGGCCGCATAGGCTTCGGCGAGACTGTCATACGCGTTCCATGATTTGGGGAATCGCTTGACGTTCAACTCGAACACTGAAATCGCCGCTTTGCCCAAGTTGCGTTCGAGGAACAGATAGCCGAGTCGATTGAGTTCATCCTCACGACAATAGTATGACTCGGAGGATTTGTTTCTATCGAGGAATTTTAGGGCCTGTTCGAGGCCTTCGGACGAGCTGATGTCGGCGACGCGTTGCGCGAGGGAGTCGATCGTCGGATAAGGTAGCCCCGTCGATGCTTTTTCGAACGTGTCGGGACTGGTGGAGTAAACGAAGTGAGTGATCTGGCCTTCGTCGTTACGGCCGAAGTACGCCAGTCGTTCTCCATCCGATTGAACAAATACATCGTCACCTCTTGCGACGAACAGTTGATCTCCGATTTGAAGTCCCGCTTCGGTCACGGAGACGCTCCGAGCCGAGGGACGACGCCATGCGCCGAGTGACAAATCCGCAGCGGTGGGTGTGTGGCAGTAGACACCGTAGTGATAGTCGCCGGCGTACTCGTCAAGTTCGACACTGTCGTTCGTTTTGACGGAGTGCGCCGTCTTCGTCGGAGCATCGTGGAATTGGTTGAGGACCAAATCGAGCAGTGGGCGAAAGTCAACGTTGCCGCCTCCGGATTCGGGAGACCGGTTGGCGATGAGAAAGATGCCGAGCTTCTTTTCGGGAACAATCGTCAACGCTGAGCGATAGCCATCCATGTTGCCGCCGTGGCCGATGGTTCTGAGGTGTTTCGTCGTCGTTGCTTCTTCGGAGGTGAACGATTCGAAAAAGCCGTGGGTGATTCCGACAAACTCTTCGTGACAGCGGAACTGAGGTGAGAGTACGGCGGACGTTGTCGCTTCGGAGAGCAGACGGCCGTTCGCGTTCGCACCGCCAGCGGTGAGTGCTTCCAGCAATCGGCCCATGTCGGCGGGAGTTGCGTCGATCGAAGAAGCGGGAGTGGTCACATACACTTCGTATGGTCGCGGAATAAATCGCTCACCTTGCCATCCGTATCCGGTCGCGAGCTGTGGTCGGTGAGAGTCGTCGACTTCGACGAACGAGTGGTCCATGCCGAGCGGCCGGAACAATTCGTCTCGCATTGCCTGGGCGAACGGTTTTTGCGTCACTTTTTCGATGATGGCACCGGCGAGGGTGACGCCGTAGGTGTCGTACCGAAATACGGCGCCGGGCGCGGTGACGCGCCGCAGGTTGTTGTCGTTGAGGAACGCGAACAAACCGGGGCGCTTGGCTTTGCGTTCCGCCAGTCCCAGATGAGGCTCGAAAATTTGACGGTTGGTTCCGACTTGGTCGAATCCGGCGGTGTGCGTGAGCAAGTGATCGATGGTGACCGGTTCAGCGAAGCCACCGCGGTTCTGGATCGAGGAAATGAATTTCTGCACATCATCCGTGCGATCGAGTTTGCCTTGGTCGATCAATCGCGTCAGCGTGAGGAACGTCAACGCTTTCGAAACGGAGCCGATTCGGAAGAGTGTTCGATCTGGATCGACCTCGACTTTTGATTCCACGTTTGCGAGCCCATAGCCACGTTGGAAGACGGTTTTTCCAGCTTCGACGACAACGACCGCCATGCCAGGGATTCGTTGCTGCTCGAGGATCTTGTTTGCCAATTCATCAATGGGGGCGGCAAGGGAATAAGAATCCGAGGGCTCCCCATTCGGATTCACTTCGTTCTCGGAGGCGTCGCCGGTGGACGTTGTTTGAACGAGCTGGAGATGCCGGAAGGGTTTTCGCTCCAGCTCTGTGTCCGCGAGCGAGTGTTCCGCCGAGCTGTTGCCGGACTGCGAAATTTGTGCGGCGACCCAGGGGGCGAACGAAAACGCGAGCACTGACAGCACGATGATCGGCGTTCGTTTGGTCGACATCCCTGTGCGGGGACGCTTCGCAGAGCTGCGGAGGGCGCGGGAAGATCGCATGGGAAAACCTTTGTGGAGGTGATTTCGAGGAATGCTTCGATCGCGGGGGATGTGGCTTAAACGCCGTGCAAAAAGACCAACTTGATTTGTGGTGACGTCGTGTTCGGCGTCGCAACGAAATAATGCTGGTCGACTGATGCCGGGTTGAGTGCCGCTGCTTCGAGTGCAGCTGGGGCGAGCTGCTCGGCGGTGATCGCCCGGGAGGCTTTTTTCATGCCCAAGGGGTCGAGAACCCAGTTGCGGACTCCTTCGGCAAAGTCCGGGCCGCCGACTCGGATGAGTGCTTGGGCGATTCTGGATGAGTGCCCCATCGATTTCGGGTAGCTTTGCTCGGCCAAAACGAAGCGGGCATTCGACGACGGTTCGGATGTGAGGTCCGAGGCAGTGAACATCGGGATCGGGTCGGCCGCTTCCCAGGGCGTGCTTTCCGAGTCAGCGGGCCCGAAACCGAGGAAAAGGCAAAGCAGGATCGCCATGCCGAGGGGGAGTTGGAACAGGCTTGGATCTCCGAGTTGCTGAAATTTCGTGTCCATGCGAGTTCCCTCTGTGTGTTGTTGAAGGCGGGGCCGATCGCCTGCGTCAGGTGTTTCTCCGAGTCGGGGCGAGGTTCTTATTTGCAAAACCAGAAAAAAAGGAAAATGGTGTCTTCGGACTGGGCGATGTCGCTGTCTGTGTGGCTCCGAGGCGATGAGTTACGATCCACAGGACATCAAAGGAGATTGGCGTGGACGTTTCGAAAAATATTGTTTGGCATGAGCAGACGGTGGACCGCAGGGCGCGGGAGAGTCGCTTGGCACAGCGGGGATGTGTGGTTTGGTTCACCGGACTGAGCGGATGCGGCAAGAGCACTGTCGCTAATGCTTTGGACGCGATGTTGGCGGCGGATGGACGGGCGACGGTGTTACTGGACGGCGACAACGTGCGTCATGGTCTCTGCGCGCCGCCGGCGGTCTTGGAAAAAGAGCACGGTGGGGAGTTCGCCGAGCGATTCGGACTGGGTTTCGGCCCGATCGATCGGGAGGAGAACATTCGCCGGATCGGCAGCGTGGCGTCGCTAATGGCGTCGGCGGGGCTGATCACATTGACGGCATTCGTGAGCCCCTACCGACAGGATCGCGACCGTGTTCGGCGGATTGTTACGGCGGGGGGGAACGATGACTTTGTGGAAGTGTTTGTTGACACGCCACTGGAGATCTGCGAATCAAGGGATCCGAAGGGCCTGTACAAGAAGGCTCGAGCGGGCGAAATCCCGCATTTCACGGGAATCAGCGATCCCTACGAGGCGCCGGAGCAAGCCGAAATTCGGCTCGACGGCGGGGCGGGCCGAACGGCGGACGAATTGGCCGCGGAGGTCCGGAGTTGGTTGGATTCGAAGGGCTTTTTGAGTGCCCCGGTCGGCTGATGTTTTGCCGTTGCGGACTTCTCGTGGGCCGGTAAACTGTCGCTCCGAAGCAGACGACAGAACGAAGAGCGTTTGAAGTAACGAAAACAGACAAAGATACGAACGAATGACGATTTCGAAGCAGCGAAAGGCTGAAGTCATCCAAGAGCACGGTGCGAAGGGCGGAGACACGGGGTCTCCGGAGGTGCAGATCGCGATTCTGACGGAGCGGATCAACGGATTGACGGAGCACATGCGGACGCACAATAAGGATTACGCTTCGCGTCGCGGTCTCTTGGGACTTGTCAGCAAGCGGCGTCGGTTGCTGGATTACGTTCGTGGCGAGGACCCGCAGCGGTACCTCGATATCATCGGAAAGCTGGGCATCCGTAAGTAGCCCGGGCTCGGCCGCTTGGCGTGACATTCTTGTCGCCTGAGCGGCGACGCGGATTCTTCAACGGGGTGTCACTCGCGCGGCCTCTATTCGTGCCGGGCGGTCAATGGGCAAGCGACGTTGCTTGCGCTGCTTCGGCGGTACTCTGTTGCACGCGTGCCGTGTCTTGAATTGGTTGTGGGTCGTGTCGTTCGATCCATCTTCCCCCTTTATCGCGTCGCGGTGATGGCACCGTGGCTGCGTTTCGATTGCAGGTTGTTAGTCGTCAGTCAGGCAAGAAGGTAAGAAAGTGTCAGTCAATAAAGTTCGCGTCGAAAAGAAAATCGGACGCCAAGTGTTGTCGATCGAGACGGGCCAAGTGGCGAAGCAGGCCGCGGGTGCTGTCTTGATTCAGTACGGAGAGACGGTCGTTTTGGTGGCCGCCGCCCACAGCGACCCTCGCCCGGGGATCGACTTTTTCCCGTTGATGTGTGACTACCGCGAAAGGTTCGCGGCAGCCGGCAAGTTCCCCGGCGGATTTTTGAAACGGGAAGGTCGTCCTTCGACAAAAGAGATTCTCAGCGCCCGTTTGATGGACCGCCCGATTCGTCCGTTGTGGCCCGATGGCTTCATGGACGAAGTGCAGATTCAAGCTGCGGTCGTTTCCAGTGATCAGGAGAACGACGGCGACGTATTGGCAATGAACGGTGCGTCTGCCGCACTGCAAATCAGCCCGTTGCCATTTCTCGGTCCGATCGCGTCGGTTCGCGTCGGTAAGGTCGACGGCGAGTTGATCGCCTTCCCGACCAATAGCGAGTTGGAAGAAAGCGAGCTCGACATGATTGTCAGCGGTTCGCGTGATCAAGTGGCGATGATCGAAGGCTTTGCCAACGAGA
>JBCBOT010000344.1:0-8865 GCA_039821165.1 Planctomycetota bacterium | reverse complement strand
ATCTCGATGACCCTTCGGATGGCACTTTCACCATGGGCCCGGTTGAGTGGTTCCGGATCATTCAGGCTCCGCAGCATGAGCGGCACCAACTCGGTTGCCTGCGGGCTGCGTGAAAGGCATTCGGTCGCCACGAACCGCATGTGATTGTCGCTCCCATTCAACCACGTTTCAGCCACGGGGTCGTCGAGACGATTGTGGAGGGCCCAATCTTTCCCGGGCTCGAACGAAACGTTCCAGCCCTTCTTCAACTCGTTCAGCGTCCAGCGAAGTGATTTGTCGACATGGCAAACGTTGCAAGCGTTCGCGCCACTCGTCGCCAATTTTTGTTCCTCGACAGGCATGCAAATTCGGTGCGTCCTCGACAGCCCATTCACGCCTTGATTGTACCGTGGCATATGACAATCAAGACAACTCACACCGTCGGACGCAGCGTGGCCGCTGTGTGACCGAGCTACCACCGGGTCCGCATATTTTGGGTGACACTCCAGGCATGCGTCAACGTGCTTCGTTAGCGTTTGAAAACCGGAGGCGTGCTCGCTGCCCGCGTGCGGATCATGACAATTCACGCAACTGATTTTGCTCGCGCAGAATCCCTTTTGCAGATCGTAGCCCTCCGAAGAATTCGTCTTGACTGCACCCTCGGGAAAACGCAGCCCGTCACCGGAATGGCATTGCGAACAAATACCGTTGATCGTTGCGGCCGTTGACCCATCGTCCGCGAATGTTGCACTCGGATCGACACGTTCCATCTTCACGAAGGGGCTCGTCGGTAGGTACCGCATCCGTCGTTGGGCTTGCACATGCTCTCGAGCGCCGAAGTGGCAACTCTCACAGCTGATTCCAAGGGTCACTAGATCGCGATCGGGATTAAGACCCGCATTCAACGCTCGAAACGACTCGGCGTCTCCCGAACTGCCGCTCGGGGCATCCATGTTCTGACAAATGCCATTGATGGAGGCGGAGACGATCGCCTTTGGGAATCCGACAAGTTCTTTGTGGAAGATTCGATAGACATACGGGAACGTGTTGTGACAATTCATGCAGTTCGCCGTGTAGGGGCGAACGCCGGGGTCCGCATTCACCGCCTCGACGAGCGGCAGTCCTTCACTGCAAAGCTCTTCGTCACCATCGGCATCAAAATAGCGCCGCGGAAACCAACGCTTCAGTTCGAACCAATACGCGAACGGAAGCATGTGCTCGTCATAGACGGGATGACCACTGGATTCAGGACCCTCGAGTTGCTTCCCAATGAAGTATTGCATGTATCGCGAACCGACCGTTCGCGTCACGACGTACCGACGAAACGTCTCTCCCGCCTTGGTGATCGTCATCAAGTAACGATCGCCCTCGGTAGTGAAATGGGCCGTTGCGTCGGGCAAGTGCAGTTCGGTACCCTCGAAATCGGAAAGCACCGAAGTCTGGCTCGGCTGTTGATTCATCCGGCTGTGCGGATGGGATTGCCACTGCTGATGATGGGTTGCATGGCACTCGATGCACGCGTCAGGACCCACATAATCCGAAGGCAGCACATTGCTGTAATCGACCCTTGAGTCGACGAATCGAGCGGGCAGGACACGCGGATCACTGGGCTCGAAGGTAACCAGTGCAAACGCGAATCCAGCGAGCAGCAGCGTGAGGATGAAGAAAGGAGGGCGCATGGCAATCGGACGAGATTCGAGACGAAACTCGCAAGGCGTGAACGCTGAATCCTAGGGTGTCGCTAACACGCGACGTCGAGTCAAAGCCTACGACCGATGGACAACCTTCTGCTCATGCTTCCGGTCGCAACGGATGTTCTAGTCCGGTCAGGGGTCAGCGAGAACGAAACGCCTCAGGCAAAGGTTCACCGAGTGTGCAGGCGCTGCTAGCTCCCGAGGTCACGCGCTGATGTTAAAGTGCTCCCTCTAACAACCCGCTAGTTTGATGGAGTGGTGCCGATGTACGGGCAAACTGACGAACCGAGTTCGGAATCCTTCGAGCAGATGATTCAAGGTGCCAGGAACGCGATTCAGTCCAAACGGGGATGGTTCCGCAAGATACCGAAGCACTGCTTTCTCGCGGGAACTCCGTCGTCGGGCGACCCGCTGACGCTGCAGTGGACCGAAAACCAGCGACTGTTGAGCAAGGGTACCGTGGTCTGGGGTTCCTTGGTTCAAGCAAACAAGGTGTTGTTTCAACTGCATGAGGACAGCGCGCCCGGCGAAGTCATCTGCAGTCACGACACCTATTTTGATTCGCGTCCGAACGAACTGGGAGCAATCAGCCAATCGATCGCGAGCATGAAGGGAACACTGCCCAGTGATGGTAAGCTGCGGGAGATCGCGGACGACATTACGGACGAGATGACGCGATCCATGGCAAAGCCGGTTCCTCAAACGCTTGTGGCCCAACACTCAGGCGGAAGCAGAGTCGTGCGTTTCTCCACCTGGTTCGATCGCAAACACCTACCCGAAGGAGTCCTTGCCCAATCGCTGATTCCTTTACTCATCCATCCCCAGTGCAAAGTCACAACGATGTTGCCGGCCTACTTTTGGCCCGAGGAACTACGGCAGTTCTGGAGCCTCTCGGAGAGCCAATTGGCCGCGTTGCAACAGCAAAAACGGGAACGTCAAGCAAAGCTCGCGCGGCTTCCGCTGATTGTGCTCACCGAGTCCGCACAGAACGCGTTGACCGGCTACGCGGAGGGAGCAAGCGAAATCGTTCTCCGCGTTGGCATCGATCAAGGCTCGTTCTCACTGAACCTGATCTCCCGTCAAGAGATCACACCCTCGGACGAAACAGTCCAAGTGGGCCAGACCTTGGTGGTCGTGCAAAAGAGCCAGGTCCCGCACATACGCGGCACCGAAATCGACTTTGGCAGAAGTGGCAATCTGGAGGGCTTTCAGTTCAATTCACTCGATGACAGCTGACTCGGATCCATTGGAAGCCCGTTCAGAAGCTGCCTTACATTGTGACGACTAAGTTCCAGATCGGAGCTCCGTCGTCATGCGGTTGAATTCCTTTCGAATCGCGTCGTTGCCGAATTCGCGTAGGGAGGGAACGCGAAGTCTCATCATGGTTTCAAAATCACGCCGCCCACTTTTCATCAACGCAGCGACATCGCTGGAGAGTTTAACCGTCTCATAGGTGTTCATCGCAGTCGCAATATTCGATTGTGCCCGCTCATTCTCCGCAGCGACCACCTCAGCGTTTCTCTCCAAGTATTCGATGTAGAGCTGTGCTGTCTCTTGGGTCAATTTATTCGATGCCACGTTCTGCTTGAGAACCTCCGCATCACCACCGCCGGACTTGATCAGCTTTCTCGCTTGCTCAATGTTTTCGTCAGCCTGTGCTGAAAACTCACGCAGTTTTGGAATGTGTCGTTCGCGGATGTCTTCGACAAACGTTTTTTGAATGCGATCCATCACATGGACCATGACCACGTACATCCCGTAGTAGCGTTTGGAGGTCTCGAGGGCCTCGCCACTTTCTTCGGTCAGCTCCTGCAGTTGAGTCGTCACGTGCTTGATGTTGTCGAAGACGACCGCCATCGTCACGATGTCGTCGCCCGACACGGATGAGAGCAGTGACTCCACACCCGCTTCGTCGACCTCGACGCCGATCTTGGAGAGTTCTTCCGCAAAGGTTCGTTTCAAGGCAACGAGACTTTCGCGATGCCCCTCGATTTTCGCCTTTTCCTCTGCAATCTTGTCGTCGATCGCTTCTTTCGAAAGTTCAAACGGATTGACCTGATCAAGACGACTTTGATCTTTCGCGGCAGAGGCGGAAACCCGCTTTTGACGATACGACGCGATCGTCTCTTGCGACTCGGCAATCGCGGCGTTGGCGTCGTAGATTTGCTGCCGGAAGTCGCTGACTGACGAGACTCCGAGCGCTTCGATGGCCTCGTCCAACAACGTGTTGATCTTTGCGGTGTTGGATGTTTGATCGCGTTTGAACGGAATGATCGAGTTCTCGGGCAAGTCACCGTGCTCATCGAGCAGGCCCCGTGTTTCATCGAGCGTTGGGATCACATTCTCAAAAACTTGTCCGATCCGCTTGCGAAAATCCTCGCCCGTCGATGCCGCGGACGTCTGCACGACTTCACCCTCCGTGACCACATCGGTCGCCGGGGCGGTTTCGGAATCGGTGCCGCTCCACGGGGTTTTGCCGCAACCACAAGCCAGCAAGGCGGCCGTTAACGTCAAAAATCGCAGTTGATTCATCAAACTCTTCCATTGAAACGGGGCGTCGACACGAGATTCTAGCTTTCCGTCGAGGTAGCGAGAACGTCGATCAGACTCCTGGAAAAGGCCCGCAGAGGTCGTTTTTCAGGGCGCACGATCGCGAGGAGTTTCCCATGCATCAGGACGATTCGATTCAAAAAAGGCAATGTTGTCCGCGAAACCGGAATTTCGCCGGACCTGCAAGCTCAGTTTCAACGCCTTCGAGTTCCAGCTATCGGTCTGGCAGGACTAAACTGGGCAACATGCTCCGCCTCATCCTCACCTGCCTTTCAGTACTGGTTCCCTTTGCGACAACGGTTCGCGCGGAGGATCCAGATTTCGCCCGTGACGTCCGGCCGATCTTGTCTGACGCTTGCTACCACTGTCATGGCCCCGATGAGGATGCCAGGGAGGCGGGGCTACGACTCGACGACCGAAACGCGGTTTTCGAGTCTGGCATTCTCGAACAGGAACTCCTCGAACGCCTCACGAGCGAGGATCCTGATCTTCGAATGCCGCCGCCCGATTCCAATCGCACCATCGACGCGGACGATCGAACGAAACTCATTCGCTGGCTCCAATCGGGTGCGAAGTGGCCTCAAGACGATCGGCACTGGGCTTTCATTCCCCCGGTGCGTCCTTCGCCACCCATGGTTAGCGGTGAATGGATCCGAAATCCGATTGATCAGTTTGTTCTCGCAAGGCTTGTGGACGAGGGCCTTGCCCCTTCCGAGCGCGCTGACCGCGTTACGCTTCTTCGCCGTGTCAGTCTCGACCTGACCGGGCTCCCTCCGAGTCCGGATGAGGTCGAGGTGTTCTTGAGTGACACATCTCCTGATGCCTACGAACGCGCGGTGGATCGATTGCTGGCCTCGCCACGCTACGGCGAGCACATGGCACTCGATTGGCTCGAAGCTTCGCGATTCGCGGATACCGATGGTTATCAGAACGATCGCTACCGACACATGTGGGTTTGGCGAGACTGGCTGATCCAAACACTGAATCGCAACATGCCATTCGATCGTTTCGTCATTGAACAAATGGCGGGCGACCTTCTCCCCGATCGCGACTTCATGACGCAAGTCGCGACCGGATTCCACCGCAACCACCGCATCAACTCCGAAGGCGGCTCGATTCCTGACGAATGGATCGTCGAGTATGTGGCGGACCGTGTGGAAACGACGGGAACACTCTTCCTGGGACTTACCTTCAACTGCTCACGTTGCCACGATCATAAATACGATCCGATTGCGCAGAACGACTTCTATCGCCTGTTCGCATTCTTCAACAACATCGCCGAAGCAGGGTTGGGACCGAATAACGGTAACAGCCCGCCGTTCGTTCCCGTCCCCAAGTCTTGGCCGGACCTGAGTGATCAGGAACGCGACTTTGTCGAGCCTGAACCGGTCAAGATCAAGGTCGTGCAGACTTCGGTTCCGCGCCCCCAACCCGGCGGCCCCGAAACCGTCATGGTCTTGCATGAACTTGCAACTCCACGAGAGACGTTTCGATTGATTCGCGGTCAATACGACCAACCGGATAAAACAAAGCTGCTCTCGCCCGGCACGCCGCCGGTGTTGGGTGGATGGAATGCGGAATGGCGGACCGATCGACTCGGTTTAGCCAAGTGGTTGGTGTCAAATGAAAATCCACTCACGGCGCGCGTCACCGTCAATCGCTATTGGCAACACTTCTTCGGATTGGGACTGGTCAAGACGAGCGAGAACTTTGGAGTTCAAGGCGAGTTCCCGAGTCACCCGCGTCTGCTGGATTGGCTCGCTACCGAGTTCATCCGCACGGACTGGGATGTCAAAGCGATGCACCGATTGATTGTGACCAGCGCAACCTATCGGCAATCGTCTGTCGTTTCATCGACGTTGGCGGACAAGGACCCCCAGAATCGACTTCTTGCACGCGGTCCCCGAAAACGATTGTCGCCATTCGCTATCCGGGACGCCGTGCTTGATGCAAGTGGCCTCCTCAGCCGACGCATCGGAGGCCCTTCGGTCAAACCGTACATGCCCCCGGGAATTTGGAGCAGTGTGTCCAACAACAAATACAAACGCGACCAAGGGGAATCACTCTATCGTCGCAGCATGTATACGTATTGGCGCCGAACGTTGCCGCCGCCGACCATGATGTCGTTCAATGCGGCAGCTCGCGAGACTTGCACGGTTCGAAAGGAACTCACGACAACACCGCTCCAAGCGCTCACGATGATGAACAACATCACGTTCATCGAAGCCGCACGGCATCTCGCTCGGCGCGTTTTGGAAGAGCATCCAAGCGATTTGCGGTCCCAGATTGGTGCGGCGTTCCACTATGTCACCACCCGCGAGGCGACGTCGACAGAAATCGAGTTGCTCGTCGCAGACTATGAAGCGTATCTCGACGATTTTCGTTCCCACCCCAAGCGAGCAAGTCAACTCCTTCAGATCGGCGACTCCAAATTCAAAACGGTACGAAATCCGAACCAGCTAGCCGCCATGGCGTTGATCGCCAACACGCTCTTCAACCTCGACGAGGCGATCACGGAGAACTGAGATGGATCCGATCAAGCAATTCGAAACCCGAATGACGCGTCGTTCGTTGCTCGGAAGCTCGCTGGGCCTCGGAAGTATCGCCGCGGGATCGCTACTCAACGAAGCCCCCGTGTTCGCGGACTTTCGCACCGTCGCTCCCAAGGCAAAACGCGTCATCTATCTGTTCCAGTCTGGCGGTCCTTCGCAAATGGACCTGTACGACTACAAGCCTGAGTTGGCGAAGCGATATGGCGAGGAGGTTCCCACTTCGGTCTATCCGGCCGAACGAAAAACGACCATGACCTCCGGCCAAGCGTCGTTCCCCGTCGCTCCGACGCGATTCAAGTTTGCGCGGCACGGCCAATCCGGACTCTGGTTGAGTGAAACGCTACCGCACCTCGCCGGCGTCGCCGACGAGATATGCATGATCAAAAGCATGTATACCGATGCAATCAATCATGACCCGGCCGCAACCTTGTTTCAAACGGGATCGGTCATTCCGGGTCGGCCGAGTATGGGTGCGTGGGTGAACTACGGCTTGGGATCCGAGAACGAAAATTTGCCCTCGTTCGTTGCAATGACTTCCAACGGCAGCGCGAAACAGGGCCAACCACTTTACGATCGATTGTGGGGCGCCGGATTTCTTCCCGGTCGATATCAGGGTGTCAAGTTTCGCGGCCAGGGCGATCCGATTCTCGATCTCTACAATCCAGAGGGTGTGAGTCGAGTCCAACGTCGGCGGATGCTCGATTCACTGCAACAATTGAACAGCGACCGCGCGGATCAGTTCAACGACCCCGCCATCGCAACCCGAATCGCTCAGTATGAATTGGCGTATCGGATGCAGATGAGTGTGCCGGATTTGATCGACCTTTCAGATGAACCTCAGAGCGTTCTTGACGCCTACGGCCCACAGGCGACCAAGGTCGGCAAGTACGCATACAACTGCCTCCTCGCTCGTTGACTCGCAGAACGCGGTGTTCGTTTCATCCAACTCTACCATCGCGGTTGGGATTCCCATAACAACATTCAGAAACAAGTGCCCGCGCAATGCAGGGACACGGATCAACCGACTGCAGCATTGATCAACGATCTGAAGCAACGGGGCATGCTCGACGAAACACTTGTGATCTGGGGCGGAGAATTCGGACGGACCGTCTACTGCCAAGGCAAGTTGACCGAAACGATCTACGGACGCGACCATCATCCCAATTGTTTTACCTATTGGATGGCCGGCGGCGGAATGAAGCGAGGCCACTCCTACGGCGCCACCGATGAATACAGCGTCAACGTGGTTGAAAATCCTGTGCATGTTCATGACCTTCAAGCGACGATTCTTCATCAACTCGGCATCGATCACGAAAAGTTGACGTATCGCTACCAAGGTCGCTATTTCCGCCTGACCGATGTTCATGGCAACGTGGTCGACGACTTACTCGCCTAGTCGCGTTCCCGGCGGGCGAGCCGAATCGGCGCTTGATGCTCGTTGGGCCAAACTCGCTTCCGAAAATCTCAACGATTTTGCCCCGCAGCGCCCCCTGGCACCGCGATTCGGGCATACTCCGACGGCATGCCAGAAGAACCTATTACGACCGAAGAACCCACACGCGATCAGCCGTCGCAGGAGGCAGATCGAGATCTCGATGGCGTTGTCGACTCGATCTCCGGACCGCAAGGCGGTGACGAGTCATCCCATGAAGGCAGCGGCGGACAAAACGCGTTGCCGGTCGACTCTCGTGAGGAAGCCAAACCCGACCTGGACGAGAATTCAAACCCGAGTTTGACATCCGGCCAGGACAGCGTACCCGAGGCGATACTTGGTGAGATTCCTGTCGATGAAACAGCCGATTTCGACGAATCATTCCATCAGTTGGATCCACGTTGGGTTCGCATGAGCCGGTTGATGAACCTCATCGTTTTGCTTGTGGTTGGTTTCATCGGTGGCGGTATCGGTTTGGCCATGTTCGTGAATACAGAGTCCGCGTGGCGTTGGGGCGTGTTGATGTGGCCCGTATTTCTCGCCGCCGCCGGCTATTGGGCGTGGGCCTATCCCAAACTCAGCCATTCCCATTGGTCCTATCGATTGGCGGGCAACGTCGTCATGCTTCAGCACGGAATCCTTTGGCGGACGGTTCTTG
>JBCBOT010000343.1:0-8882 GCA_039821165.1 Planctomycetota bacterium | reverse complement strand
CTCAAGGCGGATCACCCCGAACAGGAAATCCACTTCCTCAGTCCCGTGATCTGCATGTGTGCCACGATGTATCGCATCGATCTCCCGCACCTTTGCTGGTCGCTTGAGAATCTTCGTGACGGAACTCCGGTCAACACGATCGAAGTCGACGAAGAGACGCACCGATGGAGCATCGTCGCTTTGGAGCGAATGCTCGCCGTCAAATAGAGCGGGACGAGTCCCCCGGCGGAAACGCTAAGGAGTTGACCATTTTGCCTCGGCATCATGTCTGCTCTCATCGTCGCGGTTCTCCATGGCACTCCATTCTCAATCAACGACGACGCAGCCCCGTTTTAGCGTCGGCCAATGGGTCTACGTGCGTCCGGCGGCGGAGATCGAAAGCACCTTGGACGGAGAGCAGTGTCTCGAGGGGATGCCATTCATGCCCGAGATGCGACGCTTCTGTGGGAAGCGTTTCCGGATCGAACGATGGGCCACAAACGTTTGCCTCCAAGGTGTTGCAGTACGTTTCTCGACGCTCGACGACTGCCTGATCCTGGACACGCCTCGTTGCAACGGCGAGCACCACGGAGGCTGCCAAATGGGTTGTCGCTTCTTTTGGAAGTCTCGTTGGCTGGACGCCGACGGTTCGAGTGTTTCCGAGTCACAGGACGAGGAGCCGATCATTCCCCCGGTCCCGGTCGCGCTTTTGGGCGAGTCGGACGAGTATCGCTGCCAAGCAACCCAACTCGGTTTGGCAGTGCGAAAACAAACAACCGCCCGCGTCGAGCGTTTGCGAACGGAACATCACCTCAACGGCCTTGCAATCGGTTCGCTCGCCTCGGGCCTCTGCACCACCCTGCTGGCCCGCTTCCGCGGCCAACATGCGGGACTCCGTGGCCCCTGTCGACGAACTCCCGTGACGGATCTGGGACTTCGGGTCGGCGAGGAAGTCGTCGTTCGCGTTCGCAGCGAGATCGTTGCCACGCTGGATCGAAACGGGAAGAACCGTGGACTGTGGTTCGATCCGATGATGTTGCGATTCTGCGGTGCCACCCTGGCGGTGAGCCGGCGAATGAGCCGGTTCATCTGCGAACGGACCGGTCGCATGATCGAATTATCCGTGCCGAGCGTCGTCCTTGACGACCTGCACTGTGACGGGCAGACACGACAATTCTGCTCGCGTGGACTGCATTTCTTCTGGCGCGAATGTTGGCTGAGGCGGCCGTAGTGGCCCGTTAAGCGAGTGGTTCGGCTCCACCCGGCAAGTCAAAAGACGGTGTCGACAGGTGAGGGAATTCCCCCGCAGTACCCCTACACTCGGCGCAGCTTCTACGTCCCATCGAGAAAACGGCCGTTCACGTCAGGCAAGCTGGGCGATTAAGGCTTTTCACGCCGATTTCGTTGACACCCGATTTTTGAGGTAATTATACTTCCGGAAACGTGGGCGTTGCACGGCTGCCCGGCCGTTGGCGATCTCGCGTTCCGAGAGTTGTGGGCATCCAGCTCATCGTCGCCCACTAATTCGGCCCGTTGTTGCAAGTGACACGGAAACAACACCGGTTCGGACCGCTTCTGTCGAAGGAAATCTCAAACCATGACGTTACTTGGGAAGTGCTTCACCGTCATCATCTTCCTGCTCAGCTTGACCTTCATGGTGCTTGCGTTGGCAGTGAATGCTTCGCACCGAAACTGGCGAGACCTCGTTCTCGGCAAGGCCGGATACAAAGAGCAGATTGAGGCGATCTCGAGGCAAAATGAACAACTCAGAGATGCAACGCAACGAGCCCAAGCTTCGCTGAACCGCGAACAGGTTGCCCGTCGAACCGCATTGGCATCGCTGCAAACGCAGCTGGATCAACTGAAAAGTGAACTGGCTCTGCGAACAAACGCCTACACCACACTGAACGCGAAGAATCAGACCCTCACGCAACTCGACGAGATTCGTGCGACCGAACTCAAATCGCTGACGGATACGAACGAGAAGCTCCGCGGACAAGTTCGTCAAGAACAAGAAGACCGCGATGAGCTGTTCGCACAAACACTCGTCCTAACGGACAAGTTGAACTCACTGCGTGGCGTCGTTCAAGAATTCGATACCCGCAACCAGTCGCTACTCGCGGAGATCACCCGATTCCGCGAAGTCGCGGATCATCACGGCATCGACGTGAATGCTCCCTTGGATGGCGCCCCGCCGGATCGAAACGGCGTCGTCCTGGTCGTCAACCGACAACGAGCCCTCGCGGAAGTTTCGATCGGCTCGGATGATGGTCTTCGCAATGGCGATCATCTCGAAGTCTCTCGCGGTCGACGCTACATCGGTCGTCTCAAGATTCTTCGAACCGAACCCAATCGAGCCGTTGGCGAGATCATGCCCGACTACCGCGAAGGAATCATGCAGGAGGGCGACCGTGTCGACACTTCCATCGAGTGAAAGCCGTAAACAACCCCCGAGCGTTTACACCGTGATGCTGATCCTGAGCATGGTGTTCCTGCTCATCGCCGTCGTCGCGATGTTCATCGAGTTGAATCGATGGGGTCCCGATTATCACCGCACGCGTCAGCACAAGCCGTCCGTGGTGCAGGTGATCACCGTTGAATCACCGGAATCCCGACTGGCGTAGCCGATCCGGTTCAATCCAACCTCGTGCGTTTTAGAAGCGGCCCTGCCGCTGCACGAGATATTCGGTTAACGCCGTATCGAACGGCATGCTCGTATCCAGCGGCACGTAATCGACGTGCAGCTTGTTGCAGCCTTCTTGATACGCCTCTCGAAACTCGTCGAGCGCTGAGAGATAGTCCTCACGGAATCCGGTTGCATCGACAGAGACGCTCGTGTCGCTCTCGGAATCGGTGAACTGCACGGGACCTTCGTAAGGAAACTCAACCTCGGCCGCATCCAGCACGTGGAAAACGATCACGTCGTGACCACTGTGTCGGAGCCGCGCGAGCGATGAAAGAACGTCATCGATCTGCTCGCGCCAATCCCGTTCGTCGTCTTCCGGCGGCCAAAGGTCACTGAACAGCATCACCAGCGAATGTTGTTTCAGCATCGCAGCGACTTGCTGGAGCGACGTCGGCAGATCGGTCGCCCCCCGCGGTTCCAAACTCGTCAACTGGGCCAAGACATCGCCGAGGTGTCCGCGGCGTGAACGTGCCGGCAGTGACGCGTTGACACGTTCGTCAAACGTGATCAGCCCCACCGGGTCTTGTTGCATGATCATCAAGTACGTCAGCGCCGCGGCCAAGCAGGTCGCGTACTCGAACTTGTTCATCGATTGGCTTTCGGTGAACCCCATCGACTCGGACAGATCGATCACGAGATAGCCGACCAGATTCGTCTCCGCCTCAAAGCGTTTGACGAAGTACTTGTCGGTCTTCGCGAACACGAGCCAGTCGATCAGTTTGGGATCGTCACCGCGGTCGTATTTTCGGTGCTCGCTGAATTGCACCGAAAAGCCCTGGAAAGGACTCGAGTGCAGGCCTTGCAGGAAGCCTTTCACCACCATCCGAGCCCGGAGGTCGAGTCGTTGAATTTGTCGGAGCGATTCGGGCGACAAGGATGCCGTCATGATTTCACTTCGCCAGCTTTTCCGGTTGCGGCGGTTTGATGTCTTCCAGCAAACGCTTCACCAACGCGTCGCTATCCATCCCCTCGGCCTGAGCTTGAAAGTTGGTGCCGATACGATGTCGCAGGACCGGCAACGCAATCTTGCGAACATCGGCGGCGTCGATACTGAAGCGACCGTCCATCGCCGCCATTGCTTTGGCACCCGCGATCAAGTTTTGACCGGCACGCGGACCGGCTCCGAAATCGACCAGCGTGCGAATGTATTCCGGCGCCGTCTCATCCTTGGGGCGCGTCGCGCGGACGAGCGAAGCCACGTATTTGATGATGAACGGATTCACGGCGATGCTCGAAACCAGTTGCTGGACATTCAAAATCGCGCGCCCAGACAAGACTTTATTGACCGACGCCGTTTCACCGCGCGTCGTCGTGGTCAAGATCTGTTCTTCTTCCTCTGCCGACGGATAATCCAATCGGATGTTGAACATGAATCGATCGAGTTGGGCTTCGGGCAGTGGGTAGGTGCCTTCCTGCTCGATCGGGTTTTGGGTTGCGATCGCAAAGAACGGTTTGGGCAAGTCGTAGGTTTCGCGACCAACGGTGACCTGTCGTTCTTGCATCGCCTCCAAAAGGGCTGCTTGCGTTTTAGGCGGCGTCCGGTTGATTTCGTCCGCCAGCAGAATATTTGCGAAGATCGGTCCTTCCACAAAACGGAAACTTCGCTTCCCCGATTCATCTTCTTCCAGAACCTGCGTGCCCGTGATGTCCGAGGGCATCAGGTCGGGGGTGAATTGAATCCGCTTGAACGAAACGTCCAAGATGTTCGCGAGCGTGCTGACGATCAACGTCTTCGCGAGTCCCGGGACGCCTTCGAGGAGACAGTGGCCGCGGGTGTAGATCGATGCCAGCAACTGCTCAATGGTCTCCGACTGACCAACAATCACCTTTCCAAGTTCGGATCGGATTGTCGCTTGATGTCCCGCAAACTCCTTTAAAACATCGCCGAGATTACGTCCCTCCCCGCGTTTCTCACTCGTTTGCGATGGCTGTCCGGCGGGTGTGTTTCCCGAGGGCGGTGGCGGCGGCGGTTGACTCACGTTTCAATCGATTCCAAATCGAGTGTATGTTGAGGTGTGACGGTGCTCACACCAAGCTACGTTGTAGTGTAGGGGTTTGGATCAAGTGTCTGGTATTGGGGATCACAGATGATTCGCTCGGTCGTTGTCTTTCTCTCGGTCGCAGTCTGCCTCACGACGGTTTGCCCGCGGGCCAACGCGGAAGTCGACGCGGCCGCGGTGAGCCGAGCAATTGAGCGGGGCATATCCTATCTTCGCAAAGCTCAAAACGACAACGGAAGCTGGGACGAGTTCGGCGGTCAATCTTGCGGACTCTCCTCCCTTTGCACGCTGGCATTACTCAACGCGGGTGTTTCGCCGAAAGATCCGACGATCGTCTCCGCCCTCAAGTATCTCAGGGCGCGTCAACCCAATGAGACCTATTCGGTCTCACTGCAGACTCTGGTTTACTGCCAAGTCGGTGCTGCGCGTGACTTTCCGCGGATTCGAAACAACGTCGAATGGTTGACGAACGCTCAAATGGACCACGGCCCCTGGGGGTACGGCGGCAAACGCTCCTCAAGCGGTGATCCTTCCAACGCACAGTTCGCACTGTTGGCACTTGGGGCGGCGATCGACCGCGGCGTCGAAGTGCGAGATCGCGTCCTTCTGAAGGCGATCGACTATTGGAAAAAGATTCAAACCCCAAGCGGAGGATGGGGCTACGGAGGTGGCAAGCCTTACGGAAGCATGACGTGTGCGGGAATTGCCTCGCTAATCATCGCCAACGGTCGACTCGGCAATTCGAGCTCTCGAGTCGAAGACGGACAAATTGAATGCTGCGGTTCTGAGATGGACGACGAAGATCCGATCGCCCGTGGCTTGAAATGGTTGGGGCAGCGTTTCACCGTTGACGTCAATCCGGATGGCCATGGAGGAACGTACTTCTACTACCTCTACGCGATCGAACGCACTGGACGCCTCTCGGGACGACGCTTCTTCGGCGGCCACGATTGGTACCGCGAAGGCGCCGAGCAACTGCTCAAGCTTCAAGACGACTTGCAGGGGTTCTGGGTGGGTGATGGGAACTGGGAAACGCAAACGGTAGCCACCTCATTTGCGTTGCTGTTTCTCTCGAAGGGGAAACGCCAAGTGGTCGTGGGACAGTTGCAACGTGAAAACGTCGATGTGACCGAGTGGCAACCCCATCCCGATTCCCTCCGTCAGTTGGTCCGCCATATCGAACGAGCATGGGGACGCGATCTGACCTGGCAGACGGTTCAAACCGAAAACGCGAGTGTCACCGACCTGTTGCAAACGCCGGTACTCGTGATCAGCGGCAAACAAGCATTGAACCTTTCACAGACGCGAGCGGAACTCCTCAAAGACTACGTCGATCAAGGCGGCACCATCGTGTTTGAAGCCAGCGGCGCAAACGGGTGTGGCAGTGCCGAAGCGTTTCAAAAAAGCGTGACCCAGTTGTGCGCCGATTGGTATCCCGGCGCTCCATTGGAACGCTTGCCGACATCGCATCCGGTATGGAACGCCGAACGACGCGTGGATGTTGACGTCATGCCGAATGGATTTTGGGTCTATGGAGTCCAAGCCTGTTGTCGAACGGCCGTCTTTTATGTCCCGCAAACGCTCACGTGCCGATGGGAACTCGGGGATCGATTATTCCGACGCGGGGAGCCGGACGATCCCGTGCGGAAAGAGATCGACCAGTCGATTCGAATCGGACAAAACATCATCGCCTATGCGACGGGTCGCGAACTGAAAGACAAACTCGACAAACAAGTGGTGTTGCGGGCCGACACCTTCGCGACAACCGATCGTGGGGTGACTCGTATCGCGCGCCTCGATGTCGGAGCCGGCGGTGAAGACGCGAAGCGAGCCATTCCCAACGTGACGACGATCATTCGGAGTCAGGCGGAACTCTCGATCGCGACAGACGAAGAACCGACTCCGTTTAACGATGAAGATTTAGCGGAAGTCACGGTACTTTGGATTCACGGTCGTCGCGAGTTTGAGTTCACCAGCGAGCAACGCGAACGACTGCGGAACTTCGTTGAGCGTGGCGGCGTGATTCTGGGAACCGCCATTTGTGGCGACGAGTCATTTACCAAATCGTTTCGTGCGGAAATGCAACGGATGCTCGGCGGCGAAGGTCTTCGCAATTTGCCTTCAGACCATCCGATGTTGACGACGGAATATTACGGCTACGACTTGCGATCGGTTACCGTGCGTCGTATCCGCAACGGCGCTAGCGGTCGCGTCATTCAAAAGCAATCCCAGCCCCCGATTCTCGAGTTCGCCGAGACCGATGGTGTCGTCAGCGTCGTCTTTTCGCCGCTGGATCTGAGTTGCGCCCTCGAAAGTCAAAACTCGGTTCAGTGCCCGGGATACGGGACCGAAGACGCCGCCAAGATCGTGACCAACATTGTCCAACTGGCGCTTCATCAATAGCGTCGCCGTCGCGAACCCGCCGTGACGTTGAGCGTGTCTGCTTGCTATATTTCCGCCCAATCGGGAACAACGAACTGAGCCGAGAACGCGGCCTCCGTTTTTCGTTCACGCAGCACCCTCGTACCCCGAGGAGGGCATGCGGCGAGAAACACGGCAAAATTCAGTCGGCTGACAGCAAGCATCATTACGTAGACGAAGCCTTATGGCCAAAGCACCCAAGAACGCGATTTCCCCCACACGCGCCGAAGACTATCCAGAGTGGTACCAGCAAGTCATTCGCGCGGCCGACCTCGCCGAGAACTCCGCCGTTCGCGGCTGCATGGTGATCAAGCCGTGGGGCTACGAGCTCTGGGAGAACATGCAGCGGGCACTCGACGACATGTTCAAAGCGACGGGACACAAGAACGCGTACTTTCCGCTATTCATTCCGATGAGCTATCTCGAAAAGGAAGCCGAGCACGTTGAAGGGTTTGCGAAAGAATGTGCGGTCGTTACACACCACCGCCTCGAACCAGACCCCGACGGCGGCTTGCGACCCGCCGGAAAACTCGAAGAACCTTTGATCGTCCGTCCGACCAGCGAGACGATCATCGGCGAAACGTACTCGAAATGGGTGCAGAGCTACCGTGACTTACCGATTCTGATCAACCAATGGGCGAACGTGGTCCGTTGGGAAATGCGGACCCGAATGTTTTTGCGAACGGCCGAGTTCCTCTGGCAGGAAGGTCATACGGTTCACGCGACGGCCGAAGAGGCGATGGATGAAACGCGTCAGATGGTCAACGTCTACGCGGACTTTGCCCGAAACTGGATGGCAATGCCAGTCACCATTGGGGCGAAAACGCCCGCGGAACGCTTTCCCGGAGCGCTCGAAACGTTGTCCATCGAAGCCATGATGCAAGACCGCAAGGCACTCCAAGCAGGCACGAGTCACTTCCTTGGGCAAAATTTTTCCAAAGCTCAAGAGATCGTCTACCAGTCTGAATCGGGCTCCCGCGAATACGCCTGGACGACATCATGGGGTGTTTCAACACGTTTGGTGGGCGCACTGATCATGTCGCACAGTGACGACGATGGTCTCGTCCTGCCGCCGAAACTCGCTCCGACCCACGTCGTGATCTTGCCCATCTACAAAGACGACTCGCGAACCGCCGTGCTCGAATACGTGCATGCACTGCGTGATGAGTTGGCGGCAAAGACGTACAACGGTTCGGCCGTGCGTGTTGAGATCGATGACCGTGACATCCGCGGCGGTGAAAAGAAGTGGCATCACGTCAAACGCGGTGTTCCGATTCGATTGGAAGTCGGACCGAAAGACATGGAGAAGAACTCGGTGTTCATGGGACGGCGAGACCAACCCAAGAGCGTCGGCATCGCACGCGATGAATTAGTTGCCACCATCGAAACGGTGCTTGGAGACATCCAGCAATCACTCTACGACCGCGCCGACCAACTGCGGAAAGACAACACGGTCACGATTCAAAACGAATCCGAGTTTCGCGATTACTTCACACCGAAGAATGCAGACTCGCCGGAAATCCATGGCGGATTCGCCGTCTGTCACTTTGCCGATGAGGACAGCCTGGAACCGCTACTCAAAGAGCTGAAGGTCACGATTCGCTGCATCCCCGAGGATGACAACGACACCCCGGGCACCTGCTTTGCCACCGGCAAACCGGCCGAGAAGCAAGCCATCTTTGCGAAGGCTTACTAGCTACTCAAACTGAGCGGTATTGGTGAATTCACCCTCCCATTCGTTTTGTCTTTGATGCCGTTGGCATCGAAGACAAAACGAATGGGAGGGTCGGTTCTTT
>JBCBOT010000342.1:0-8897 GCA_039821165.1 Planctomycetota bacterium | reverse complement strand
AAGCGAAGTCGCCAGCGCCGGATTTCGCAGGCACAGCATCTGAACGCGTTGGAGCCAGGAACTCCGCCGCGCCTGGATCGGTTTTCGATCGAGAAAACGCTGGAGGTCAGCGGCTAGCTGATTCGCGGACTGATAACGCCTCGCGGGGTGTTTGGCAATCGATTTGAGACAAATGGTTTCCAAGTCTCGCGCGATCGACGCATTCATCCGGCTCGGCGAAACGGGCTCCGATTGCCGGTGCTGCTCAATGATCTGCAGCGGCTTGCCACGGAAAGGTGTGTGGCCAACCAAGCATTCGTACAACACGATGCCAAGGCTGTAGATGTCTGCACGCACGTCGGTGAGACTTGGATCCGACGCCTGTTCCGGGCTCATGTATTCCGGCGTGCCACAGACAATGTCCTGGAGCGTCAACGTGTGATCCGAGTGGGTGCGGACCAAGCCAAAGTCGGCCAGTTTCGCTTGGTGGTCGTCTTGATCGAGCAGAATGTTGCTTGACTTGACATCGCGATGAATCAACCCGGTGCTGTGGGCTGCTTCGAGACCACTCGCAATTTGATGGACGATGGTTGCCGCGTCCCTGGATTCCAGAGGACCGTCACGCAGGCGTTCTCTCAGCGATCTGCCTTCAATGAAGGGCATCACTAAATAGGGCCGGCCGTCATCCGTCTTACCCGTGGAATGCACTGGGACCACGTTCGCATGGCTGATGGAAGCAGCGGCCCTTGATTCACGTTCGAACCGTGAATTCGATTCGAAACTGCCGTTGCGGCCCAGGACTTTTACCGCCACCGTTCGCGCGAGCGTTTGGTCGCTGGCCTGGAAAACGATTCCCATCCCACCTCGCCCGACTTCCCTCAGGATTTCAAAGCCGGCGATCGCCACCTGGTCCTCCAGATGACCCTGAGTCCGCTCGGCATACTGGAGGTAGGTTTCGAGCGTTCGTGGAGTGAGCAACTCCTCGAGTTTGCCTTGGCACAAAACACAGGAATCAACGTGTGTTGCAACGCTCGAATCACTGGCGAGCGTCTCATCAAGCAACGCTTTTAGGTCCTCCAATTCGGGGCAGTCATTCGAACGCTTGTTTTGGTTCATAACAGCCCAAGGTGACAGGTCGTTGCGGTGCGCGTGATCAGCAGGATCTCAGTGAAGCCCCGCCACGGGCGAGTCTTCCGCCAGCAGACGCACTTCCGACTCAAGGCGTTTCATGATTCGCGACGTGTTGACGTAAACTTGATGGATGGGGATGCCGAGGTTTGCCGCCACCTCCGCCGCCGGCAACTTGCGCATCCAGGAAGCCTCAAAGCATTCCCAGGCCGTTTCGGCGGTTTGCGAACGAATGCGTGCGCAGGCCGTCGCGAAAATCCTCTCTGAGAAGATACTCACCCACTCTGAATCCGGGTCCGAAAAGGTCGCATTCGAACCCTGGGCAAAAACGTCGCTCGGGTTCGCCGCGCCGCCACGACGTGACTGCTTGAGCAGGAAGGACTTGATCTTGTTTGCGGTCACGGTTCCCAACCAGGCGCGGAATCGGCCTTTCGCGGGGTCGTATTCAAAGGTGCGAATCGAGTTCGCTACGGTCGCCATGACGTCTTGGGCGAGGTCATCGACATCGCTGGGCTGCAGTCGACGTTGAAGGCAGTAGTCACGCACGATGGAGGTGTAAAGCGCCAGGAACTGTCTCCAGGCATCGCTATCGTCGGGATCACGAATCCGAATCAGCAGGCTCGGCGACGTGTCGGTTCTTTCGGTCTCTTCCATCAACTACTCAGAGAAGAGCGTGTCTATCACGAAGAAATGCATTTTCAACAGATTTTTCAAGATTGCAACTTCTCGTCCCGCAACGTCGGGTTTCGCAAAGACCGATTCCTCCCGAAATCAGAAAATGTTTGGATTTGCAGATAGTTCTCAAGGTTCCACGAGTAGTTGATTGAAAAACCATCGTCTCGTTTTTCAGGATCATCATGCGTTCCATTCCATTCCCCCTCACGCTCCTTGTCTTCGTCGTCGGCCTTAGTTTGAGCTGCTCCCAGGCACGTGGTGGCGTCATCTTCACGGAAGATTTTGAGAATTCAGTCGCACCCGAGTTTACATTTACTTCACCAACCGTTTTGGGACGCACTGGGACTCAAGGCTACTCGGCGCATGGTTTCGGCTCATGGATGCTGCGAAACGGTCAACCCAATGCGGTGACGACGCTGACATTGAATGGGCTTGACCCGCATTCGAGTATCGATCTCGGGTTCTCATTGGGCATCATCGACTCATGGGACGGAAGCCCGAATTCATCCGTGTCACCCGACATCTTTAACGTGGCCGTGAATGGAACGGTGATCTTCAGTGAATCCTTCGACAACTTTAGCGCGCTCGAACAGTCTTACGTTGCTCCGGCCGGGGTGACGCTGGCGAGCAGAGTGTCGTTGGGATTCGGTGGAGGCATCTTCGTGGACTCCGCGTATGACATGTCCAACGATCCAACCTTTTCGAATATCGCGCACTCGTCGAGTTCCTTGACGATCTCTTGGTTCACCAGCGGCGCGGGGATTCAACAATTCAGCGACGAGAGCTGGTCGATTGACAACGTTGTTGTTTCGATCAACGGGGGATCGGGCGGCGGAGGTGGCGGCGTGGTTCCAGAGCCGGCCTCGGCTGCGGTCTGGTTTGGACTTGGCGTTTTCGCATTGGTAAGGAAGCGACGTCCGTCCACGAATCCGTCTTCGGACTGATTTCGACAGTAGGTCTGAGAAGTAAAAAGCGTGGCCACGTCACACGGCGATCGTGAGCCGCGGGACGGAATGAGTTTGCGAATGGAGTCACCGGGTTTGGGCGGTTGCCCCGCTGGGTCTTCAGCACATTCAGACCCGGCTTCGCTGTGCTGCTCACCAGGGCGCGGCCACGAATCGCGGCGATCGTGAGTCGTGGGACGGAACAAGGGACGAATGGAGTCACCGGGTTCGCTCTGTTCCGCCCACAGGCTGGTCCGGCTCACGTGCGGGGATGGGTGGCGTGACCGAGGCCCGCGCGGCAATGGGAGCTGCTACTTCAAACATGATAAACGTCGTTTTTAGCGGCATTTCACAGAGGAGTTGACGGGAGGTGCGGGCATGAGTATTTTAATGAGAGTGATTCGCATTAGCAGTTTTTCCGCGTTTGGCGAACGGATTGATGCAGATGGCGCTCCCCCAATGACCTGGAGATTTCGCGTGCTGAGTATGCCGCCGGCCGTTTTGGGCGAGCGGTTCAATTTGCCGAATATTGGCTGCTCCGAAATGACGAAGACGGCGACGGCTGGGAGTCGTTGGGGCTTGCGCACCTCAAACTGGGCGACTTGGAAGATGGCGTGGCAGCCCTCGAACATGCCAGTTTGATCAAGCCTCTCGATCCCGAGGCCGGAATTGCCCTGGCGATCGGCTACGGTGCGCTCGGCAAAACGCGGCTCTCGAAAGATCTCTTGATGTCCCACGCCGTGTCCGGGCGCGCGGATGAGATGAATCTGCTCGCGGTTGCAGCCGGTCTGGAGGCGATCGACGAGCCGACGTTGGCGATGGAAGCCTGCCGACGAGCCGGTGTGCTCGCGCCGGAATCCGCCGAAGTTCACTATCAGATGGGGCACTACGCTTCGTCCTGTGACTACCCGTTGTCCGTGATCGAAGCGTTGATACGACACGCGATCCATCTGGAGCCATCGAACGTCCACTATCGCATCGGCTTGGCGTCACTACTGGTCCGACTGGAACGACGGCGTGAGGCTCTGCAAGCGATCGGAGCTTTGATTCCGTCGCACTTGGGCGACGTCACGTGCAAGTGCTGTCTCAAGCGTATTGCCAATCTGTATTTCGATTGCGAAGAATTCGAAATCGCACGTCGCGTCGCACAACGGCTCGATGAACTCGAGGGTCGATCGGCGGGTGTCGTGCGGAGGCACCCATGACGGAAGAGAAAACGCAGCAAGACAAAACACCGAGTGATGCTTCGCTGCCCTCGGTGGAATCGCCCGCCGAGATGCCCGTTGTCGATTTTGCTTCGATCGCGAAGGGATCGACGACCGTTTTGATACGACTCGATGACTCGCTCTACACGCTCCGTCGCACCAAGAACAATCGGCTGATCCTTCAGAAATGACTTCCTTTATCGCACACCGATCTTGAAGCGGGCGCCCGTGCGTGGTGGTGGTCGCCTTTCGCATCGTGCGGCCACCATCGCGCACCTTTCAGTCTTTTTGGGGCCTTCGTGGTAAGCCTGCCCCAATCCGCTCGCGCTCCCCGGAAGATGGCAAAACGATAGGGGCAAGACTATTTCATGCCGGCGTGTGAGAGTCGGTGCAGTCGGGACGCTCAAACGGCTGGATTGTGGCGGAAGTTGAAACCACGGAGATAAGAAGGGCACGAAGAGTCACGAACTCCTGTTGAGCTTCGTGCTCTTCAAGTCCTTGGTTGTAAGCCTTGCCGGTTGTCTTGCCCCCATTGTTTTGCCCGGCCTCTTTCCCTCCTTGGAAGATGGCAGAACGATGGGGGCAAAACTATTTCATGCTGGCGAGTGAGAGTCGATGCTGTCGGGACGCTCAAACGGCTGGATTGCGTCAGGCGGTTAAACCACGAAGATAAGAAGGACACGAAGAGTCACGAATGCCTGTTGAGCTACGTGTTCTTCGAGTCCTTGGTTGTAAGCCTTGCCGATTGTCTTGCCCCCATTGTTTTGCCCGGCCTCATTGCCCTCCCCGGAAGATGGCAAAACGATAGGGGCAAGACTATTTCATGCTGGCGTGTGAGAGTCGATGCAGTCGGGACGCTCAAACGGCTGGATTGCGGCAGGCGGTTAAACCACAAAGATAAGAAGGACACGAAGAGTCACGAATCCCTGTTGAGCTTCGTGCTCTTCGAGTCCTTGGTTGTGCGGCTTGCCGATTGTCTTGCCTCCATTGTTTTGCCCAGCCTCATTGCCCTCCTCGGGAAGATGGCAAAACGATTGGGTCAAGACTATTTCATGCTGGCGTGTGAGAGTCGATGCAGTCGAGACACTCAAACGGCTGGATTGCGGCGGAAGTTGAAACCACGAAGGTAAGAAGGACACGAAGATTCGCGAATTCCTGTTGAGCTTCGTGCTCTTCGAGTCCTTGGTTGTGCGCCTTGACAATTGTCTTGCCCCCATTGTTTTGCCCGGCCTCGTTGCCCGCCTCTGGGAGATGGCAAAACGATGGGGGCAAAACTATTTCATGGCGGCGTGTGAGAGTCGATGCAGTTGCAGCGCGTTTTGAAGAACCGGATCGGGGCAGGCGGTAAAACCACGAGGGTAAGACGGACACGAAGACCGTCTCACTCGGTCGACTGGTATCTCGCGAGGTACCATCCGCGCCCGATCCGGTCGAACTTTGCGAGTTGATGCTGGTCTCCGAGTCCGCCGATGAAAGAACTTGGGGTGCCGTCGTCCGGGTGCCACTCCACCCAGTCGCCACCATCGGTCCCCATGATCTGCATGCGAATCGCGCCCGTCTCGCCCTGCTCGATTGCCGCCACATAGACTCGGCCATCGAGTCGTGGGGCTTCAAGTAGCAGCAGCGTTTGTGGAGTCCCGAATGGATAGGCCATGAAGGGCCCCAAGCCTTCCAGCTTTCCGTCTTCGGTGGGCCAAGACCGTCTCAGCGGCGCCGCCAGAGATTCGAGTTGGTCCGTGCGGAACGCAAAACGCAGTCGTTTGCCGTGCCAAGCTAGCGCATGATGACACGTCGAGAAGGAGCACCAAAGCGCGATGACCGCGGTGATCGCCAGTAACTGAAGCAGCGAGCGTGATTTCGGTGTGGACCGAAGGCCGGTTCGAATGACGATTGCAGAAAGCGTGGCTCCCGCGACGAGCAGCGCAATTCCTGATGGCAAAACGCGTCCGATCGGATGGCCGGTGGACGTCTCGAAATGCCACACGGGCCAGAACGAGCCGAAGAGCGGATCCAGAGCCGCGCACGCGATCAGTGTTCCGAACGCGAGCAGATGTATTCCCCAAAGTCTCATCGACGCACCTAATCGGACTTAGTCGCAGTAGGCCAGCGCCAAGAGCGCAAAACTCGTGGCAAGATTCTTGTCGTTTTCGAACCAGCGTTGGTTGTCGTTCGCCCAAGAGCCGTCTTCATTTTGTCGCTTCGCTAGTTCGGCAATGAGATCGTGTTTCCAGTTGTGTTCGGTCCCGTCAACCGAACGGAGTTTTTTGATGCCCGCCGCATGAAGCCCAGCCGCGAAGGTGTGGTAGTAATAATAGAGTCCGGCACTTCCCATACCGGGATTGCTTTCGACGTCGTAATGTTGGGTGATCCACTCCACGGCAGCTTTCACCCGAGGGTCGTCCGCTTTGAGACCCGCGAAGATCATGCTCTTCAGGCCCGTGTACCCCATTGAGCCGTAGCTTCGCAGTCCACCGTTGGGAGTGAAGCGTTCCTCGGATGTACTCGGGTCGATTTTGGTTGTCGGAATCTCATAGTAGAAACCGCCGTCGTCGACCTTGTCCGCGAAGGCGGTGTCGTTGTACTTGCTATTCAGATTTTGGCAGCGAGAGACAAATCGCAGTGCGGCTTGTATCGCAGGATCGTCCTCCGCGACTTCCACGGCGCGCAGGGCCTCGATCATGTAGCCGGTATTGGACAGGTCCGGTCGTCCCGCGCCGCCGTATCCGACGCCGCCGTACCATGGTTCGGATGGATCGCGTTTGCCTTCGCCGAGTTGAGTTGCGGTCACAAAGTCTTTCGCGCGGCTCAACAACTCGGAGTACTTTCCCGTTTGGTTCGCTTCGGAAAAGCACAGCATCGCGACGCATGTTTCGTAGTTTTTGAGTCGCCCGTTCCCATAGATGCCGCCGTCCGGTTTGGCGAACGACTCGAGTGCTTTGAGTCCTTGCGCGACGGTCGGATCATCGACGCCTCGGCCGTTTCGCAGCGCGGAGGTGATTGCGAGTGCGGTCACGCCGGGGCCGACCCGATCCGAGAAGGTACCGGCCGCGGATTGGCCCTGATCGGCAAGGTATTTGAGGCCACGGTCGACCGTTTTCTGACGGAGCGTTTCCATGTCATCGGCCGTCGTTGCGACTTGTGCGATAGCACTGGTTGCAAACATGGCCAGAGAAAGGCTGACAAAAACCCGCCGTGAGCGGCGGAAAATCCATCGGCTGTTCATCGCGATCTCCACGAATCATCGAAGTTTTGGAATGGCAGGAAACACGTTTCACTCGCAAGTCTTCGAGAGGGCACGTTCTGTGCCAGGACTCCGTTCGCCTGTCCGATGACCGACATTTAGCTGATCCGATGCACAGGTGCTTTTGCAGCCAACCTATTCCTTGATGCACGCAATCAAGATTTCGACTTTGGGGGAATGCAAATGGCCGGGACAATGCAAATCTTGATCGCAGATGATGATCCCGACCTGCTCGACATGTTGGCGCTCCGTTGCCGCGCAATGGGGCTCGACGTCATCACCGCATCGGACGCCATGGATGCGTTGGCCAACGCCGACTTCTACGCGCCGCAAATCGCGCTTCTCGACGTGCGAATGCCTGGAGGCAACGGAATCAGTGTCGCTGAGATGCTGGCCACCGATGAGCGGTTGCGGCAGATCAATGTGATTGTGATGACGGCGGATCGGAATGAGATCATCGAAGCGCGGTGTAGCGCGATCGGCGCTGAGCTGCTCATGAAGGATGGCAGTATCTGGGCACGGTTGGAATCGATGCTTAGCGAGTGGATGAATCACCCGTCCATGGAGGTCGATGCTGGGATAGACGCGTTGACCCAGGCCAGCGCTGATCCCGAACCACCGTCAGCCTATTCCATGTTTGACGAATGGCGCTGGGTCGATAACGTCGGGCGCGTTCCTGCGCCGGCGGCACGACTCCAGGAGGAAACCGCACTTCCTTGGGTGCTTGCGATTGATGATGACCCCGACTTTTCGATCGGGTTGCAGGGGCATCTAGTGGAGTCAGGCGTTCGCTTGGTCCGCGCGTTTCGCGGGAGTGAGGGGTGCCGCGCGATTTTCAAAGGCTGTCCCGAAGCGGTCTTGCTCGACTGCGACTTGCCCGATGCCAACGGTGAATACGTACTCCGGCGTTTGCGTGAGTCGCCGTTGATGGAGTCGGTGCCGATTCTGATGACTTCCGAACGCCATGATGCCTCGATGAAGAGGCGAATGCTGGCTGCAGGCGCCAGCGATTTCTTGGTCAAGCCGTTGAGTTGGGAGCGGATCAAACGCTCGTTGCTCAACTACACCGACATTGACTTTCGTCCAATCGACAAGCAGCTCAAATCAGAAACAAACCGTAGCGCCAAACCCAGTGCATGGTAACGAGCACCAACACGTTCCAGGCAATGAAGAATGCTTTCGTGAACCATATGGGATACCTGGGCGGACCAAAGAGTGTGTCGCCGACGAAGAAGGTTGCGCCCGCGGCCATCAACCACGCCACAATCGATGAGCGAAAGTAGGTGGCGGCGATGATCGTTTCCGCCACCATGATGAGGACAAGCAGCACCTTCGATCGCGTCATTCCAAGCAGTACCGCCGTCGATCGCCTGCCGGCAGATTGGTCGGCATCGATGTCCATCAGTTGCCCGAACAGGTGACTCTGCATTGCGAAGAGGGCGCTGAAGCCCATGGCGGGGAGGCTCAATTGTGGGACCGCACAGAGCCAACTCGCCAAAAGAAAGATCAGCAAGTAGCCGACTTGGTTGGCCAGGTCGAGTGCCGCAACCGCTTTGAACCGCAGCGTGTTGTAGGTGAAGTTCACCAGTAACACCGCGAGGAACCAGCCCAGCATTTTCCAGCCGCCGAATCCTACGAGAAGAATTACAAACGGGATCTGCACCGCAGCAATCCACGTGGGCAAACGGGAACGCAGTCGCTCTTCGGTGCAACACCCGATGAGCG
>JBCBOT010000341.1:0-8957 GCA_039821165.1 Planctomycetota bacterium | reverse complement strand
GAGGTTGCGGCACCCGCGAAGCAGGTGGAGCTGCCTTTCGATGATGCCCCCAACGGCGAGATTTCGGCAACACCGTCAGACGTTCAGCAAAACGACGAACGCTCCGAGAAGACTCCCGGTGAAAGAGAGGGCAAGGTCGAAAGGCAGCTCCACCTGCTTCGCGGGTGCCGCAACCTCCACCTTCACCGTGGCCTCCGACCCACAAACGCTCGACGAGGCACTGCGGATTTGCCGGAGATAGTTTTTGCTCAGCCGATCGGCCGCAAACTGTCCGGGAGCAATCACCGTGATCTGCGGTCGCCCAACTGTGGGCTCGCCTGACTCAACCGCCTCGTGCTCGTCCGAACGGAATTCAAACCGCATCTGCGAGAACCACAGATCAAACGTCCGGTCGCCCAGTCTCTGCTTCAACGCATCCTTGAAATGTTCGATGACATCCTTGCCATCGTTGCCGCCATGCGTTGTGGACATACCGGGAGCGTTATCCTCCGTCACGGATGTTCGCGAATTGCTAGAAAAGAGCCAAGTGTAAGCAACCCGCGGCCACGGATTGATCAATACATGGGATTTTCGAGCCCGATCTTAAAGTGAAGCGCCCACGGGAAAGCTAGCCGAAGCGTCGGCAGAAAAGCCGCCAACCTCGCTCCGCTCGGTGGCATTAAGCCCCCATGAACAACCTCATGAATGCTCGGCCGTTTCTTCACCGGCCGTTCATTAAGTGGGCGAGATTCTAAATTTGCTAGCAGCCAAGTCAAACCATTTGAGGCTCCGCGTCGCGCTTTGCGAGCAAACAATTTCGTGTGTTCGTTTCGGGCAAGGTTTCCGGGGGCGTTTTGCGACACCGCCCTCGTGCCTTGCTGGCATTTCGCCGGCGACTGCAGGTGGAAAACATGTCGGACACGCTGCGGACGAATCGTTACGAAAGCCCGTTTTTTTCCGCAAGCCACTACGGGGCAAGCATTTAAGACGCGTGAACTTCACGCGAACGCGTAAGTTTAGATGAAACTGCCTCAGATCCGCGACAGTCGGCGTCGGGCAAACCGGACCACTTCCGATTACACCTGTGAGTTGGACAAATGTGTCTAACCCACGTCTGAACACCATTCCGCGCACGGGTTGGATTTCGGCGGTCTGCAGGGATAAACTCAGTTGTCGTCACCACGACGGCGGCGCCACCACTCTCGGAGAAAACGGCTATGCCAACCGCTGAACTTACTGACCGCCAGCGGCGAGTGTACGAACTGATTCGCGAACTCATCCTGAATCGTGGCTACGGGCCGACCGTCCGCGAAATCGGTGAGGCCTTCGGCATCAAGAGCCCAAACGGCGTGATGTGCCATCTGCGTGCCCTGGAGCGAAAAGGGCTGATCCGGCGGAGTCCCAACAAGTCGCGTGCGATCGAGTTAACCGAACCCGTCGATCGCACCGGGACGAGTCTCCCCATGGCCGGACTTGTCGCTGCTGGCACGACGGCGCTCGCGTTCGACAAGACTGACCGCGTTGATTTCAGCGGCATGTTCTCCCAACACGATCGATTCATCCTGCAAGTCTCGGGCGACTCGATGATCGATGCCCACATTCAGGACGGTGATTTCGTCGTCGTCCAAAAGCAGATGTCGGCCGAGCCCGGACAAATGGTTGTGGCTGAGTTGCCCACCGGGGACTCGACGCTCAAGTTCTGGTACCCGGAAGACGGCAGAATCCGGCTGCAGCCCGCCAACAGCGCGATGGACCCCATCTTCGTGTCAGACGCCAAGATCATCGGCGTCGCCGTCGGCGTCGTCCGAAACGGCCTCTGATACCCTCCGCGACTCGGATTTCCATTCCGAGTCGGTCGGACAATCTGTTCGGTGCGTCGAGAGGGCCGGTGAACCCTGGCCCCGGTTGGGACCCTCGGCCCGGTTGTGCATTCCGGGCCCCCCAGCGACCACGATGCTTCTCGTTGATCGCTTCCAGGGATCCTATTCGTCGCTGGCTCGCAGAGAAGGTGTGATCGTGGGCTCGTAGGCGCAGATTTCGTCCGCGGTGAAATACAGGTCCAGCTCGCGGGCTGCCGATTCAGGGCTGTCACTCGCGTGGACCAAGTTCATCTGCCGGCTGCTACTAAAGTCGCCTCGGATCGTCCCCGCGGCAGCCTTTAATCCGTTTGTCGCCCCAAGCATCGCGCGAACGACCTCGATCACGTCGAGCCCCTCGATGGCCATCGCAACGATCGGCGCTGACGTGATGAAGCTCTCGAGTCCGGGATAAAAAGGCTTTTCAGCGTGCTCGGCATAGTGCTGCTTAGCGAGTTCCGGGGTCACCTGAAGCATCTTCATCGCAACGATGTTCATCCCCTTCGATTCGAAACGTGAGATCAATTGTCCCATCAAACGACGCTGCACCGCATCGGGTTTTAGCAAAACCAGGGTGCGTTGAATCGAATCACTCATTTCTCAGTTTTTGGTTCCAAGGATCGGTCGGAAAATCGAAGCGGAAGTATCCGTGTTGAACGCGACCGCGCGAAGCGGGGACGAACGCCGACCCGACGCCAGCTGTAAAAAGGCGCCGTCGGCGGTAGAATCCCGTACCGCCTGGAGAAAGACGGCGCGCCCTCGGGGACGTCTCGATCCGGCCCCTTGCAACTGGGCAGTTTGAACGAGAATCACAAAGGCAAATATTGATGTCCGACACCGAGCAGCAAGACGACGCCGCCACTGAATCCAACGCGGAGGCGAAGGAGAAAGAGAAATCGACATCGAGCAAGGGATCGAGTCAGAAGCGGATCTACCTGGTTCCCTATCCAAAATTCGTTTTCATGTACCCCACCCTGATCGTGTCCGTCCTGGCATCGATCGTGCTCGGAATCGGTGGCTACAGCACCGTGAGCCCAGATGATTCGCTGCCCGTCGCAATGACGGTTCTGTTCCTCGGGGTCTTCGTCGCGAACCTGTTCGTCATCGTGTTTGACTTCCCACGCGCGACCTCACTCACACTTGTTTTCATCGTCGCGACCGCCATCATGGCCGGGTGGCTCGTCTTGATATGGCAGCCCGGGCTCCTTCCGTCGATCGAGACGATCCTGAGAAAGATCCACCCGGTCGCCAACAGCACGTTTTACTTCTGTATGAGCGTTGCGATGGCGTTGATGTATGCAGCCGTCTTCGTAAGTGCCCGGTTCAACTACTGGGAGCTCACGAATAACGAACTTCTCCATCACCACGGTGTCTTGAGCGACCTGAAACGCTATCCGGCACCGAACCTTCGCGTCGACAAAGAGATCAACGATGTCTTTGAGTATGCATTGCTCGGCGCAGGCCGTTTGATCCTGCATCCGGCAACCGAGAAGCGAGCGATTGTGCTGGACAACATCCTCTGGGTGGGCAGCAAAGAAGCCGCGATGACCCGCATGCTCGGATCGATCAAAGTCAAAATTGGCGACGACAGCGGAGTCCGCTAGGAGACCTTTCGCCCGATTGCACCGACGCTCGCTCCAGTCAGGGCGAGCGTTTTCTTTGAGCCACCCGGGCGAAAGCTTTGCCGCGCCGAGTTTCAGTCTGAGGGTCGCGGCCCGCGGTGTTAGCGAAGCCACCGCGGCGAGATGCATCGATCGTCGCGCGAAGACGCCCAGCCGCAAAGATCCCAGGAAAGTCGGACAAGCACTTCGCGTGATCACGCTTCGCTTCCGCCGCGCCATCAGGCTTCTCAACGAAATCGGATTCCGGCAACGACAAATGTCTCGGAACTTGAAGCGACGAACTCATTTCCGAACGCTTCCTGAGCCCGAACGCTTGCCTACAGTTCGTTTTCCAAATCCGCCAAATCGGTGACGCGACGCGATGGGTTCGCTCGCCGCAGCGGGCGTAGTTTTTCACCGAGAGCTTTCAGCGCTACCGGAATCGGCGCTTCGGCGTCTTTCCATTCGCCCCACCATGCCGCCACAACTCCGGCCACCGCCTCATCCCCAAGTCGCCAAAGCTGAATCGCTTCCGCGACCGGCAACTCACGAGCCGGCATCAAATCCAATTCCACACCCGCCTCAAGAACAATCGGCACACAGCCCAAATCCCAGGGCAAGGTCGCCGGTCGACTCGTTGAACCGACATCATCTGGATCCGAGGGAGGCTGGTTGAGCGCGGCGCCGAGATGCTGATCGACGGCGACTCGAGTGACCCAGTACGCCAAGCGGAAAACCTCCCCCACGACCGGATGCGCATCGGTCAGCATGGCTTCGATCCAAACCCGCTTCGCCCCGTCGTATCCGCCGTCGCCACCGCGCATCGGTTGAACGAGTTGTGCCGGGACCTGCGAAGGCCACCACGTCGGAGGCGGTGAAGCCTGCCAGATTCGGTCCGCTGCTGCAATCAACAACCCAGGCCCGAATGTTTGCCAACGATCTTTCAGCGGCCCGGCGCGAAGCTGCAGCTGATCACTCAGCTTGGGAAAGCGTTCCTGAAACGCAAGGCGACATTCATCCAATCGACTCGTGGCCGCCGCGGCGGTTTGATCCAGGAGTAGCGGATTGCATCCGGCGGATGCGAGCGCCGTCGGACATGCTTCCCGCGCCGACAACCCCGCCATCACCTCGCAAAACAGTCGACTCCAAAAACAACCGACATCAACCGATGCGGAGACAAGCCGGGTGTTGATGTCCGTCGCCGGTTGGACCAAAGCCGATTCGGTTTTCGGATCATTGCAAACGCCACCCGTCGCAACCACGATCGCCGCATGGATCGCGCTCAGTTCGACAGCTGGCTCAAAAGTAATTTTGGGTTTGGCCACAGCTCAAGCCACGCTCTTATTGACGGTTCGACAATTGAGCCTGAATCCATTCTTCCAATTCATCAAAATCAACGGGCGGTAGTTTCGACAAGTCGGGCCGAAGCTTCACCGCCTCGTGTAAATAAACGTGTTCGATCTCCGATTGCGTCTTGGTCGTATTCCAGTGCAATAGCACCCGGATGCAACGAGGCAAAGAACGCTCCACCGTGATTTCGTATCCACACAACAACGGGACTTCCAACCAACCGAGCTGCCTCGCCGCCAAAGCCGGAAATTCGGAAGCTAAATCGTGCGTCACCGTAAACGTCGCACTCGCGAGATCGACCGTATCAATCTCGTTGCGACGCATCATCAATGCAAGCAACTGCCGAGTGGCGAGCAAGATCTGGTCTCGATCGTCCTCCTCGACCGTCGTCGCCCCCCTCACTCCTCGGCATGCCATCATGCTGCGGTGATCCCTCGTTCGGTGGTCCCAGGTCCGGTCATTCCCATTGCTTATTGCTTACTATAGGCTCTCGCGCCGGTTGCCGATAACCTCCGTGCCGCGTCGAACGCGAGGCGCACGCTCATACTCCCCCTGGATGATCTCCCATGGCCCAAGACCGATCGGCTTATCAGCAGAATGTGATCAAAAACTACTACCAGAACCGGGACGCCATCGGACTGCAGAAAGCGCAGGAGGCGATCACCGAACTCTATCTCGCCGAAGGGAAAAAGAAGCGAGAAACGATCTGGAAGCGACTTTGCAGCCACCTGGAGAAAGCCGGCCTACCGGCCGATCAAATCCAGCACCTTCGTGACCAAGATGATCCCGCACTGGTCGCGGAAGCGATTCAAAAGATCGCCTGACAACTGTCCATCTTGGGCGGCAACCAGAGCATGCAACCGTTCTTCATTGCTGAACGGTCATGCCCGAGCTAGCGGTCGGTGCGGAGTTTTTCCTGAGCGCGAGCCGCTTTCAGCGCTGCCGCTTCACGCGACAACTTGAATTCCGGACCGGCCGGGAAATAGGTCACGTCATCCTGCAAGTAGTAGGGGCTCGGAAGCGTCTGACCATTCATCGACACTTGGCATCCGGTCGCACCCGCCAGGCAGGCGCACGCAACCATCGACAAGGCCAAGTTTCGCGTGGTTCGTTGGAAGGACAGTTTGCGGCTCATGACTTCGTGCCTTGGTTGTATCGTTGCATATCAAGTTGCTCTGGGGCACCTCGATTCCCGTCACAACCGATATCGGACAGATAACCCGCAAAGCTTAACCCACCGTCGAGAAAATCGATAAACGGCGGAGCACAACGGGTTTCACGCGAACTTCGTTCCACGCGCGAGCTTGTGACCGCGTTGGAACTCCTCGCCAGTCATGTCGCGTTTTCCGGCCGGGCGCACTCTCAACAACTTGATCGCCCCGTCACCAGTCGCCACCACCAGCGCGTCGCCTCCGACGAGCTGGCCGGCATTGAGTTCGGAAGTATCGTCGTCCGAAGACTCGACTTCGAGTACCGACATTCTTACGGGTGGCTTGCCTTCCCGGACGATCACCTCGCAAAACGCGACCGGCCATGGCTGCATGCCGCGAACATGGCAGTCCAATTCCCGATTCGACCGCGTCCAGTCCATGCGTGCTTCTTGCTTACTCAACCGCGGCGCCTTGGTGGCTGACGCTTTATCTTGCGTCTCACCGATCGCCGACTCGCGGTCCCATTCTTCCAAGTCGCCGATGCATGAAAGCGTGAGTTCAACCCCCAAGGCCGAGAGCCGCTCTTCCAGCTGCCCCGCCGTTTCATCATCGCGGATTTCGGTTTCAGCCCGCCCCAAGATCGGCCCCGCATCCAAACGAGGCGTCATGTGAATGACGGTCACGCCCGTGGTCGCGTCGCCGCTTAGAAGTGCCCTTTGGACCGGCGCTGCGCCTCGATACGCCGGCACCAATGAACCGTGCAAGTTGATGCCACCGAGCGGCGCAACGGCGAGCGCGTCGGGTTTCAAAATTTGACCATAGTCGCAGACCACCAGCAGGTCGGCCGCCACGTCACGAAGTCTCGCAACCGCCTCGGGTTCATTGATGCTCAATGGATCCGCGATCGGCAACGAGTGCTCTTGGGCCCACGTCCGCACAGGTGCCGGCGGAGGGCCATTTCGGCTCTTCACAGGCGGCTCCGGCTTGGTCACCACCAACGCCACCTCGTGTTGCGATTGACGGATGGCCTCAAAACTTGGAACGGCAAAAGGCCCCGTTCCCATCAGGATGATTCGCACCGACCGCGCTCCCGGCTAGCAATACTTGTCCGTCCAAACACTCAACTCGCCGACCATTTCTTCGTCGGATTTGAGCGAACCCGTTTTCTGCCGCGATCGAAAGTCGATTTCGAACTCCTCCAACCCGGCTTCTAACTCGGCCGTTGCTTCATTGCCCATGCGATCAAAGAACATCGTCCCATCGAGGTGATCGTTTTCGTGCATGAAGACGCGTGCCAAGAAACCTTCGAGCTTCGCCTCGAACGGCTTACCGGTGATGTCGAAGGCACTGACGCGGACCGATTTCGGACGGATCACGTCACCGACCAACCCGGGTAGGCTCAAACAGCCTTCTTCGGCGGTCTCGTTCCCTTTTGGAAGCTGAATCACGGGGTTCAGCATCACAAATTCCTCCCCATCGCCCCGCGTCCCACTCGGATTCGCAACGAAAATCCGCAACGGAAGATTGACTTGGTTCGCCGCTAAACCGACCCCGTTGGATTCATACATGAGGTCCAGCATCTCGTCGGCGATCCGCTTCAACTCGGCATCCACCTTGCGGATCGGCTTGCTGACGTAACGGAGCGTCGGATGCGGATAAAGGATGACTTCCAGCGGCATCGTCTTGGTTTACCTCGAAGGAACAGGGTGCGGTCACGATTTCGAAGACGCCCCAACAGAATGACGTATCGTCAACGATTTGTCAGTCCCGGAGGCGATTCCCGTCGCTCGACACACGCCCTCTCGACAACCGGTTTGGACCGTGACACGATCGCGTCTGGCTCCCTGGTATCGCCAGGAGACGAGATTCGCGACCCACAGATCGGTCGCCTTCCCGTGCGAAAGCCCCACAGCAAGTCTTCGATGCCGTCCGGCGGCCGAAACGAGAGAAACAGACATGTCACCCAATCGGCTCGCGAAGAAACGAATTGAGAATCTCATCGGCGACGATTCCACGCGAGTCGAACAGCACTCGATTGCCGGAACCAACATCTTTGATTTCGGCATCCATACAGCTGGCTCGATGCGGTCCGGCATCGCGCTCGCCGAAGCCTGCATGGGCGGCCTTGCCGACGTCTCAATCCTTCCATGCGATCCGGCGCGACTCGGCGTCGAAAACGTGGTCTCCGTCGCCACGGACGCTCCGCTCATGAGTTGTCTCGGCTGCCAGTACGCGGGCTGGCCCGTCCAGACCGAGGACTTTTTCGCCATGGGCAGCGGACCGATGCGGTTGCTCCGCGGACGCGAAGCGATGCTGCTTGAACTAACGCTCAACGATTCGAAAGCGGATGGATGTTTCGGAGTACTCGAGTCGGACAAGTTGCCAACTGAATCCGCGCTTCAAGCGATCGCCAAGGAATGCGGCGTCGAACCAGCCGCGTTGACTCTCGCCGTGGCCCCCAGCACCTCGATCGCCGGTAGCATCCAGATTGTTGCGCGAAGCATCGAAACCGCGATGCACAAATTGCACGAATTGAAATTCGACGTTCGCTGCATCACGTCCGGTATCGGCAGCGCCCCGTTGCCTCCCCCGGCGCGGGCCGGCAAATCGATCGAAGGCATCGGCCGCACCAACGATGCCATGCTCTACGGGGCCACGGTCACGCTCTGGGTCGACTGCGATGACGAACAAGCTGCTGCCGTCATCGAGCAAACACCCAGCTGTGCTTCCAAGGATTATGGTCGTCCTTTCGTTCAAGTCTTTGCGGACTACGAATACGACTTTTACAAAGTAGACCCCGCGCTGTTCAGTCCGGCCCGGGTCACGATGCACAACCTGCGAACGGGCAATACCTTCACCGCGGGTGAGCTTTCACGTGACATTTTGGTCGAATCGTTCGGGCTAGGACTGTGAGCCCCGCGCGCAAGTTCTTGATGCTCGGTCCGGCCGAAGGCTGGCACGCCACCGAACTGCGATCGTCCGCTGAGTCGCGCGGTCACACCTTCGCCGCCGCCGACTAT
>JBCBOT010000340.1:0-8984 GCA_039821165.1 Planctomycetota bacterium | reverse complement strand
GGCCCACTTCGTTCCCGGTGGGCTCGATTCGACGACGTCGATGATCTTGCCGGTGCTGCCGGAGATGTCCGCCAGGTCGTTGACTTCGCGTGGGCACTCGGGATGCACCAGGATCTTGATGCCTTCGTGTTGTTCGCGGAACTGATGGACGTGTTCCGGCCGAAACATCTGGTGAACGCTGCAGTGGCCTTTCCAAAGGATGACCCGACTGTTCTCGATGGCTGATTCGTCGTTGCCGCCGAGTTCGAGTTCGTAAGGATCCCACACCGGCATCTGTTCTTCCGTGATGCCCATCGTGAGCGCGGTGTTGCGTCCAAGGTGTTGGTCCGGGAAGAAGAAAACCCGATCACCTCGCTCGAAAGCCCACTCGAGAACGGCGGCGGCGTTGCTGCTGGTGCAGACGATTCCGCCGTGGCGTCCGCAAAACGCTTTTAAGCTTGCGGCGCTGTTGATGTAGGTTACCGGGATGACGCGTTCGGTGTCGATCACCTCTGACATGTCTTCCCAGGCGGCTTCCACTTGCTTGATCGCCGCCATGTCCGCCATCGAGCAGCCAGCCGACATGTCGGGCAAGATCACGCGGATACGTTGGCCGTCGCGTTCGGCAATCTTCTCGGGGCGGTTCGCCAGAATATCCGCGGTTTCCGCCATGAAGTGCACGCCGCAAAAAACGATCGTGCGGCAGTTGGTGCTCGCGGCTGCCATTTCCGAGAGCTTGTAACTATCGCCTCGCAAGTCGGAGTGCGCGATCACCTCGTCCTGTTGGTAGTGGTGACCGAGGATTAACAGCGAATCACCAAGCTCGTTGCGGACCGCGCTGATTCGTTCGATCAACACCTCCGGTTCGAGTGTCTTGTAGTCGGCGAAATCGTGTTTCGCGCCTTCGTTTGGAACCGAAGTCGGGGAAACCGATGGCAAGGATACTGGCGTCACGGCACTGTTTCATTTGGGGAGGAGACGAGAGAAGTATAGCGCCGAGGCCGCCGATTGGTAGTCACACGCGTCGCTTACCGATTCAATCGGCATCAAGTGATCTGAATGCCAGACCCTCGCGAGCTTTGACCGACTTTGCTGCGAGAACGAACTTGGCAGAGCGGTGTCAGCTTTTCCGACTCCCGAGCCAACACCCAGTGCATCCGCATCAAACGCACGTGGACGACAATTTAGGAGTGGTCATCCCTGCGTTCGATGCGTGTTTGCGGCTCGTTTAGAAATCGAGGACAGCCCGCCTAAAAGTCGAGGACTTGGAAGAATCGGCGGGCGAATTGGCCCAGCTCTTGTCCGTCGATATCACCATCCCCGTCGAAATCAAGTTCGGGCTTGTAGCCAGTTTGACCGACCGTTTTCAGGAATCCGCTGCCGAACACTCCATAGTCTTGACCGTCGGTGTCGCGATCGCCGTTGTCGTCGCCGTAGAACCGAAAGAAGTTGTCGGTAGCGACGTCGCCAAACGTAAAATCGGTCGCCATGGTTTGGCCGAGGTTTGACAAGAGTGCATCAGCCGCAATCTGCAGTCGGTAATTCCCATCGGCGAGTGAGTTGCCGAGGGCACCGACGCCGGCTCTCGTCTCGACGGATGGACCGTCGGCGAACTCGACCGAAATCAGCGTTTGGTCGCCGACGAATTGAGATTGAAGTAGCAAGCTGGTGACTTCGACATCATCGGTCGTGTTGGTCAGCGTGATTCCATCCAAGATCAACGCAGGATCGACACGTCCATTGACGCTGACTTCAAATCCGGTCAACTGCGAACGCGATGCCAGTCCGCCGCCGAGGGTCACGACCTCGACGCTCGGTTCAAAACTACCCATCACCCCGAACTCGACGCCTTCCAATAGTTCGCCTTCGATCAAGGTGAGGTCTTGTTCGCCAGTCGCCGGTGCCGTGATCGTTGAACCCTGCGGGGCTGTGATCGTGAGTTCGAAGTCACCCGATCCGATATCGACGAACTCGTAGGCGCCGGCTTCATCGAACGCTGTCGAGGGATCGTCGAACGCGGTGGTGACGGTCTGATCGGCGACGCCGTCGCCGTCGACATCCAACATCACGTCGACGCCACCGACACCCGGCTCGACATCAATCGGATAGTCCAGTCGGATCTCAAACATGTTGCCGGGGAAGAAATTGTCGACGGCCGATGAAAAACTGACTTGGGCACCGACGGTGCCGTCGGCCACGAGTTGCTGAAGTGTGGCCAGCGGTATGGTTGCGTAGCCCACGGCACCCGCCATGTCACCCGTGCCGTCGGAGTCGTCGAGCAGCGTGAACGATGCGAGGCCCTCGAGATCAATGGTCGCCGTTTCTTCGGTGCCGCCGACATCGCCCAGCGCGTAAAGAGTGAGCCGTCCGTCGCCGACCGGCGGTTTGGAACCATCGAGTGCAACATTCGTGGTTCGCTGCGTCCAAGTGCGGTTCTCGACGATCTCGGAATCATACGTTCGCGAACTGGATGCGCCGTCATAGTCGAGCGTGATCCTCATCCAGTTTGCCGATCCGGTCGCGAACCCGCCTGGGTTGGTGAAGTTGACTTCGATCGTCAGGTTGCCATCGGCGATCGCATCCAACCAGACCATGTCGTCGAGGACGAGCGTCTCGTCACCCGTGGCGAAGAATCCGTTGACATCCAGAGGCTCTTTGTCAAACACGTTCCCGACAACCGTGCCGTCGATCGTAATCGTTGCGAATTCGGTGACTTCATCGATGTCGCCGACTGCTTGCACGCGCAATGTCGCCGAGGAGTTTGTCGGCGCGATGTCGTTAAACACAAACGTCGCGGTGCGGTTCGGCCGAATGATGTCGCCGCCAGCTCCCGCCGAAAGTGTGACGGGCCCGTCGAAGCCGCTGGCACGTTGGCCGTCCCCGTTGCGGTCGAGGAACGTGGCGCCGCGAATCGTGGTCGGCGGAGGCACGATGTCGATCACTTTTAGGTCAAGGTCGGGACCGACGTTGGAGTTGTTGGATTCGTCGGACTCGGTGACGGTTCCCGCAGCGTCCACAATCATGCCGATGGTGTACGGGCCCGCGGCTTGCCAAAACGAATCCGCATTCTCGGGCAACGTGAACGTGATCGATTGTTCGTCACTCGTTGCCCCGGCGAGAATGCCATCGAGGTCTGCCGATCCCAGCAGGACATCGGCGACAGGGTCGATCACGCCGTCGGCGCTGAGATAGAACTCGACGTCACCGGCATAGGTCGGGCCCGCGCCGAGATTGGAAACACTGTAACGGACGTCGATGTCTTCGCCACGAACTCCGCTGGCCTGATCGATCGTAAACGAATTGCCGACGAGGTCCGCTGGCGGATTCGCAATGGTGACGTCCAACTTGTCGAGTGAGACTCCCAAATTGAAATTGTTGCCTTCGTCTGCTTCGCCGATGGTGTTGTCTTGGTCGATGACCGCGCCGATCGTGTAGTCCGAGGTCGAGAGCCAGAACGGATCATTGGGGGAGGGAAGCGTGAAATCCAGCGTCGACGATTCCGTGTTGCCGCCAAGGATGGTGTCGATCGTGGTGCTGCCCAACGAGATATCACCGGTCGTGGAAATCGACCCGTTGGTGCTGAGATAAAAGTCGACCGTGACATCACTCGCATCGCTCATTCCCAGGTTTTGAACCGACACCGAGGCCGAACCAGCTTGGCCGCGTTCCAATCCGGCCGAGGTTGTGAACGACGTCCCATGTAAATCGGCGCCGCCGACTGCCATTGCGAGCACGGCTTCGCCGAGCGCAAAGACGTCGAGACTGCCATAGGATGCTCCGGTCGAGGGGATTCCCAGGAAGTCAAATGCGGAGGATCGCACGAGTGCCTCGAACTCGCCGAATGTCAAACGCCTACCGAGTTCCTGGACGGCGAGTTGTTGCATCAGCGTCGCGACACCGGAGACGTGCGGCGAAGCCATGCTGGTGCCGCTGATACTGCGTGTGCCACCGTTAAGCCATCCCGCAGTGATCGGATTGCCGGGTGCGAACACCGTCGTCAACTCGGGGTGCCGTTGTGAGAAACCGCTGGCGCTCAGAGACGTGGTGCGTCGACTGCCGATCGATAGAGAGTTGGGATCCGATGAGGGATAGCCAACGCCGGGCGCGCCACCGAATGCGCCGAAGCTATTTCCCGACGAGGAGACTACGATGACGTCCATCGCCTCGAGTGCCGCCAGTTCGTCGCCGATCCCGTACCGAGAGACGGCTTCGGTGTCGTTGCCGCCATCGCCGAGCGACATGTTCACACTTGCGATGTTGAACGTGCTGACGTTTGCAATGACCCACTGCAACGCTTGCTCGATCCCGCCAAAGCTGCCACGACCTTCTTGGTTGTTCGTTTGCAACGCGATCACGCCCGCGCCGGGTGCCATCCCCGTCAGCGTTGCGTCGCTCGATGCAACCGTCGACGCGACATGCGTCCCATGGCCGTTGAGGTCGTCGCCGGTTGCGAGACCGATAAAGCTTTGTTGGTGAACGATTCGATCCGCAACGCCATCGTTGTCGCCGTCGGGGCCGAAGTGCGGGTGATCGAGGTCGATTCCAGTGTCGATGATGACGGTGCCGAAACCGGTCCCGTCAATGCCGGCGAACCTCGCGTCGTTTCGGAACTGGTCCAAGTTGATCGCGGTCGTCGATTGAGGCAACTCGTCGGGCTGCTCCCCGTCGTTATCGCCACTGTTACTGGAACTACTTTGGCTTTGGGTTGCGAACTCGTTGAAAGTCACATTGCCGGGGACGGGCCCGGTTTGAGCAAGTTCTGTCGAGTTGGTGGTGGTGACGGCCCTGACCGCGGCCTCGGCGCGCGCCGCATCATTGGGCAGGTACTCGGCAGCGTTAAATGCTGGGATCGCCTTTTCCGAAGCGAACTCGGTCTCGTTGACGAGTCCCGCCGCTAATAAGCGACGCGATTCGAGTGATTCCAACCGAAGTCGTCGTGGGGGCGTGCAACTCTGGCTACGTCTTCGAGAACCTGCCATCACCGTCATGACCTCGCGATAGAAGCGTGGCGGCTTCACGCCACCGAGCGTGGGTTTAACCCGCTGCGATTGCGCGTGGCTTGCTCAATCAAGCGGGGCTGAACTAGTCCCCTATGATCCGCAAAATCGATTCAAAAGCTAGGCTCTGTTCCGAAAGTTTCGCAAGCGAAACAGAAGCCGAATCTTGGTGAACGGCATTGATCGCGGCGTCGCCATCGGTCACGAGCCATGCCGGAATCATTTCGAAGACGAGCACCATTTCATGATCACGAATACCCGTTGACTCAGGCACTGATCTGCGAACGATTGCTAGATCCACTCGTCACGCCACACGAACGAACCGACAGGTTCAACGATCAGTAGGTGATGACCGACTCGATCCGATGTGGCCGCAACTTCTCCTCGCCCTTAAGATCGGAGAGGTGGATCAGGAACGAGCAACCCGCGATCGTCGCGCCGCACTCCTCGAGGAGTTGAATGCAGGCCTGCATCGTCCCGCCGGTGGCGAGCAAATCGTCGACAACCAAAACACGTTGGCCGGGCTGAATCGCATCGACGTGGACCTGCAACTCGTCGCTGCCGTACTCCAAATCGTACTTGTGCGTCTTCGCTTCGTAGGGAAGCTTGCCCGGCTTGCGGATCGGCACGAACCCGACACCGAGCTTCATCGCCAGTGGCGCCGCGAAGATAAACCCACGTGCTTCGGCTGCGGCGATGACGTCGATGGTTTCGTTTTCGAACGGTTCAGCCAACGCGTCGGTCGCCTTCGACAACGCGCTGGAATCTTGCAGCAGCGGAGTGATGTCCCGAAACAAGATGCCCGGCTTGGGAAAATCAGGAACGTCACGGACAAGTGCTCGAAGTTCAGCCGTCATTCGGTTTGCCGCCGGCAAAAGGGACCCTTTGCCGAATCGATTTGAATCGGCCCACGCGAAAAGCGTAGTCCTGATCGGGGGCGATTTGCAAGCGGGCGGCATTCCCAGCGGGCGGCATTCCCAGCGGACGCGCAGATGCCTCCGTCACCCACTCCGATTGGAGTCTGGCAACTGAAAGCTCATGCCTCAGTCACCGAATCCGTTTGCCGAGAGTCGGTTTGCGACCGTGACATCGCGATAGTTGTATCTCAGGAACTGCATGTACTTCCAGAGAAACAGATTGAAGATGACGGAACAAAGCAGCAGCACGTTGACCAATGGACTGAAGTTGCGAACGTCGGCGCCCGGGCTCAGCGAAGCGTGATCGGGAGCTTGGTTCGTGCGGTCCGACGCCGAGACGGGGGCAGACTCCGAGGACTTGTTCCCAACATCACCCATCGGCGGTTTTTGGTTTTGTGCCACAAACCCGGGCGGCACGAAACCGCCGCCGTTCGATTGGTTCGGCGCGCCGGCATACATCCCATATGGGTTTTGCGGGTACTGGTTCTGTGGGTAGTAGTTCGGCGGGTATTGATTGGGATTCAATTGGTTGCCGTAAGGATTGTTGCGGGCGTTTGCGGCATTGCGCTGATCGCGCTCGTCAAGCATTCGAGAGAACTCTTCTCTGATCGATTCCGCAGAAAACGCTTGTCCGTCGTTCGTTGCGGTTCGGCCGCTGGTAAGTGAAACCGGATCGCCGAACCGATCGCGCTCGCCCCCCCGCGCGGCGAGACGGTTGTCGATGCCCCGAGCGTCCGTCCGTCCGAGAAGCGCGGATTGAGCCGCGGTCACAGTGTCGGATGCCGGTTCGCGAAGATTGCCGAGCGCGGTTGTGGGAAGGGCGTAGCCGCCGTTTGCGTTGCGCTCGCGGGCCGCGTTCTCGCGAGCGAGTCGCATCTGGGCCTCGCGCTGAGCCAGCGCGTTGTTGTTTCGAGTTTGCGCGTCTCGATACTCAAGAAATCGTTCGTGCAGCTGATTCAAAAACTTGGGGTCTTTCAGCTTCGGATCGGTTGGCGAGATGTCGAACATCGAGATCAACTCGTCGAAGTGCTGCTGCGTCCAGTTGGTGGGAAGCTGCGGCGTCAGTGTTGTGGGGAGCCCGATCGCACCGGCTCCCGACGTGAGGGAGGCGTTGTTGCGATCTTGTCCCGTTGCTCCCAGCGGCCAATTACCCCCTGCACCGCCGGTTGCGTTTCCTGCCGCCGACGCGAGTGCTCCAGCAGCTGCGTTTCCAGCGGACTCGAACATGCCCGCGATACTGCTGGCGTTGCCGGTTCCGATGTCTTGCTGTGGCAGTGAGATTCCAGTGGGGGCTTTGATGAATCCGGTGTTGGTCGGCGCCGCGCCCCCATTACCTTGCAGGGCCGAATTGCCCTGCGCTGCCCCCAAACCCTGCGCGGCGGCGGCTTGAGCTTGCTGTTGCGCGAGCCGTGCTCGCTCTCGACGCTGCTTCTCAAACTCCAATTCTCGCTGCCGGTTCAACAGTTTCGATTCGACCGAGTTGGTGTCCTCGGTGTTCGAAACTGTCGCGATGTTGCTGCCGCCGTTGACCGGGTCCGTCGACGGTAATGCCATGTTCGACATTCGCGGCTGGTTCGGCAGATTTGGAGACCAACGGTTCTCTCGTTGGCCGGCGCCGAGGCTGTCGGTTGAGGGACCATCGGCAAGGGTTGTCGCTCGGCTCGCACCGCCTGTGAATGGCGGAAGTTGTGGCGTCGTCCGCGTCCCCGATCCCGCAGCGCCGACCTGTGGTTTAAACGAACGCATCTTCGTTGTCGGCACAAGCTCGGACGGCTTCGGCTCCGTCGACTGGGCCGAAACGCAAGATCCCCCGATCAAGACGCAGGCAGCGGCGACCATCCGTTTCGCAATGGCTTCGCCCATAACAATCTTCCCTGAACTGTTTGTACGGCATCCGTTTCACGCGGCGAGCAGAATTGGCGATGTAAATCAGTTACATTTCAAACCAAACGGACTTCGGGCGCGTGTTTCATGCGGAGGTTAACGCGATCCGGTGCTGTAGGTAAAGAGAGTTTCCCGCTAGCGAGGCCAGCCCCATCGTGATCAAACCCCGAAACCGCGCCATTTGCCTCGTCGCAACCTGTTTGCTTGCATTGATCGGGTGCAATTCCAAGCCGGGCCCGTCCGGCGACGATGCCGCGGGCACCACCGTCGCCGTGCAACTCAACTGGTATCCGGAGTCGGAGCACGGCGGCCTGTACCAGGCTCTCAGCGACGGCACCTACGCGGCGGACGATCTCCAAGTCGAACTGCGGCCGGGCGGCAAAGCGACGCAGGTCGCAACCGAACTCGAACTGGGACGCTGTCAATTCGCGATCGCCAACGCAGACGATGTTTTGATCGCAAATCAGGAAGGTCTCGACGTTGTGGCTGTGATGGCGGCGATGCAAGACCACCCGCGGTGCATCATGGTTCGGGAAGACAGCGGCGTTGAGAGCTTTGAAGACTTGCGTGGCAAGACACTTCAACGCGGCGATCGCGCCTACGTCGAATTCTTGCGGGCTCGCGGGTACCTCGAAGGCGTCAAAGAGGTGCCGTACCACGGCAGTATCACCTCGCTCGTCGCCGATCCGAATATCGTGATCCAGGCGTACTGTTGCGCCGAACCGCTGTTGGCGAAACAACAGGGTGTCGCCGTCAAGACGCTCATGGTCAGCGAACTGGGCTTCAATCCTTACTCGAGCGTGCTCGTCACCAGTCGGAAAGTGATCGCGGAGCAACCGGAACTCGTTCGGCGGTTCGTCAAAGCCACGCGAGCCGGTTGGCGGAGTTACCTGAGTGGCGGCGAGGCGGGGAATGCCGCAATCTTGGAGGCCAACAATCACGGCATGACGGCGGAAGCACTCCAGTTCGGCGCCGAGGCGATGCGAGAACTCGCGATGCCGGAAGGCGCCGATTTAGAGTCCGTCGGCGCGATGACTGACGAACGTTGGCAAACGCTCTTCGATCAACTTGTCGAACTCAAACTCGTCGACCCCGAGAAAGTCGACATCGCCGATTGCTACTCGCTTGAGTTTTTGGAATAGGGGCGAGGGGCGAGGGGCGAGTATCGAGGGGCGAGTATCGAGGGGCGAGTATCGAGGGGCGAGTA
>JBCBOT010000339.1:0-8984 GCA_039821165.1 Planctomycetota bacterium | reverse complement strand
CGCTCTCCGGTGACATGTCGATCGCTCGCCGGATGTTGTCTTTCCAATTGTCCCATGTCTCACCGACCATTCCCGAGATCAAGTCGATGTTGACGTTCGGGAACTCGGCGGCCGTGATCCACTCCCACGCCTGAAACACTTGCTTGGAGAGATGGGCCCGCCCGTTACTCTCCAACAACGCGTCGGAATAGTTTTCGACGCCAAGACTGAGCCGCGTGACGCCAAGTTCCTCACGGAGCGTTTTGACTTTCGTCTCGCTGAGGGTTCCCGGCTCGCACTCGAAGGTGACTTCTTCGGCACCGTCCCACGTGATGTGCTCGCGGAGTCTTCCCGCAAGCTTGATCAACTGTTTGGGCGACAAAAAGCTCGGCGTGCCGCCGCCAAAGTAAACGAAGCGAAACGGCCGGCCCTTCATCACACCGAGTTCGCTAACCATCGAAATTTCGTTACACAACGCATCGACATAGCGCTGCACCTCGGGCGCCTTCACGTCCGTAAAGACTTTGAAGTAGCAGAACTTGCAGCGTTTTCGGCAAAACGGAATGTGCAGGTACAGCCCCAGCGGAGTTGTTTCCTGGGGATCGCCGTTCAGAGCCGAACGCACCTCTTCCAACGAGTCTTTCTTCCACTGGCTGTACGGCGGATAGTTGGAAATGAAGTAGCTGCCGACTTCGGTCTTCGAATCACTCGCGGCGGAGGACATAGGCAGGGCGTTTAGGGGCTAAGCGTTCGAACTTGGATGCACTCATTGTAGACGCTCGACATCCTTGCGGTCACGGCCTGTCATGACGATGTCCCGACCGATTCCGGCGCAGGCCCACCGCCGACAGCGGGGATGCGCCGGGTATCCAGAGGCGGCTCGTCCTCGTTTTCGAGCTTCGCCATTGGGTCGCTACCAACCTGTTTATGCAGGAAATGTCCGAGCGGACTGGACATCAGCGAGGGCAGTAGAAAAACGTCGCCGAACAAGGCCGCGGAAAGCAATCCGAACATCAGCAGCGCGAACTGGCTCGTCGGCACAAAATCGCTGAACCAATACACCATCAGCGACAAACCGCACACCATTGTCGTTTGCAGCATCGCCCATCCGCATTGCGACAGTGCTCCGTGGGCGGCCCGAATCTGGCCTAGACCCTGTGCCCGACGCGATCCGAATCGTGACAGCAGGTGGACGGTGTCGTCGACGGCGATCCCGAGTGCCACACTTGCCGACATCACCGAACCGATGTCCAGCGGCGTTTGCCGAAGGCCCATGAAGCCGAAAAGAATGACGGTCGGGAAAAGATTGGGGATCATGGCGACCAGGCCACCACGGAGGCTTCGCAGTACCAACACCATCACGACGCCGACTACCGCGAAAGCCGTCAAGAAGCTCCGAAATAGATCGCGCAGCAAGACGACTTGCGCGGCGTGAGTCACCACTGCGGGACCCGTGAGCGTCAGTTCAGAGTCGATCTGAGCGTCCTTCAGCCCCTCCGCGACCGCGGTTTCAATTTCCGCAAGCGTCACGGAGTAGTCGACATCCTCCGGTTCAGAGAGTCGTAGCGTGATCCTCCATGTTTCGCTGCTCTCGTCACGCGAAATCATGCCGAGACGACCGAGGCCGCTCTCTTCGTTCTCGATCATTCGTGCAACGGCCGCCCGTTTGGAACTCGCACTGATCGATTTCTTTTTCGAAAGTGTCGGCAAGAAACTGATCGCCGAGATCGCGCCATCCACCGGCTCACTTTGGATCGCCGCGATGTGGGCGGCGCGGACCACCGCAAGTCGATCGAGGGACGAGTCGTCTTCGTCCAGCGGTGGAAACGAAACGAGCAGCTCGGCCGTCGACGTCGCGCCGACGTTCTCTTCGAACCACGCATACTCCTCACGGATCGGACTCTCCGGTCCAAACATCCGCAACAAATTGACGCTGGTCTTGAGCGAAACAAGGCCCGTCGCCATGCATCCCGTGAAAATCAAGAACAGCACAATCGTTGGCCAGGGATGCGACAGTCTTCCACGCACCCACTGATAAATGCGACCGCGGCGGCGCGAGGGATCGAGATGCGGTTCCGGTTTCGAAGACGCGGGATTGCCACCGCTCTTCAAACGCTTCTTCTCTCGCCACTCGCGAGTCAAAATCATCGCACCAGGCAAGACCAACAATAAAAACAGCAGTGTGCCGATGACGCCGATCGAGGCGACGAATCCGAACACTCGAATCGGCCCGATTCGAACCAACATCAGCGACCCCAGCCCGATCACGGTCGTCCCCGTCGCGAGCAGGCAGGGAACGATGCCCGCCCGCAACGCACGTTGCGCCGCGTCACTCGGCGACAGATGAGGAAACTCAGCCGTCGCATCGAGAAAGTAGTTACTGAGGTGAATGCCGGCTGAAATCGTGAGCACAAACACCAACGGCGGCAGCACGATCAGGACTGCGTTCATGGGCGTCCCGGTGTAATAAACCAACGCCAAAACCAAGCCCTCACCGATCACCGCGACCGCCGTGATGGCAGCCGTGAGCGGGATCGAACGCAGGCACAGAAAACAGATGATCGCCGCGACAACGGCCGACGGCGGCGAAAACACTTCGATGCTTCGAATACTCGCGGCGTCGACGTCCGCCCCATTACGCGGACCACCGACCATCGCGATCTGCTCGGCGCGAACCTCGGCGACTTCCGACACCAAGGCACGCAACGATTCCAGAACCGGTCGACGATGGAAGTGTGCCGGCTCATCGAACGCGATAAAAAGGCACGTCTGTTCGCCGTCCGCGCCGATTAAGAATCCCTTCAAACGAGCGATCGCCGCCCTTCGGGAAAGCGCCCCCGGAGACGATGTCATTTGTTGGACCAGTGTCTCACCCGACTTCGCGCTCAAGAAGGGTTCCCTGACGCCACACGTATCGCGGATCGCGGCAATGTGATTTGTGCCGCTCAAGGTGCTCTCATCGACCTCATCCAACGCACCGATCTTCCGCGTGTCGATCGAGTCTCCCCGATGACTGCAGAGGACATCGAGCGTCTCGGTGACGCGAGCCAACCCCTCCGACTCCAGCGTCGCACCCGGCCATGAGATCAGGACACCATCGGAAACAACGAAACGCCGGCAAAGGTCATTGAATGCCGCTTTCTCGGGAAGCGAGTCCGGAACCCAATCGATCGGGCGATTCAACAGTCCGTTGATCGCCGCATGCGAGTGAACGATTGCCAAGGGCGCGCAAGCTATCAACAACGCGATACCGACATACATGCGGCGGAGATATCGCCGTCTCAATCCCGTCTCATCCTCCACCGAACCGTCTCCTTGCCGTTGTGAAGTGCGACCTGTGTTATAGCCGACTCCCCCACAAACGGCAGCAGCCGCAGGCTCGGGCGTTCGGCTCCCGGCTGTTACAGCGAGGTTTGCCACACCGCGTTACGCCTTCACTCGAAAGAATCGCGGCTTTTCACGCGATCCGGCGATGGCCAAGTGCCCCAGTCAGTCGAAAATGTCGATGATTCGTTCCCACCAGCTCTCGTTGTCGTCGTCTCGCCCGCGACGTGGGGCGGAATCACCGCCACTCGCGGAGAACTCGCCTGATCGCTCGATGATTTTGTCCAGTTCGCCCGCGTCCAGCCAAATCCCCCGACACTGGCTGCAATCGTCGATTTCGATCCCCTTACGCTATCCCATCACCAGGACGGTGCTACATCGCGGGCACCGCACTCTAAACTCCGTGGCAAATTGAGAATTCGAACGAGGACCGATCGAGGCGGCGTGATCGGCCCCCCACCAGTTAACCAGATCGCGGTTTCCCAGACTATATACTAGGAAGATTCCGTTTCACTCCTCGTTTTTGCCTCGCGCATCCCCGCTCGCATGAAGTCAGCCTACGATTGCGTCGTTATCGGAGCCGGTCCTGCCGGTGGTTCCGCTGCCTCGATCACCGCCGAAGCCGGGCTCAGCACGCTTCTTATCGAACGCGAACGCGTTCCGCGGTTTCACGTCGGCGAGTCGCTGATGCCGGAAACGTTCTGGCCCCTCAAGCGACTCGGTTTAACCGATCGTATTCGCAGCGCCGGATGGCAAGTCAAGAAGAGCGTGCAATTCGTCACGCACCGCGGGACCGAATCGGCACCCTTCTTTTTCCGTGAGCACGACGACCGCGATTGCAGTGAAACTTGGCAGGTCGAACGCAGCGAATTCGACAAGATGCTCTACGACCGCGCCGCCGAACTCGGCGCAGACACGGTTGACGAAACCCGGCTGAGCGATGTGCTCTTCGACGAAGACGGTAAAGCAACGGGCGTTGTCGTCCGTGACCGCGACGGCCAATCACACCAGATTGATTCGAAGGTCGTCATCGACGCCACCGGTCAGCAATCGTTTATTGCGAACAAGCTCGGCCTCAAAGAGGTCAATCCGGACCTCAAAAAGGCCGCGATCTGGGGATACTATCGAGACGCCGTTCGAGGCGAAGGCGACAACGCGGGCGCCACGATCATCTTGCACACGGAAAGCAAGGACGCGTGGTTCTGGTTCATTCCCCAGTCACGCGGGATCACCAGCATCGGTTGTGTCAGCGACAACGACTACCTGCTCAAAGGCCGTGGCACTCCCGAGGAAACCTTCGAAGAGGAGTTGGCACGCTGTCCCGGTCTCAAACCGCGTTTGGAAAACGCGACCCGGCTCGGTGGTATCCGAACAGCGAAAGAGTTCTCGTACATGACCAAGCAACACGCCGGTCCCGGTTGGGTGTTGGTCGGAGACGCGTTCGGGTTCATCGACCCGGTCTATTCATCAGGCGTCTACTTCGCGCTCGAAATGGGAGCGCGAGCCGGCGAAGCGGTCGCGAAGGGTTTTGACGCGGGCGACCTCTCTGGCGAAACACTCGGTGCTTGGGCAGACGACTTTAAGGAAGGTGAGACGTGGGTGCGGAAGCTGGTTCACGCCTTCTACACCAAGGAGTTCAGTATCGGTCGCTTCATGAAAGATCACCCCGAGCACCGCGGCAATCTCACCGACCTCCTCATCGGTCGCGTCTTCCACGAAGGAGCCGGCAAGATGTTCGAAGACATGGAGCGGTCGATCGAAAAAGCCAAAATGGCAATGGCGTCCTGAGGCAGGCGGCAAACACTGCCCTTTCAGTGCCGCCACAAACTCGAGGTCTGCGTTTTGGTGAGCCCCAAGGCGCAGGATCTTCTTGGGAAACCGTCCGATAGCGCCGTGCCGCTCACCACTTGCGGGAGCGAGGCTGGCGTCATGAATCGCTTTCGGCTTGCGCCAGCCTGTCGCCAACCTATCCTTCTCTGGCTCCTGTTTTCATAGGGAGAGTCGCTACGGAGAGGTTTTCGGCGGCAACCAGCCCTCGCAAACCTCAGTCAAGCAAACCCTGCCAGCCGACCGGAGAGGTTGATTCACACCGCAGGCCACTCTACTTTGACCGGTCCCCGACGGTTCAGCGGACGATCCCGTCATCATTGCTCGCGAGACCTCCATGCAGTTGGCTGTGAGGCACGAACGGTATGACAGCAACCAAGTCATCAATCCATCGCTGTTGATGAAGGCGCAAGAAGATTTCTACGACGCGCTCTTCGAAGAGACGTTCCCGTGGCGCGAATACTCCCCGGAAGAATTCGCCGCCAGACACTGGTTTGAGTTTGGTGCTTGCACGATTGCCCGAACACAAACGTTCCATGATCCCGACATGCACCAGTGGGCGATTCGCTTTGAAGAGATCTTTCATAGTCCAGCGTTGATTGAAGAGTGCCGACGAGCATTCCTCACTCCGAGTGAACGCGCGGAACAGGACGCGAGACTGAAACGAATGGACCAGCAAGGGTTTTGACCATGAACGCGAAGCCTGATCCGGAGTATCAGATTGATGATCGAGTGAGCGTGATCGTGAATGATCGCAACAAAACCGCTCGAACTGGAACAATTCAAGGCGTTGTTTGGCACTTCAAAGACTCGCGATACAACTACTATTTGGAGGTCGAAGGACGTTCTATCTCAAAGCGGTACTTGGCAATTGACTTGTTGCCTGCCGCGGAAACTGCATTACCATCGGATGAACCCAAGTTGCCGTCAGGGTCGAACTTGAAATGAAGCATCGCTGGAGGTAACCCGGTGAGGTTGCTCGCTCTTTAAGCTCACGGAGAGATGGATGATGAACCGGACTGCAGCAGTCGCTTTCTTTGTCGTGAGTGTTTCAGGTCCATGCCTCGCTGAGCGCTGGAAGGCCCATGACGAATTCATCTCTTTCGAGACACCCGAAGGTGGGCAATTCGCGATCGAGAAGTCGAAATTGAAATTCCGACTTGCCTCCTGGCGTTCAAACGATGGGGAAACACAGATCACGATCGACGCTCTTCCACAGCCTGCGTCGTTTAAACCGGATCTCGACCGAATGGTTTATCTCCTGGGCCGTGGTGGGAGAAAGGCTGAGAAACTCCCGACACGAAAGATTGGTGGACATGAGCTTTGGGTAGTCAAAACCTCAAGTTCAAAATTGATCGAGTACCGTGTATCCGTCTTCCATCACGATTGGGTGCACCGCATGAAGATCTCTGGTCCAAGCACGGCTGAAACGGAGAAGTTCGCGAAGCGGTTACTCGAATCCATCGAGATCAAGGAGGGAGAGTGGGAACCGCTGGCGGACAAACCGGAAAAGGTACGGGACTGACCGGCGAAGGAGTTGCTTGGAGTGTCGGAGTCTGACTTGGGTCTGGAATGAAGGTCTTTCGGGCGTGATCAGTTCCGTGTTTTGTGAAATCGAGTTGTTCTGGGGCTTCTGGGTATGACCGAAACGAATCCGTTCGAATCGCCATCCGATCTCGCTGGTGATGATGCCAGCCACGCGAGAGTACAGGACTCATCAAACCGAGCAGGCTGCATGAGTTTTGTTCTCCGCGGCGCTGTCGCTGGAGTCGTCATTGCGGTGATCGTGGCGATTGCACGTGATATGACCCCCGAACAGTCTGGCGCTGCGGCAGCAAGATTGATGATGCTCGGGGGCTTCCTTGGACTCTTGCTCTATTTACCCTTCAGACTGTTTCGACGGCGCCGGTAACATGCAGCGCGAAGCAATTGAAACTCAGCTCCAACGCATCGCCGAAAAATTTGAGCAATTGCGCGCTTCAGACCCGCGATGCCGTGTCGGCAGCTCAGGTGAACACCAATACGAAATGAACGCTCCGATTTCTGAGAAGGAACTCGCCGAACTTGAACAGTCACATGGTTTTGAATTGCCGATGGACTATCGAGCGTTCATCACCACCTTCGCAAATGGAGGTGCGGGACCGATCTACGGACAATTCACCGTCCAAGATGCATTTGCCGATTACCTGACGCCCGGCGAGCCCTTTCCATACGAATCGGGACGACGCATCGAGTACTCTCACGCTCATTCTGGTGAGGATCTCAAGCGACTTGGTGAGTTCTACGAAGATCCCGCCAATCAACACGGCAAGCTTGTGCTTGGCGAGATGGGGGACGGAATCATGACCAATCTGATCGTGACTGGCGCTTCTCGCGGGCAGGTCTGGATTGACGACCGCACGACCGAATGGGGTGGACTGTATCCGTGTGACACGTTCGGTAACAAAGCCCCGCTTTGTTTTACGGATTGGTATGAGACATGGCTCGATCGGGCAATAGCGCGAAAAGATGTGCCGTGACGATGAGATGGAAGCGACCTATTGATGTTACCCTCAATTGATGGTGCAGATCCGCAATGACGGCGCGTTGGCGTGAACTGAAGGACGCGGAGATGGCTATTCTTGCGGAGCGAAAGCTCGGCATCGCTTCATCCGACGAGTCATGGTCGAGGTTGCGTGAACTGTTCATCTGCTGTTCCGAGGCGCCAGACGCTTCCGCGGCTCTCTGCTGGCATGGTGCGGCCGCGTTGTTGTCCGAACACGATGGTGATCTTGAGCGAGCACTTCGCCATCGACAAACCGAAATTGAGAGGATTCTTTGGCTTCATGCTGAGGAAGCTCGCAATCCGACAGATGGGTTTCAGATTCAGGATTATGAGGGGCCCGAGTTGCAGTTTCGTCGTGAGATCGTTGCCGAGTTGGAGCACAAGATGAATCGGGGCGGTTAACGGAAACGTGCTTTCCATTGACGAGGATGACTATCGGGCCTACTTGGTGGACTTGACTACTGGGACCGTGTTGAGCGCGGGATCTTGAGATGGCAGGGGTTTTGATTCGCGTTCAATGGCTTCGAAGGTTTTGCACCGACCGGTTGCTTTCCATCGTTCTACAAAAGAGGGTTGCGCGATTCGTCATGGAATACATCGGTGAGATCCATGCTCCGCACGGCACGCCGCTGTTGGAACTTTCAATGTGGATGCATTACATCGAAGCCGCACAGGACCTGCATCCATCGGCAGTGCGTTCAGGGCGGAACCCAGTCAATGGAGCACCGATCGTGTTACGCCCCCCGGCCAACGCGGTACGTTATGTCGTGGACGGTCAGGAAATCGGAGGTTTCAGCTGGGGCCCGTCCGATCAACACCACATTCAGATTGCGCACGTCGAAGGATTTCGCGCTCCCGTACTCGATCGAGCGCAACGAATCGCAGTTGCTCTGGGTTGCGAGGTCGAGCTCTGGGAGTGTTGAGAGATCGGGACAATGGATGACGTGATTGAACCTGCCTTGCTTGATAGATGATGCGTCAAACCAATTGGGACCCGTGCGGCCCCGTGCCACCGCTCACGTTTGCTGCGGTGCGGGTTCCCGCTTGTGAACCGCTAGGCGTAGCGAAGCTGAGCCCGCGGGGCTGGTTACAAACCGATCGACACTGCCGGGTGGAAAGCTCGTAAAATAGCTCGGGGGAGCGGCGCGACGTGTCGCATACCGACTCTTAGACGAATCGATTTTGGAGTTAGCTCAGTGAACCAGAACAGCACGCTTGTGGCTGGAGTCGTTACCGTTCTTCTGTTTTCCTTCACTGGATGCGGTGGTGGGCCCGCGGTACCTGGGGCCGTCGAGGTTACCGAAGCTGA
>JBCBOT010000338.1:0-8999 GCA_039821165.1 Planctomycetota bacterium | reverse complement strand
GCATGTCCTTGCGACCGACAAAGGTGCCACGCTGAAACCGGTTGACGTCGACGGCCAACGCGATCGGGACGCTTCCATAGTCGCCGAGTGTGTAGCTGGTCATCCCAAATTGTGTCGTCACGGCACTGTCGCCGATGCATGCCGCGTAGTTGGTCCGCGCGAGCGCAGGTAGGCCGACGCCGGGATCACTGGGGCACCGAAACGTTGGGATTTCTGTTACCCACGGTCCATACTCATAGTGACCCGCAGCGGGTTTTGGACCCATTGCGGGCCATGGAAGCGGTCTCGAGTTTCCGTCAGCGTTGACGGCCAGCGGGTTGCGGATTTGTTCCCAAAGGGCTTGTTGTTCCACAAACGGAAGCGTTCCCACAAGGAAGCTCAGGTGCTTCATGTTGGTCCGCGCCGAGTAAAACCCAAGCGTGTTGCCGGCTTGTAAATCCATGCCGCTGCCGCCGCCATGCATCGGCAATCGGCGGTGCGCTGAGTGGTAGTTGTGCAGCGACAAACCGATCTGCTTGAAGTTGTTGCTGCAACTCATCCGCCGAGCTGCTTCCCGAGCGGCCTGAACCGCAGGGAGCAACAATCCGACCAAGATCCCGATGATCGCGATGACGACCAACAACTCAACCAACGTGAACGCGGTGCGGTTCGAACGCATCACTGGGACTCCGGATCGTAGTATTTCGGTTGTTTCGGTTCCTCCGCGGGCTCGCCAGCAGAGGCCTCGCCATCTCCAGTCCCGTCTTCCTCTTCGGTTTCGAGAAAGACCTCGGGAACCTGATTCGATCCATCCATCGCCGCCTGCTCGGAGTCGGAGACCTGGTACGGATTCTGATCCAGCGGGATGTCGAGCGTGCCACCAGAATGACCGCCGCAACCAACCAGCAACGCACTCAATGCGACTAGCGTGAAAGACAAAAGCTTCATTCGATACATTCTCGACGAGTGGGTGACGCCTGTATTCTAGTGCCGCTCGGTGTGGCAAACAACAGAAACCAATGTTGCCGCTCGAGATGCCGTTATCTGGAATGCATAGAAAAAACGTCAGCCAGAGGACGCCTCGCGACAGCAATCGTTCGCGAGCGGTCCCCGTGCTGACGTTTGACGTTGGCAGACTCGGGATGGCTTGTTCGGCCTACTCTTCTGCAGAAGACGCCTGCTCGATGAAGTCCTTGAGAGCCGCTGCGGGCAACGCGAAACTTCGAACGCGGCTGTTGCGAGCAATATTCAAGCCGACAAATTTTCCGCTGAGATCAAAGACAGGTCCTCCGCATTCGTCCGGTTCGAGGTTCGCATCATGAGGAAAGACCTGCCGGAATCCATCACGACGACCACTCTTGGCCATCTGGTCTGCAGCGTGCCGAGAGTTGTTCGGAACTGCGCCCAACGTGATCGACTTGGTCAACTCATCTTCGTCGCGACGCAACGTTGCCGTGATCACGGCATTGGCATCCACTCGCATCAGAAAGTTTCGCATGTCCTGCTGCGATCGAATGGCGGTATCGTTCATCTTTGTGATCACGTCGCCGACTAAAAGCCCTGCCCGTTTGGCTGCACCGTCTTCGGTCACCTCATTCAAGACGGCGCCTTCGTTGTCTTGGTACGTTTCCGGGACCACGCCGAGAAAGCCACGACTGCTGAACTTGCGTGAACGAAACGCGGAACTTCCGACGACGCTCACCAATCCGTTTCCATTGGCATCGGGTGTCAAAAGGAATGTTCCCATGGGAAGCTCCGAAGCGACGGCATCAAGGTCGACTCCGACCGCATGAACATCGGGAGCCTTCAGTAAGACAATGTCGTTGGCGGTATCGCGCTGAACGATCGACAATGCGATGTCTTCTGAATCCGCGTCGTCGGCCTCGATGATCGGATCAGAGCCGATGACCGAACTCTTGCTGAGGACCCAATTCGTACCGACGATTCGAGTGCCCACAATATCCCGCGTCTCTTCGTCGCCAAAAACACTCGTGATCTCGACGCATGCGTCATCGAGTTGCGACTCCAGGTCGGCGAGTTGGTTGGCGAGCCGGCTGAGTTCCTCGAAGCTCTGTGGAGTTGGGACCGACGGATGGTCGATCTCGGGCAGTTCGACATCCGGTGCGGCTTCGCGTTCGACATCGAACGCCATTTCTAGATTGAGTTGTTCTTCGCCTCGTTGAAGTTCAATCTTGATGGTTTCTGCGTCACCATCACGGGCGTCGACGAGGACCTGTCTGAGTTGATCCAGGGTGGACATTTCGCGATCGTAGAACTTGAGCATCACGTCATCGGCTTTGAGGCCGGTCTTGGCGGCAAGCCCGTCATCCACGACGCTCAAAATCTTGATGCCTTTGAATTCGCCCTCGTTCTCCGGATCGGGTGCCGGTGTGCAGCGGACTCCAATTCGGGGGGTCGGAGGGCCCGAGCGCACGAACGTTCGCTCGCGATTGAGTTCGTTCCAAAAACCTCGGAACGTATTGACCGGCACCTCGTAGTTGCTCGCCATGGAGCGACCGATGCGCGAATGAATCCCGATCACATATCCATTAAAGTCAAACAAGGGTCCGCCGGAATCGCCGGGTTCCATCAATGCCGACGATTGGAACATGCTGCTCTGGCTGCGTCCGGTTCGCACAATGCGTCCGAACCGCGCGACGGGTTCTCGGCCCGCTTTCTGTCCGCCGGGGTAGCTCAGTCCAAAGCAAGGTTGGTTTCGGACCAACGAAGACGAGTCTCCCATCGGTACATGGGGCAAGTCGTCGTCCGGATTGGTGATTTGGATCAACGCGCAATCCAACCGCTGGTTGGAGCCTTTCCCAATGCCACGAAACCGTCGACCATCGGGCAGCGTGATTCGGTACTGGGTGCCCGGACGAACCGCGTGCCCCGCCGACAGAATCTGACCGTCGGGACTCACAATGACTCCGCTGAATCCGGTTCCGCCGCCAAAAATGTTGACGACAGCCGGCCGGACGCGGTCGATCGTGTTCAGAAGATCCGATTGCAAGGCCTGGAGATCGAATTCCTTGCTTGTGGATTCCGCATCGGACGCGGTGTCGTCTTCAGCTCGTACCGAAGAGAGACTCGACGAAAAGGCTGTGGCGGCAAAAAACAGGAACAGAAGGTGCCGAGATAGAAGCATAAAAAGGACTCTCCCGAGAGATTGGCAAAGGACCCTCCATGGATGCGATTTCCAACACCGCCATGACTCCATTATGAATGAATGCTTGAACGGTTCGCCACAAATTGGAACGCCGCGACGCCATTTTTGTTCCGTTGCGGACCGCCTCTCACGGTGAATTTGGCCCAATGGATTGAGAAAAAGAGGCAACGCGAGCGGGGAAGGATAACTCTGCGGGAAGTGTGTCCTGTGACGCGTCAGGATTTTCCCGCCCGATCCAACAGCCCAAACAGTTGTTTCGGGGACTCTGCCAACCGGATCGTCGAACGGTACGCCTCGAAGCCATCGGTTGCCCGGGATGTCGCGACGATCGAATGAGGCAGCATGACGAGTCGATGTTCCGCCATCACCTCCCAGAGCACCGTCACGGCCTCATCGTGCAGCCGATGGATATCGAGGGTGATCCCGTCTCCGGTGTCGGCCAATCGACGCCAGTGCGCGTTCCAACCCGCAGTGACAAGTTTTCCGCACGCGACGTCGCGATCTGAGTCCGCGAGGGCCTCGCGTCGTACCGCAATTTCATGTGGTTTCCTTGCGACGACGAGACGCACCAAATTGAGCTGAATCCTGCCGACCGGGGCTTCGAACAGGTCCACGTCGATCTCTCCCGAAAAGCTTCCTCGTGTGAGTGTGGGACGCTGCTTTCCATCCGGACCCGAGCGTGGGCCACCACCGAAGCTGAACCACTGTCGAATCAGATCGATGAGTTCATCTTCCGGCAAACGGAATTGCACCGAATCATGTCGTCCCGTCGAGATCTCACGCCCGTCCGGTAGGGTCTTGTGCCCACCGCTCATGAATTGCGACGTGCCGCACCGTCGGTCCCGCAACATCGCGTCGAGTCCCGAGGTAAACAAATGCGAGAACAGCGCGGATTCGTTGAGGCCTGGTTCTTCCGGTTCCCCGTAGTGAATCGAGACTCCGTCGAAATGGGGCACTTCGAAAGGCTCTGTGCACAGGGGCATAATGTCACCCACTTCAAAGCCGATGAGATTCTCCGCAATCCAAACGGAGCCGGCCAGCGATTGACGAGCAAGTTCGGCGAGATCATCAAAGCCTGCTTCCTCAACCGAGGAGATCATCAAGCGACGCAGATCATCCTCCCCTGTTTCGGCAAACAGCTTTGCATCTTCTGATGCGGATGCGATGTCTTGAATTCGTTTCGTTCGTTGTTCGATCTCCGCCAAGCACCCCGACCATTCCTCAAACGGGAAACGGCTCTCGGGACCCATCAGCCCCCGTTCACGGAGCATCGCGAGTGCCGCTTCTTTTTCGGGCGATCTTTCGACAGGCGGTTGCCGCAACGAATACAGACCTCGCCTGGCGCCGTCGCGATCCGCCTGGTCGATGACCCATCCATGGTTCTCGTGATCGGTCCAAACGAACCCCGCGCCACGACTATCCGAACGACTGGCAAGCTGTGCGATCACATCATCCGGCAGTTCACTGCCAAGACGGTGCGCAGCGTAAAACGATGCATAAGCGACGTTCGGATCGTCAGCGTCGCAAACCGGTGCGAAACGATCCAAGAGACGAACGGGCCAACCGGGGTGCGCCGAGTCCGGACTGCCGAGATTCTCCAACGCGATCGCCCGACACAGGAGTTCGAGTTCGCATCGTCGTAGCACATGAGGATGCCAATGACTTTGGTCATCCCATCCCAATTCAAAGACCTGATTCTCTTGGACGAGAAATAGCGTTGCGCTCAGGGCCGCGTCGAAATCGACCCGAATCCCGTAGCCACCTGGAAGCGTCCACTGGCAACGAAGCGTCTGATCTCCCCCGCCGTAAACCGTTCGGTAAACGCCATCCTCGCGATCAGACTCGGGATCGGTTAGCCCGCACATGTCGGTCCAAAACCGTGCAGACGTTTCATGCTCAAGGAACACGTCGGGGATCATGGGCACGCTCCGGATGCACCGCGTAATACTGCGTGAACGGTTTGCGATCATAGAGGCTCGCGTCGGTTTCATGTCGCCGACCTGCTAGCCGTCGCAGCGGGCAAGAAGCTTTTCAGCCAAGAATTTGGCCGTCGCATTGTCTTGGAGTTCGGCAATTTGTTCCGGCGTTCCTTCGGCCAGGAGTTGGCCGCCATCGATGCCGCCGGTGGGTCCGAGGTCGATGATCCAGTCGCATGCGACGAGCAAATCAAAGTCGTGCTCGATGACGATCACGGTGTTGCCTCCGTCCACCAACCGCTGCAAGACATCCGTCAATCGGCGAACATCACTGAAGTGCAATCCGGTCGTTGGTTCGTCTAAGAGGTAAACCGTTCGTCCCGTCGACCGCCTCGCCAACTCCGTTCCGAGTTTGATTCGCTGGGCTTCGCCGCCGCTCAGTGTCGTGCTGCTCTGGCCGAGATGCATGTAGCCGAGACCGACGGCTTCGAGGGACGAAAGCAGGCGAAATACGGAGGGCACATTCTCGAAAAACTCCAATGCCTCTTCGATCGTCATCGCCAAAACATCGGCCACGCTCGCACCCTTGAACCGAACCTGCAATGTTTGTCGGTTGAAGCGTTTGCCGCCACATCGCGGACAGGTGACGAACAAGTCGCTCAGGAAATTCATCGAGATGCGTTCGACGCCATGACCTTTGCAAAGCTCGCACCGGCCGGCCGAGGAATTGAAACTGAATCGACTTGCCGTGAAGCCCCGTGTTTTCGATTCACGTGTTGCCGCGAACACTTTTCGCACTTCATCGAGCACACCGCTGTAGGTCGCGGGACAACTCCGCGGACTCCGTCCGATCGGTGTTTGATCGATCGGAATCAACTTGTCGATCTCTTCGACACCGAGTAGTTTCGCAAACTGAGTCACCGCTCCCTTGCGAACCGGAAGCTTACGACCGTTTTCGATTTGGTACGCGAGCGCGGGATAGAGCGTGTCACCGATCAGCGAACTCTTACCACTTCCCGAGACGCCACTGACACCGATCAAGCAACCGAGCGGAAAACGAACGGTGAGATTCTTCAAGTTGTGGGTCGTGACTCCGGTGAGCTTCATGAATCGTTCGGTCGTGCGTCGTCCCGAAGGGATTTCGATTCGATCCATGCCCGACAAGTAGCGGCCCGTGGCACTTTTCTTTGACCGTGCGAGCTGTTTCGGTGTTCCTTGCGCAACGATCCGCCCGCCGTGTGAACCGGCGCCTGGGCCAACATCAATCAAGCGATCGGCGGCCCGCATGGTGGCTTCGTCGTGTTCCACGACGACTACTGTGTTGCCTTGTTGTTGCAATTCACGGAGGCACTCGAGCAGTCGCCCGTGATCGGCGGGGTGCAATCCGATCGACGGTTCATCCAAGACGTAGCAGACGCCGACGAGCCCGCTACCGATACTGGTCGCCAGCCGCACGCGTTGAAGTTCGCCTCCCGAGAGCGTGTCCGCGCCGCGGTCCAACGTGAGATAGTTGACACCGACGCGGCTCAGAAACTCCAATCGCTTGAGCACTTCATCGCGGATCGGCTGCGCCACCAGTTGATGAAGCTCCGACAGGTTGGGGCCAAGTTTTTCGAGCCATCGACCGGCATGCGGCAGTGGCATTGCCGTGAGATCTGTGATCGAAATGCCATCGATCGTGACCCGAGACGCCTCCGGTCGAAGTCGTGTTCCTTGGCACGTCGGACAAGTGACCTCCGATTCACTGAGCGTGACCAAACCAAGTCCCTCGCAATCGGCGCAAGCACCGTAGGGACTGTTGAACGAAAACGTTCGTGGTTCAATTTCCTCGATGCTGGTCCCGCACTCGATGCAAGCCATCGCCGTGCTGGCGATGGTGTCGATCCAGTCGTCACCGCGTTGGACCGACGTGGTGACCAGGCCATCACTCAACCGCAGTGCGAGCGAGACCGAATCCGAGACACGCGCCACCACGTCGTCACGAATCACGAGACGGTCGACGACCGCTTCGATCGTGTGGTTTTGCCGCACCGCAAGTTCGGGCACGTCTTCGAGCAAGTAGATCTCTCCGTCGACGCGAACTCGGACGAGCCCGTTGGTTTGGATCTTCTGCAACACATCGCGATGCGCGCCTTTTCGGCCGCGGACCATCGGCGCCATGACGATCACCTTGGTCCCCTCGTCCAGTTGCATCAGCGTGTCACGAATCGCATCGGGCGACTGACGCGAAACGGCGGCGCCACACGCGCCGCAGTGGGGCGTCCCGACGCGTGCGAAGAGCAGTCTCAAATAGTCGTAGATTTCCGTGACGGTCGCCACGGTGCTTCGCCCGCTGGTCGATCCGGGTTTTTGGTCGATCGCCATGGTCGGAGCCAAACCATCGATCCAGTCCACATCCGGCCTCGGCAACGAATCCAGAAACTGCCTCGCATACGCCGAGAGGCTATCGATGTATTGTCGTTGACCTTCGGCAAACAGCGTGTCGAAAGCCAGCGAACTCTTGCCGCTGCCCGAAACGCCGGTGATCACGGTGATTGCGTCGCGCGGAATGTCGACATCGACAGACTGCAGATTGTGGACGCGTGCCCCGCGGATTCGAATGCGCTGATCGGAACGAACCATGGATCCTGTCTCGTGGAAACGACTCCACGATCATAGCGCGACCCGTGTCATGCGGGCAGGGGCCATTTATGCCGCACGTGCAAGGCGTTTGGCGACCTTCGGTGGCGGTTCACGCCAGCGCCGGTGGAGCCACCAATACTGTTCGATCGACTGGCCGACCACTTTGGCGAGTTGGCGGTTGTACCAACGTGTCAAACTGTCGACGGATTCACAAACCGCATCAGGGTCGTTCTTCGGGTCGGCAACCTCCACGACCCCCGATTCGAATTGCATCGGTTTGCCATCGACGCGTCGCGTGAACCCGACGAGCATCGGTGCGTTGCTTCCGAGCGAGAACAACGCGAGGGCTTTGTGGCAAGAAGCGGGCACGCCCAGGAAGTTCGTCCAGCAACCCTTCGGTCCGCCGTGCTGGTCGGCAAGGATCGCCAACGCACCGCCTTTATCCAAATGGCGATCGACTTCCGCCGCACAGCCTTCTTTGTCGAGTAAGCGTTGCCCCTTCGCGCTTCGGAATCGTTCCACCCAATCGTGCAAAAATGCGTTGTCCAAACGTCGCGCGATGGTGGTCGACTCGCACCCCATCAGGCCCATCGTGTATCCGCCGATTTCGAAATTTCCGAAATGTCCCGTGACCGAAACCGTCGCATCCTTGCGGAGCAAATGCTGCAAGCAAGCCCGGTTGTTTTTGAACCGAACGTACTGATTCCAGTTGGTCAGATGCAGTCGCCGCTGAGCCCACGCGATCTCGCAGACCATCAGCATCAATGAGTGCCACATCGCTTCTTCGATTTGGCGTCGATCCTCGGGGGTCGACTCCGGGAAGACACGGGAAAGATTCTCGTCGGTGATCCGATGCCGGATACGGAGGGACCGCGTGACCCATTTCGCAAACGCACGACAGCATCGGTCGCCCATGTCCAGAGGCATCGTTTGGACGACCGCGACGAACGCTCGCACAACGAGATAAGCGGCAAAATCGGCGGCTCGGCCACGCAAGGCAGTGAACCGCGATCGGAGAGTCGAAGCGACATCGGACAAGGTCGGCCATCCATGGGGCTTGGGCGGTCATCAGTTTCACAGGCCGCGAGTTTCCCAGAAGACCCCGGTTGGGCTCCAGACCGATTTCCGTGGGGTCAAGAAATCCAACGTTCGCGGCTGTTTTTCCTGTTTCGGAGGTCGGATCGGTCGCACGCCGGTTGTTCAAATCGACTCCGAAAGCGAACATGCCCGCTCGCAATTGGTCCCCGAGTCCTCGCAGCAAATCGATGAGCGAAAACATGTCGTTGGACGAGCCTTGTGCCGTGGTTCTCGCGGCG
>JBCBOT010000337.1:0-9011 GCA_039821165.1 Planctomycetota bacterium | reverse complement strand
AGATGCTGCGACTGGGAATGATGACCGCGGAGATTACTCAGGCATCATTGCAAAACGCACTGGGTAGTCTTGGAGACGACGAGAGCTACTTGATAATTCAGCCATACGATACGTCAGATGGTTTGGAAAAACTTGATTGGACGGAACATCCTTGCACTGACTCATACATCATGAAGTCAGCGCACATGTTCGAGACACGAAAGGCGGACAGTATTGACCTTTTCCTCGGACGTGGATTGCCGGACAAGCCCGAAGTCGGCCCTGCTTTTCTAGACAACATCGGTGGCTATCCGAAGCCAGTGACAAGCGGTAGCGACGCGCACCGCATTTCGGACTACGGCAATTTTCCGAGTGGCAAGGCAACGTGGTTCAAGGCGCATCCTTCCTTTCATGGCTTGCGCCAAGTCTGTGTCGAACCTAGCGTACGATGTTTCGTGGGATCGGAACCAGAAAAAGTCGCCCATGTTCGCAACAACGCAACCAAATACATCAAACAAATCTCAATTGCAAAGGTTGACCCACAACACTCAGAGAAATGGTTCGATGGGGTGCACCTGCCGCTGAACGCGGGACTAGTGGCAGTTATTGGCAACAAAGGAAGTGGGAAAAGCGCACTTGCTGACATTCTCGCCTTGTGTGGCAATGCTCATTGCCCCGGTATGGAGTTCCTAAACGACAATCGGTTTCGCGAAAGTGGCGAACGCGCAAACGCGTTCGAGGCCACGATTACGTGGGCAGACGAAACTCCAGCCACAACTCCATTGAGCGAAGAGTTCGATCCTGACCAACCGGAAAGAGTTCGTTATCTACCTCAGCAAGCGATCGAGACGCTCTGCAACGAAATCGGACAAGAGGGGAAAGAAGGAGCGTTTGATCAGGAGTTGAAGAAGGTTATCTTCGCGCACGTCAGCGAAGATGATCGACTGGGGAAGACATCGCTCGACGAATTAACAAACTACAAGTTGGAAACTACCCATGGTTCGATTGATCAGGTTCTGGAAAAGATTCGCGACGTAAACAAGGAAATAATTTCGCTCGAAGACGAATGTTCGGATGCCACCATCAAAAAGTATCGAACAGAACTCGGACTAAAACAGGCTGAACTTGACGCCCACGAGAAAGCTAAGCCACCAGCACAGTCACCACCCAAGGATGTGGAGGTTGACGAGGAGACCACCAAGTCGCTGCAAGAAGCAACGACTAAAGCCGAGGAATTGCTTGCAAAAATTGAGAAATTGAGCGACGAACAAAGTGAACTCAATGAAAGACTATCGCGGATAGACCGGCTGCGTGGACATGTCAGAAACTTGAAAGGTGAGTATCAACAATTCTTAGATGATTCTGCTGAGGATGTTTCGGCAATTGGGATCGACGTCACCAAGGTGGTCACATTTGCGACAAGCGTTGCGGTGCTCGACGAAACGGAAACCAAGGTCAAGACTCGAATTGCGGAAATCGCGATTACCATTTCGGGTGACTCTGGTGCCGCAGGGGACAAAGGAGAGCTTCGACTGACACAGGAAGCAATTGAAGAGTTGAAGCAGAAACTTGAACAGCCAATGCAGGACTATCACCGGTATCTGGCGCGACTGCGCGAGTGGGAGAGTCGACGTGAAGCCATTGTTGGGTCCGGGGAAGTTCCGGACTCACTGGAGTACTTTCGAGCAAAGGTCGAAGCGGCAATGCATTCACTTCCACAACGTTTGCGTGAACTGCGCGCAAGACGAATGACGCACGTTCGTGAGGTGCACGCACAGCTATTGCAGATTCGGCAGTACTTTGAAGAACTGTACGGCCCCGTTCAACTGATTGCTGAGACGAACGAATTTACTAGCGGTTCGCTTGATCTGGAGTTCCACGCACGCCTTTCTCCTGCACGATTTGTGGATGACTTTCTGGATTTCATTGCGCAGAATCGCACGGGCAGCTTTTACGGAAGTGACGAAGGGCGCGCGCGAGCTACCCGACTGGTTGCAGATGCCGATTTCGGAAACGCCGATGATGTAGTTAGTTTCTTGGAGGCAGTCGTCGCTGCACTTTCAAAACACGACGGACAGGACGTTTCCATTGATCATCAGCTACGTCGGAACAAAGACCGCCAAGGACTCTATGATTTTTTGTTTTCGTTAGAGTACCTGGAGCCGAGATATTCGCTTCGACTCGGCGGTAAAGACATAAGGCTACTATCACCGGGTGAAAAAGGCGCACTTCTCCTCGTGTTCTACCTTCTACTCGACGCGGAGGAGATTCCGATAATCATTGATCAGCCGGAACAGAACCTCGACAACGAGTCCGTCGTCAAGCTTTTGGTTGATTGCATACGTCGTGCGCGCGAACGAAGGCAAGTGATCATCGTTACTCACAATCCGAATCTCGCGATCGTTTGTGACGCTGACCAGCTAATCAGAAGTGACATCGACAAGAACGATGGCAACCGCATTACATATGAAGCAGGAGCCATTGAGGAATCTGAATTGAATCAAGCGGCGGTCGATGTTCTTGAAGGGACCTACGTGGCCTTTAACAACAGACAGCGAAAGTACCACGACACTGCGTAGGACGATCGTACGAGCCTGCACGCGAGTCGACGCGATCCGGCGCACACGTCAAGTCTCGACCGAAGACCCAGGTGTTGTCGTCTACCCGTTCTGTACCAAGCAGAGAACCGCCGTAGCTAAGTGCGAACGCGGCCGACCCTCGTCAATCGGGCTGAGGAGTGCGAGAGCAAAATCAGCAATCGGCAGACACCGATGCGGATTTGAGAATCCGCTAAGTTGCTGAAGCTGGACAATCCTCGCCGTGCATCGCGTTGTTCTAAGTGCGAGCGGTGAGTAAGACCGAGGTAAGTTTGCGTGCTAGTTCGTAGCAGCCCGGAATTATTGCGAGTACAATTCAAAAATCCCGGCTACTTCTTCAGCTTGCAGCCAGCTTTGTTCGAGCTCTTTCTTTGCTTCTTGCGGGCGGCACCTCGTTTAGCTTGCTGAAGCATGTACTCGTGATCCTCAGCGACGTGACTGTACACTTCGTCAATCATGCGAGTGCTTTTGTGGCCAGCTAGGGCAGCTACCACATGGCTGTCAACTCCGGCCATCAGCCGATTGGTGATGTTGGTGTGCCGCATCGCGTAGTGGGTGAAGTCACGACCATGCTTGGCCCGAATCCGTTGGAACACGCACTTCACGGCGTCCTTCGTCCAAGGGTTGCCTCGGTTGTTGCGAAAGATCGGGCCTTCAGGGTGTTCCTCAGCCAAACGACTTACGATCTTCATTGCCCGGGTCGTAGGAACATAGATCGATCGTGTGAAGCCGCCCTTGGCTCCATCCTCGGCTTTGATCACGACCAATTGCTTCTCAAAATCGATTTGTTTGGCCTCTATGCGTTTTGCTTCTTGCGGTCGGCACCCACAGTCCCAGGAGACAATCATCAACTCCTTGAAGGGGCCTGAAACGTTGTCCAGCAGCCAGTCAAAATCGTCGTCGGCTACTACTTTTGCTCGACGTTGAGCTTTGGGCTTCTCCATGCCGGCAACCGGGTTGAACTTGAGGCCGCGATTCTTCACGGCCCAGTTAAACACCCGGTTGATGGCCGTCATGGCATTTCGCTTCGTGGTCGAGTTCCAGGTAGTTTGCGTCTGAAGCCACTTGGTTACATAGGCCGGTCCCATTTTGCCGACGGTGACATCCGGATATAGGTCAGTGAACGTGACCAAGAGCTCTTTGTAGCGACCTGTGGTGCTGTCAGCTCGATGCTCCTTGCACCAGAGGATGAAATCGCAAATGACGTCCTCGACTCGATCATCACCGCTAGTCTCCGGGTCGCCTTTGGCGGCCATGAGCTCATGGAATCTGGCAGTGGCTTCCTTCTTGTCTTTTCCCAGGTTGTGCCGCTTTCCATTGATCGTGACCACCCAGAACTTGCGGTCTTTGCGGAACCACATTTTGTTATTTCGAGCCATGTTTGACCTCTCATTTGGTACCCAAATAGTACCCACGGGGCAAAAAAAGGCAAGAATAGCCGTCTTTCAGCAGCTTCACCTCCAGTCTGTCGATCCGGAGGTTGCGGGTTCGAGTCCCGTCCGCGTCGCTTCTTCAATCGGTGATTTCGTCGGGCAGTCTTCTCTGCGACGAACCTCTCGCATCGAATCCGCAGCTGTCGGCATTCGGCCAACGTCTGAGCACCTCAAGACGCTGCAATTGCGTTCCCAAACGCGAGCCGACTTCGTCGAGCCCATCGATTACTTGATCTGTTCGATCTTCTTCGGAACGAGACGTCGGGGTTCTCGGTCATCAATTCCCTCCAACGTCAATTCCAAGTCCGTCGTTCCCGCGTCAACCATGGTGTAGACGGAAGGAGGACGAGATCCGGCTCCGTTTCGTTTTCCTGAGATGTACAGGCGGTATCTCCCAGGCGGGATTCTCCGCAATGCGAACTCACCATTGGCGTCGGTCACGTTTTGACTTTCCTTATGGTGCCCGATCCAAAGACTCGGACTTGCGCTCATGATCTGGGCCCGTGCGCCGGCGACCGGATTTCCCAAACCGTCCACCACACGCCCTCGGATCTGTTCACTGCCGCGCTGAAACACGAAATCGCGAACGGTCATTTCCCCGTCGCCGCTGTGAGACGCATTGACGTCGAAATCACCCGCGTCTTTGGATGGCTCCTCGTCGCGAAGCATGGCTCGTCGCAATGACGGTTCACGAAAGCGCGGCTGGAACACTGACGAGCCCGTCAAGCTCCTCAAATAGACTTTCATCGTGCCCACCGATCAGTTGTCGATTCTAAAGGCGTCACTTGTGTCAACCGAGGTCGCACATGGCACCCGAATCTTCAAATGATGGAGCGTCAATCGGGAACGATCGGATATTCCGCCACGGTCCTCCGTCGGTCTGCTCGATGAACGTGAACTCACGAAACCTCAGGGGCAATTCGTCCGCAAATTCCGAGCAAATCTCTTTGAATTGCTCGGCCGTACACGAACCATTGCGTGGATGAACCAACGTGATGTGCGGCTCCTGTTTGCGACGGTGTTCCTCTCCCAAGAGGTCACGCCGAAGTTGATCAAACGCCTCAGTCGAACCAACCACGGGTAGATAAACAAGATCCTGCTCTCGGATGGGTTGCCCAAAACGCAATTGCACGTCAACCGCTCGAATCATTTCGGCCCGCGACAGTGTTTCAGACCAGTCGCGAACATCCTCGTCACGACACAGCGTGACGTGTGCTTTGATGAGCGAGAATTGAGCAGGATTGAACCGTTTCCGCATCCGCTCAATCGTGGTTCGAGTTGACGACGGAACATAAAGTGTCAACTGTCGGCGAAGGGACTGATTCTGCGTCATAACGGCTGCGGTCACCAAACAGTTATTGATCTCACTGAAAACTGCGTCCGACGAGCGAATACGCAGTGCCGGTCATCCTATTCCCAAACACCACTTGCATCCAAACGTGACAACGACGCGGCAACGCTGACACGCGACGGGGAAATCGTAACGGTCGATGGCATTCGCCCTTTGTCTTCGCAGCCAATCCTTGAACACCTCTGATCGCTCCAGAACATCGCCCAGCAACTCGCGATTTTTGCTGGGATGGACAGTTGTCTGCGAGACGCTTGCGTTGCGAGCATTCCGCCATCGAATAGCGACGATTCACATGAGGGTGACACCGGACGGCTCGCGCCGTGCCGCAAACGATTTTGGCGGTAGGGGCGCAAGCCCTGCGGTGCGACAACCCCAATACTGAATTGGAACGAAGTACTCGCTGCCGCAACACTTGGAGCCGCGACGTTTGAGTACAGGTCTCCATCACGGGTACAATGTGGGTGGCCGATTGGGCCGGCCAGTGTCGACTCGCGTGTCGCTCCTTACATCAGTCACCTCTTCGGAACTTTCTCACTGGAACGCTTCATGTTTGCGGTGCTCTGCGAATGTGGTTCGACCACTCCCGTTCGTTCGACACGAGCGGGATTGACTATCCAATGCAGTGCCTGCGGTGATCGGATTCGGGTGCCCGCACTCCGAACACTGCGTGAATACGCGGAACGCGGCGAACCCGCCCCATCCGCCGACCTCCCCGCAGATGCAGCGCCCGGCAATTCGATCCCCGAGAGCTTTGCGACCCACTATTGCGGCGAAGTCGGCCTGTATGGCCGGGTGTCGGCATCCGCGATGAACAACTATTTAGGTGAAGTCCAAGCCAAGGTCGCGACATTCGCGGATCAACTGAATCAAACCAGTCGCCTCGAACTTCTGGTCTCATGCTCGTTGATTCCGGATCGGCCGCCACTTCTATTGCTTGAAACGTCGCCGGCCTCCGTCGAAGTCGATGCGGTCTCACAGTTGGAAGCCGAGATTCAGGCCCTGCCCTCGCCACCCGTCGTCGATGGCCCCGTCGCCTTTCTAATTTATCAACGCGTCCGTATGCGCCCGGCCGATCAGATTCCGCTCCAGCCATTCGGCCCCCTTCAACCCGAGATACAGATCGAAGGCGTGGAAGCGGCGTTGTTGAACGCCGGTCATGGGCGGCGTGTTTCGTCCCTTAAGAAATTGACGCGTTGGATGCGACGATTCTTTTCCCAGCCTGCGAATGACCAGGAGAAAAAGACACAAGCCGAGGAACCGCGAAACGAAACACCCCATGAGCTTTCGAAGCAATGGATCCATTACGTCGAATCCCTCGCCGATCGAGCGGACGAGCAATTTTTGCGCAACGGTGCCCGAACAAAGACAACCCGCCAACTCGCCTACGTTTGGTCCCAATCAAAGTTTTCGTTTTTGGGGCGGCGGGATCAAGTTGTCCCGGAACCGTTGGAACTCAGTTGCCGAATCGCGCTGGCCGCGAAGGCTCAAACCGTTGAAGACTGGGAGCAAGCCATCGAGTGGTACAGCGAGGCAATCCAGTTGGAACCTGAGTGTGCGTCTCTCTATGGCCGCCGAGCGACACTGCATCAAGCCCAAGGAAACCGCCAGCCCGCCCTTGCGGACTGGAACCGAAGCATCGAACTGGAGCCCAAGGAACCCTGGTTTTACGTTCATCGAGCCGACATCTACGGAGACCTCGAAGCTTGGCCCCAGGCGCTCGCCGATCTTGATCGCGCTTGCGAACTCGTTCCACGCGAACCGGAATTCCTGCTACGTCGTTCGATCATCTTCTCGGCACAGAAAAACCAACCCGGAAGCCTTGAGAGCCTGCAGGCTGTTTTGAAACTGGATCCTAACAGCGGTCATGCCCATCGACAGCTCGGTCTCATTTATCAGACCGACGAGCTGGCGGACCTTCAACGCGCCGAACATCATCTCACTCGAGCAGTCGAATTGATGCCTGACTCGATTGATCCGCTGCTTCACCGGAGTTTCTTTTTCGCTTCCGTCAATAAACTTGAATTGGCGATGGATGACTGCAATCGCGTGCTCCGACTTGAACCGGAGTCAGATGTCGGTCATGGACTTCGTGGGCGAATCCAACAGCTCAATGGTGATCACGAAGAAGCGATCGAGTCCTGTACGGTTGCGATCGAAAAAGGCTGTCGACTCCCGCTCGTGTTTCTCGCCCGCGCGGCGGCATATGCTTCCACGGATCAACTCGAACTCGCACGGTTGGATTGTGACGAAGCGATTGAGATCGATCCGGAGAATCCCGCAGCCTGTCACCTTCGCGGCATGCTGAGCGTTCAGCAAGGAGAACTCGACACCGCGATGGAAGCCTTCGAGAAGGCCCGCGAGTTTGCTCCCGACTGGGCGGATCCGCGAGCGCACCTCGCGCTGGTTCACCGGCTCAACGAAGATCCTCAATCGGCGGTTGCGGAGCAATTGGAACTGATCGAAAAGCAACCTGACATCGGCGAGCACTACCTGAACCGCGCCTTCGCGTACGCGCAGCTTGGAGAGTTCGATAACGCCCTGAGTGATCACAATCGGGCCTGCGAACTCGAACCAGAGAATGAGCACTTTATCTACTTCCGCGGCTGCTATTTGATGGATCGCCAACAACCGGAGAAAGCACTCACCGACTTTGATCGCGTCTTGGAATTGGCGGGCGACTATGACAACGCGAGGCTTCGACGCGCGTCACTGCTACTGCAGTTGAAACGACATCAGGAGGCATTGACCGAATACGAGCATCTGATTGCGAAACATCCGGACGATCCCCAGGCTTACTCGGGAAGGGCCTACACGCTTCAGATGTTCGGAGATGAGTCTGCTGCGAACCGTGACCTGGAACAGGTGAAGGAAATCGCGCCGGATCACTCCGAGGCGATGGACATTCAATCGCTCCACGCAAAAGTCAATTGGCTCTCGGATCAGGAGCGTTACGACGAAGCGATCGATGTGGCAAACGAGATGATTGAAACGATGCCGGAAGAACCGATCGGCTACCGCTTGCGAGCTCGCATCTATTGGTACAGCGAACAACATGTCGAAGCCTTCGAAGACTACTCGCGACTCTTGGAGATGACCCCCGATGAACCGGACCTTTTGAATTGTCGCGGCCAAGTCCAAGCGGAGATGGGAGAACACCGCAACGCATTGGACGACCTGGATCGGGCGATCGACCAGAGTCGAGAGTTGGGCCAGTCCCAGGTGCTCGCGTTCGCGCTCAACGGAAGGGCATTGGCATTGGCGGGTATCGATCGGGATGAAGAGTCGCGCCGCGACTACGAAGAATCCGTCGAACTGTGCCCCAACAACGCGTGGGCACACTACAATCGTGGGCTTGTGCTTTTTCAGTCCGGACAACTGGAGCAAGCCCAGCAGGCGATGCGGCAATCGCTCGAGTGCGATCATCCCGAACTAACAAAGCGAAAGCGGGAACGAGCGCAAGCAATCCTCAATAAGACGAACTCGAATTGATTCGCCGGTATTGAGGGAAGCAGGCCGCATCCGCGTGTTGCGTATGCATCACGTGTGTTGGTTGCTCGCAAGTTACAACACACACCTAGTGCCGCGGGAACGAATCAGTGTGGCTTGAAGGTCAGTGCCTTCGCACTTTGAAAACTCTCATTCGCAAGCCAA
>JBCBOT010000336.1:0-9038 GCA_039821165.1 Planctomycetota bacterium | reverse complement strand
CGGCGGGTAACGTTCAGGAGTTCGTGGAGGCGGCCGAGTGTTTGAAGACGCTCGCTCATCCCGTTCGGTTGCGGGTCGTTCAGTTGCTGCTCGCCGGCCGATACACCGTCGGTGAACTTGCCGAGGATTGTCAGATCGCGCACAACGCGATGTCTGACCATTTGCGGCTGCTTCAACGTTGCCGATTCTTGACCAGTCAACGCGAGGGTCAGCGAGTCTACTACCAAGTCGCGGAGCCACACTTGAAAAAGCTGATGGCGTGCATCGAAGGTCGTTTTCTGCGTGAGTCCGCCTAGGCACGGTCCCTTGTATGTTGGAACAACGTCGAGATCTGCGTTTTGGTGAACCGCAAGGCGTTAGCCGCAGGTTTTTCGAGGAAGACCGGCTGGCGCTCACCACTTACCGGCGGATAGCGTCCTGCCGCTCACCACTTACCGGCGGCTAGCGCCCTGCCGCTCACAACTCACCGGCGGCTAGCGCCGGCTAGCGCCCTGCCGCTAACCACTTACCGATGCCTAGTGTTTGTTCCAGTCGAGAGTTCGGATGGCACGGGACGGCTCGCGCCGTCCCGCCTAGTGTTTTTGCGGCCGGGCGCAAGCCCTGCGGTGCGTGAACCCGAAGATTGAATTGGTACAAAGCTCTACCCTAACGCATTGAGTTGAAAACTCGGGGAGATTGAGAATCATGCAGACGATCGACATACACCAGGTCGCAGCGATCAGGGGTGGAAGCGCCCGTATCGAATTGATTGATGTTCGAACACCGGCCGAGTTTCGAGAGGCACACGCAGAAGGTGCACGGAACGTTCCCCTGGATCGGTTAAAGCCCGATCAAGTTTTCGAGTCGACTTCCTCGGAGTCCATCTATCTGATCTGCAAGAGCGGTAGCCGTTCGCAAATGGCTGCCAAGAAGTTCATTCAAGCGGGGTTCGATCAGGTGATCAGTGTGGATGGAGGCACGGAAGCTTGGGTTGCGGCTGGTCTGCCGGTCGTCCGTGGCAAGAAAACGATATCACTCGAGCGTCAGGTCCGGATCGTCGCCGGTTTCTTGGTCCTGCTCGGCGCCTCGCTAGGTTTCTTCTTGAACCCTTACTTCATCGGTCTCGCGGGATTCGTCGGAGCCGGGCTGATGTTTGCAGGGATCACTGATACATGCGGGATGGGAATGATGCTCGCCAAAATGCCGTGGAATCAAGTGGCAACAGACGCATGCAATCGTTAACCGGGTGCTCTCAATGACTCCATCAGGAAGTGGGCTTGAGCGGATCACACGTCGGTTGATTCGTACAGGCAAGAGTGGAGATCCGTCGGCACTCCGGTTGCTGCGAGCGGAGTTACCCGGAGTGGTCGAACAAATTCAACGGGATGCCTCGCGAAATGGACCACTCTCGTATTGGGGGCGATCACTCAATCATGATGAATTTGCAGATCAGACGATCGTGCCACCCGTCGTGATCCGGATCTTTTCGTTGATCACCGGCAAGACGCTGTCTGAGACAACGCCGCATGCCGGTCTCCAGCATTGCTATGGCTATCTGTTTTCAAATCTCGAGACGCCCTATGGCTACAAGCGAGAACGTTGGGTCGAAACGGGCTTGGAAGAAGCGTTTCGTTTGCACCCCTCGACGCTGAATCCCGCGCCGGTGGCTGGCACGCTCCTTGCGAACGCGACCTTCTTTTCAGGCCTCGTCGCTTTTCGCGGCAGCCCGCAACTCACCGAACGACTTCGACGTAGCCTTCGCAGCAAAGTCTCGAGTGAGCTAGCCCGCATGACTTTTCGGGGCATCAATCATTTTCGGCTGAAAGAGCGGGTGCAACGAAGTTGGCGTCGTCGCCTCCATTCCTGGACGTTGCAAACAGATGTGATTGAAGCCGAAAGCGGATACGCAGCCCTTATATACAGTGTCCGCTACAGCGAAAAGCGGCATGAATTGGTCACGCTTTTTCCGATCGATCAAGGAACCTTGCAAACGATTCGTGAGCGCGGGGCCGGTGATTCGCGTCCAGTGATTCGAACCCGGTACAACGCATTCGTGCCGGGTCTGGTTGGTGAATCGATCGTAGGCCGAGTCTCATCGCGTCAATTCTGATTGCAAATCAGTGGTCGGTGATTGGGTCGTGATCGGGTCAGAATTGAATCATTACGAGGTACGTCAATCCGATGATAGCGCTAACGCCCATCAGTCGAATGCTTGTTGTCACGCATTTGTATTTCACGGAAGAAATGTGCGAATCGATCAACATGCAAGCGGCGACTTCACGCCGCAGTCCGTCATCGCCCAACGATGCCAAGTGTCCGCTGAAGTGCTCGGTGTCTGAGAGTTCAAAACTTGCGGCGATTGCGGCCGGATGAAAGTGTTTGCAATCCTCGAGCGCGGGGTGCCTTCCGCGGCGCCGAAACGGTTGGATGCAGAGGAAGGCGCTGATCCCGCTGAGAAGGAGAAACAACAGCCAGAGGGCAAACGCAACTCCGACGAGCGTTGACCACCATTCGAAAGGATGCGTGGATGTGTCTTCGGCCAAGTATTTCTTCAGTTTCGGAACGACGAGTCCACCAATTGCGGCGCCGACCGTGAGGACAACCGCCGCTTTGGCATCGGCAAAGCGGATCCACTCTGCGATGGCATGGTATCCCTCGATAAGATCCGTGGTGTCGACGGGCTTCGAAGTAGGATCAGGCTCAGCAGACGGGATTGGAGTGTGGGTGGCAGAGTCTTCGGTGCTCGTGGAAGGCGTTCCTTCGTTTTTTTCCTCAGTCATCTCAGCGATCGCGTGGTAACAATAACGGAGCGGGGCATGAAGCCGCTTTCATCGGTCGCGTCATTGTGACGAAAATGCCATCGCTTCGCTACGAACGTTGAGTTCGTTGGATGACGGGCCTACTCGATGGTCCAGACCAACCGCTGGTTTCCGTTGGTGGTCGGTTTTTCGATGAATTCGAGTGGCGAAGTGTCGACGATGTAATTTCCTCTGCCAGCGATCGTCGGGGCCTCGGTGATTTGGAGATGGGGGATCTTGAACAAGAGGCGGTCGGTGTTCGCATCTTTAGCGTCGACGAGCAAAACAAGTGTGGAAGTCTTTGGGGCCGAGTTTTCTGAATCAGGTGCGTCTTCGAAAAGCAGCTGCAACTTGTGAAGGCCCGGCGCCAGCGTCGCTTGGTGGATCGATCGAACCTTTTTGCCAGACTCATCTCGCAGCTCGAGTGTTGCCGTCATCGAACGGTCTTCGGGAATCGCAACTTTCCAGAGGTGCCAATTTTGAAAATCACGGCGCCCTCCAACGATGGTGATTTGCTGTTTGGTTGCAGTGATTGGCTGAAAGCGGCTCGATTCCTCTGGAACGACGCGGTAGATCGCTCGCCCGTTTCGTGATTGAGACAGTTCGCCAAAGAACTTGCCTTTTCGTCGATCCCAGACGATCGTTCTCGGCACGATCGCGCCTTTGCGATTGGTACCCTCTGCGTCGGAGTCGAGCCGAACGCCGTTGAGTCCGAACCCAAGGAATCCATATTCGGCACGCGGAAACTTGGAGCCTTGAAACGCTGCAAAGCTCGCGGAGTTGGCTTGGTGAAAGACGGTCAGCGCCGGTTTATCGGGCTCATCGACTTTGTACCAACGGCTTGCGTATTCGTAGCGGCCGTGTTGTTCGAAGCCGGACACGCGAACGAAGAAGTTGAACGTGCCACCGAGATTCGTAAAGACCAAGTCTTCGCGATCCTTTGATCCCCCGCCGATGACGCCAGCGAGTGTGCCGACGTCGTCGAAGATGAAGGCAACTTCCTTGAGCAGGGCGGTGTCTTGAGTCGGTCGATTGCTCGGACGCACACTCGCGAGGGCAACGATTCGATCACCGGAGGTCGTGCGGACAAGTTCGGTTGCGCTCCGGTTCCGTAATTCGGTGCGATTGCATTCGGCGAGCATCTTGACGGGCTCGAACGCATCGAACTCGTTGGCAGCCAGTAACTTTCGTAGCGAGAGGAGGTCGCTTCGTTCCACTAGCTCTCGAAGCACCGTTGCGGGTGAACTGGCCGCGTCGGTGAAGATGTCGGTGTATTCGACGGTAGCGGCTTTCCAGCGTCCCCGCGCGTTTTCTTGTTCGGTTGGTTCCGTGGCGGTCACACGAAAACCATAGCCGTCGGCTTGAGCAGGCACGACCAATGTCTTATTAAGCCAACGATGCTCGGTGATCCGTCCCTCCAGCCGCACGGTGAGTTGTGTGACGGGGGAGCCATCAACGATCTGCGGGTGCAGAAGTTTTGCCAGTCCGTCGGGATTCGTTTGCTTACGACTCGCCTCTCCGAATCGCCGTACCGACCACTGTTGCCAATTCGGATCTTGGGCGCCGGTCGCGATCGCCGTGATCGTCAATTCAACGTCTTTAAGTGGCTGTCCGTTTTGATCAACAACCAGCAGCTCTCGCTCGGTTCGCTTGAGGTCACGTTCCATCGTAACGGTGCAGCGAGTCACCTTGCCCGGAGTCATCTCTCCAGTCAATCCGTATCGTCCGGGCGATCTGGCGTCCGTGCCCGGATAGGCCGACATCACGTAACCGTCCGCAACGACTTCGAACGATTCGCTCGTATTGGGAAGGTTTCGAAGTCGGGCGATCCCATCACTGTCAGTCATCACTTCCAAGAAGGCCGCCGACGCGAAACGCGAAAACGGGTCGTTGGGGTTGTAAACGAGTGCACCGTCACCCCGGATCATTTTGTCAGTCCAAAATTGGACGCCAGGAATCACCAAATCGCCGAAGAATGCGAGGTTGGGTGAGGTGGTCACCGTGGCTCCCGCAATGGGATTTCCGATCGGGTCCACGACCCGCACGTCCAGCGACGTGGATTGTCGGCAAGGGATCTCGATTTGAACCACCTTTTGGTCGGGCGCGAGACGATACAACTGGGGGTTCGCGTTGTACCGGTCCATTGTCGAGTCGATACGTTCTTCGGTCCCAGCGTTGTGATCCTGAAAGTATTGCCGAATCGATTCCTTGCTCGGGTTCTTTGATTGCCAGCCCTCACATATCGCAAACAGCTGAGCGTGCGAGTTGCGCGGCAAGGATTCGAACACAAACGAGCCGTCTTCTTGAATCTTTGTGTATTGATGCCACGCAAGCCTTGGTCCGGTTCGCTGTTTACCGTTTTCGAGGATGGCAACATGCACGAATCCGTTTTTGATGGGACGTGGAACTTCGTGGCCGAGTTTTCCGACGAGACGAGTACCGATTTGAAGGGTGACTTGCCGGACACCTGAGGCATCGACGCCCGATTGGTCCTCCAGGTCGATCAGGTCGCTGAAGAGGATCGGGCGATTCGAATCGGAGCCATCGACCACCCACATCGCACGCCGTTCGGGAGCAAGCACGGGCGACACATGGACGCCGCCTTGTGCTTTGAATTCGCGACCGTAAATGCTGCTCTGTTCGACCAGTGGAAACGCGTTCGGGAGAGGGTTGCCGTCCTTATCGACCGCCCGAATGCGCTCAATCCGTCCGGACTGCAAAGTGATTTCAACGCGGTCGGCGAGTTTGTAGTTCTCCGTGCTGAGGGCAGCGTATCCCGCAGAGGTCACTCGAAGACGATACCGTCGAGTGCCACCAGGAAGCCTCAGAACGGCCGCGCCACGGTCGTTGGTACTTGCGCCAAATTCGATGGAAAACATGCCGCGTCGGCCATCGAGATCGGTGATCTCGGTCAGCTGGACGATAGCGTTGGCGACCGGCTTTGTGTCTTGGTCGGTCACCGTCACCGACACATTGACTCGCTCATCCCAATTCAGTGTTGGCCGCTCGTCGCCGAAGTATCCCATCGAGTCCGACGAAGGCACGAGTAGATGGGGTTCCGCTGACTCGGTGGCTGTGATTCGTTTGGCTGGTGCAGCTGGAGACCCGTTGTTGGTGGTGTCGTCTGAATTTTTTGACTCGGTTGGTGGCTGAGTCGCCGCGAGCGATCGTCGGATCGGTTGAATCGCAAGGCAGGCGAGCGCGAGTACTGCGGTGACGATCCCCATCGCGAACCGGCGACTTGGAGTCGTGGACTCTGTCACTCGGCCCCGCTTGAGCCAGCTGAGGCGTCGCAAAAGCAACGGTCTAGCGGCCATTGCCAGTGAAGCCAGGGGATCGCTCTTGAGAGTCGCATCGCTATCAAGAATTGCGATCGCCCAACGCGCGAGTTGTTGTCGATAGAAATCAACGTTTCCCGAGATGCGACTCGCCGCTGCGTCACATCGATGTTCGCAGGCCAATCGGTGTGCTCGAACGAGCGCGGCGACACAAGGGTGAAACCACCAAATCGCGGCCGTGACCCGTCCGAGCGCGTCCCATCGAGTGTCGCGGCCGGCTGCGTGCGTGAGTTCGTGTGCGAAGATCATTTCGAGTTGAGCTTCCGAGAGCCGTTCGTTGGAACTCGCCCAGCTTGCCGGGAGTAGGATCACGTGTTTGAAGATCCCGACCGTACATGGCCCTGCCACCGCATGCGAAATCCGAAGAACGGATGGATGTTGGATGTGCAATTGTTGCGCAACTCGATCCAACGTCAGTTGCAATCGTTCGCAGCAGGGTTCACTTCCCGAGATGACCGACCGTGTCCGAAGAACGCTTACAAACAAACGAACAAGAAGGGCGATGCTGACGATAGCCCAGATAACGACTGCGAGAGTCCACAGCATCGGGCTGGGCGTCGAGGCAGGTGGTCGCGCGAGCTCGCTGTCGAACTCGGTGACGCGGCTTTCATCGGCAAACGCCTGGGCGGGAACCTCGGGGACACCGCCAGGTGTCGTCTTGGGTGAAATGGCGACAACGGGAGCACCAATGGACGGTCCGGCGGGTATCGAAGGAACGCTCAGCAGCTTTGTAGGTTCCCGCGGACTCGGCGCTCCATCGTCGGTAAAGGGAGTGGTCAATTGGGCGTCCGGAGGCAGCATCGCGATTGGCACGGACCAGCCAGTCAGGACGACGATGGGGCCTAGCCACAAAGCAATGAAGAGGCAGCGAGTGACGGCGATCGCCAATGAGGGGGCTGCGAAACGCAAGGCACGGACAAGGGCCAATCCGATCAAAAGCAGTAGCGTGATCCGAACGAACGTGACCGCGACGTTTGATTCAAGCAACTCAGTCATCTTCTTCGATCCCCTGATCCGCGATCTGACGAAGTTCATCTAGTTCGTGGTCGGCTAGCCGTTCGATGCTCGCCAACTCCATCAGTAACTTGCCAGTGGAGCCATCTGCGAAAACGTCAGCGATTCGCCCCACCATTCGCCGAAGCAGTGTTTCTCGTCTGACACGCGCCGAGTACACGTAGGCTTTGCCCGCCTTTTTGCGTTTGAGCAGTCCATCGTCGACCATGGCGACCAGGATGCTCCTGAGCGTTCCGTTGTCGATTTCCCAGCCGAACTCCGCTTGAATCTCGGCGGGCTTTCGCGGCTGTGACCGCCAAAGCAATCGCAACACTTCCAATTCGTTTTCGTTCAATTGCATCGGCGAGCTGCGAAAGAGAGAAGGGGCGTTGCCAACTCAAACTGTGATTGTTTCACAGTTGCGAGGCTCCGTCAACCGCCATGTGTGAATAATTCACAGATCCAGCCCCGGAGCGCCCCATGGATCGTGAGGCAATCGCGTGGACAGAATTCGGTTTCGTTTTTCGCGCCTCAATTGAGACTCGTTTCAGCCGTTGCTTATCAACGCCCATTTTGCAGTTTGTTCCAATTGGAAGACGCGAATGCTGTTGCCTTACAGCACGGATGCTCCGGTCTACCACTATCCCTTTGCGACGATCGCGATCATTAGCTTGAACGCTGTTCTGTTCCTGGTGACGGGGATGGGGGACTTTCAAGGAAGCGAATGGCTGATTCTCGAGTTTGATCGCATCAATCCGCTGCAATGGGTTACGGCGGCGTTTATGCATGCGTCGTGGATGCACCTGATCGGAAACATGATCTTTCTGTGGTGCTTCGCCCTTGTCGTCGAAGGCAAACTCGGTTGGCAACGCTTTGGTTTGCTCTACCTTGGGCTCGCGCTCGCGGATGGGGCTATCGGTCAGATCCCCATGTTCCTCTTCTATGGGGGCGAAGGGGGAGCGTTGGGAGCCTCGGGAGTCGTCTTCGCGTTGATGATGGTCGCCTGCATTTGGGCTCCATTCAACGACATCGATTTCATTCTGACCTGGGGATGGTTTGTCAGCACAATCGAAATCCCACTCTACGGCGTTGCGGCGTTTTACGTCGGGAAAGAGTTACTCTTCGTTATTTTGCTTGAGTGGCAGATGTCGACACCGATGCTTCATTTGATGGGGGCATTCGTCGGTGTTCCGTTTGCGATCGTGATGTTGAAACGTGGCTGGGTGGACTGCGAAGGTTGGGACTTGTTTTCGCGGACCGGGATTCCCATGCCCGCTTGGCCTGCGTTTGGCTCTGGCGAAACGCAACGTGGTCAACGAGGAAACAGCTCCCGACCACCCACTCAGGCAAACTTTGAATCGAAGCCGATGACAACGAGCCAGTTAGTTGAGGAGTTGGGGCGCGGTGCAACGCAATCAAGCGAACCCGCGGTTGAGTCCGGCAGCGACTCGCGCTTTGCCATTTTGGGTGCCTTCACGCGAGCGGTCTCGGCAGGCAGTGCCGAAGAAGCCAGTGCTTCGTTTCGATCGCTCCATCAAATCGGTTGCATCGGAGCAGTAGCCGATTCCCATTTGGTTGCCTACGCCAGACTGTTGGACGCTCATCAAATGCATCTCGATTGTCTGCTGCCGCTTCGGCTGTTGATTGCTCGCGGGTCAAAGTACGCGAGCCAGGCTTGCGTCCGAGTCGCATGGATCGAATATCATCATCGTGGAGATGCGCAAGCCTCGATCGAGGCGCTGAAAAAGATCACCAAACCGATCGAGGGAGAATTGCTTCGTCACGCAAAGGAGATCTCGAAGTCGGCGCGGGCGCGATTGAGGTCGAAGCATGCGGAGGCGAGCACATCTTGAGCACCGATACATTCGCAAGCTTTGTCGTCGCATCGTATCTCTAAATTCAAACACGGGAGTTGAGACATTGAATGAAC
>JBCBOT010000335.1:0-9052 GCA_039821165.1 Planctomycetota bacterium | reverse complement strand
CCAATCGCCGATGCGACTCCCGATCGCAGCAGGAGGGCTTGGCGGATCAACCGTCTCGTCCTTAAATCAACCGAACGGCTGTGCGGACACCCCGTTCCTTCGATTGGCGTTGGCAAAGACTATGTTTGTGACGCGAGCCAGGCTGTCGTCACCTCATCTATCGGCTTCCCATCGCGCGCGCCCCGATCGTCGAGGTCTGCGATGAGGTCGTTCCCGTACTGAAGCGAATCAAGCTCCCGGAGCTGCTCCTCAGTGAACTGCCCGGAGCGATCTTTTCCTAGCAACATCACCGCCTTGTCAACGGTACCAAGAAGCCCCTTTGGATCTTTGAGCTCTCGAATACGATATCGAGCATGCAGAAACTGCGGCTTCCAGAGAGGCACGACAATCCAGTCCTCGTTCATGACGGCTCGTTCGAAGGCTCCGAAGCAGTCATCTTCTGTTCCATGATGGAACTGATAGCCCGCATCTCCCAACCCATATTCATCGATCATCCTCACGGAGAAACGGCTAATCCCAGCGCCAGGATTGATGCCCTGAATGTCACGCTTCATTTTCCGGAGCACTTCTGGCTTGAGCAGGTCCGCAATTTCAGCGACTTCCGATTCAGGCACGTAGTCAGGAACTCCCCATAGAGCGTAGGGTTCGTAGTGCAACCCGAGATCCATGACGGGCACCGTCTTCTAAACGTCATCCTTGTAGCCGCCGTGGCTGGATGGAAGCCAAGCTGAAACGAGCATGTCAATGTCGCCCGATTGAAGCTTCTCGAAATTACTTTCGTGATGCGAAAACACGCGATCCACGTCGAACCCCATGCCACGCAGAACATGTGTCACAAGTGAAGCAGTCAATCGATGAAAAGACAGGTCCGTGACGCCGACAGTGAGTTGTTGAGGCATTTCAAACCCTGGCCGATGAAACCTTGTTGCAACCGTACCGCAGTGCCCTCATGCGATATGTTTCATCTCATTGAGCGTGGACTTCTCCACCATGCCATCCGTCGCCGCCAAATAGTCCTTCAAGTGCTGGTTGTTCATATGTGTTTGCCAGAGCTCGCGAGACTCCCAGTTTTCGTAGAACAGAAACTGTGCCGGATCTTCGTTGTCTTGGTGCAAGTCGTACTGCAGGCAACCCTCTTCAGCTCGCGCAATGGGAATGAGCTTCTCCAATTCCGCTTTAACAGTTTCGACGTGTCCTGCCTTCACGTGGATGAAGGCCACAATAGTGAGTTTTGACATGAACGGACTCCGGTGGAGGTAGAGGGTGATCTGTGTCCTAAGCGGCTTGAGAATTAGCTCCATCCCTCCAGGACGATTTTCCCGATCGCTTTCCCAGACTCGAGCTTGCGGTGCGACTCCCGCAGGTTTGACGCATTGATCGGCATCATCACTTCGCCTGTCGTAACTCGCAGGCGACCGGCATCGATCCAATCGGCAACTCGATTGAGTAGATGATGTTGTTGCTCCATGTCGTCGGTTTGGAACATCGAGCGAGCGAACATAAACTCCCACGAGAAAGTGGCTGCTTTCATCTTCATGGTTGATTGGTCGAGTGGCTTGCTGTTTTCGACAATGGAGACCATGTGCCCCTGCGGACGAATCAAGTCCGTAGCAGCATCCCAGTGGCCGTCGGTATCGTTGAAAAAGGCGATGTAATCGACGTACTTCATGCCGAGGTCTTCGACCTGCGGACGCAGTGGCTTTCGATGATTGATCACGTGATCCGCCCCCAACTCCGTCACCCACTGGATGGATTCGGGGCGAGAGGCAGTGGCGACCACATTCAGGCCTGCAATCTTGGCCAACTGAATACCGATCGAGCCGACGCCGCCGGCACCGCCGATGACCAGGATGGATTCGCCGTCATTTGCACCGTTCGGATCGATTGCTAAGCGATCAAAGAATGCTTCATAGGCGGTGATCGAAGTTAGCGGGAGTGCCGCTGCGTGCGAAAAATCGAGCGAGGCCGGCATTCGGCCAACGATGCGTTCGTCGACCAGATGAAACTCGGAATTGGTTCCCGGGCGTGTGATATCCCCCGCATAAAAAACCTTGTCTCCGGGATTAAAGAGCGTCGACTCGGGCCCAACCGACTCCACGATTCCCGATGCGTCGTAGCCGAGAACTTTAGGCGGGTCCTCAACCCCTGGTTTCGGAGCTCGCAGTTTGCAATCAACGGGATTCACCGCGACTGCCTTGACTGACACCAGCAGGTCGCGGCCTTGGGGGACGGGCTTCTCTTGCTGAAAGTCGATCAGCGATTCAGGGTCATCGATTGGAAGGTATCTTCTCAGTCCAACTGCCTTCATTTCCTTGTTCCACTGCCGCTGGGACGAGACTCGAGTCCAACAACCATTTGTCAAACGGTTCGTGGCTCATGATACTGGTGGCCTGAGGATGAACAAGAAACGAACACTTTGGTCCGTAACGAACAAAACTGTGAGCAGCAAGCAAAGACACGTTGATTACGAGAGAGCTGCCTGCCCTGTCGAAGCAACACTGGAGCTTATCGGCGGCAAATGGAAGGGAATCATTTTGTATTACCTTCTTGAACGCCGCATGCGGTACAGTGAGTTGCACGAAACGATTGGTTGTGTCAGCGAGCGAATGCTCACGAAGCAATTACGTGAGCTGGAATCCGCCGGTCTTGTGGAACGCATTGCATACGCCGAGTCGCCTCCGCGTGTTGAGTACGAACTTACTGATGTCGGCAGGACGCTCGAGCCTGTTGTTTCGACGCTCAAGCAATGGGGAGAGTCTTTCGGTCTCGGGTTGGTCGCGAACTGCGAGGCGACAGACCTACGAAGGTAGTTGAATCTCGACCTTGTTGAACTCGCGACCCATGTGGCTCACGATTCATCAACCGCGTATCACCGGAACCGTTCGCGTTGTTTGGCGCTGACGCGAATGTCAAAGCGATCTTCGTAACGTCCCGTTTCATTTTCGAACGTGACCGAGGCATCCTGGTTTTCAAATCGAAACTGCTGGATGCGTGGCGGCGAGGTCGGCTGGATCGAATACAGCTCCAACAGCGAAATCAGCCCACCGGGATTCGTCTTGGACGATGCAGCTTGCTCACCACCGGTGCTTGGAGGTGCACCGCGGTGCTCGATGCGAATCGGCACACCGCGTTGAACCCCGGTCCGGGGATCGTCTTCGGCGGTAATGAAGACATGGACGCGTCGGGGAAACAGCTCAGGAAGGTCTCGATTGGATTCTTGCTTGATCGCCGCGATACGGTTTTCCTTGAGACGACCAATCAACACATAGAGTGAGCGACCGTCGAGTTCGCTCGTGCCGACCCGGAGGTCGTAGTCGCGGCGCAGCGTGTCGATCATTTCGCAGATCCCACCGACTTTCATACTCGGTCGGACGCGGTCGTTTCTTCGGAGCGTTCGCAAACCCTCGTCCAACCAACCGACATCGACGCGTTTGAGAGACACCGTGCCGCCGATGACGGTCCGCGTGTAGGCGAGCCTGCCGTCGCTCACTTGCTCAAAGCTATGCGGACTGTGTTTGCCGTTCCCGTCGTGAATGGTGAGCGACATTTTAAACGCCCCGGTTCCGCTCGCCGCCTGGGTGAGGTGACCGACGCCAACGACTTCCCGACCCGACGCCCAGACACGCTGCCGAACCTTGGCCTCGAAAGGCTGTCCGTTTGCGAGCCGATCGAGTACTTGATCGACCAATTTCGAGGCATCATTCTCGGGCTTGGCACTCGGACCAAGGGCGGGATCCGCCTGAGAATCGACGGCAATGAGCAAGCATGAGAGCACCAGCGCAACCGTGAAACAGTGTTTCATGCGGCGTTCAAACGATCTCCTGTTGTGCCGAATGGTCTTCATGGGCCGGTTGTGGCGATTTTTCCAAAGAATCTGGACGTTTCGTGCCGATGCTCCTTTCCGTGACGGGTCTACACACGTCGCCGGATCGTAGGTGCGATTCCTACCGCGCGTCCAGGCAGATCGTCACGTCGAACTACTTCAGCCGATGCGGGAGATCCCGCAACCGCATTCGAGCGCGGTACTACCCAAGGAATGGGGGAAAAGATGAAACGCTTCGTCACTCACTTGTCGCTGATCGCGGCTGGTGCGATGGTCGCGACCGGATGTGTACCGACCCGCCACAACCTGCCGCCAGCCCAACACCTGATGGAACCTGGTCCCGGCGTCGGAGGCCCCGGCCCCGGTGTCCTCGGACCGGCCGCCTACCACGGTGCTGCTGCAAACACCACTGCACCGCTAACCTCCGTTGCTGATGCCGATGTAAGCGTCGGCGATGAAGGCGGCGAAATTCAGCAGGTCGGCTTTATTGAGAAACTCCGCGCAGGCAACTGCAACACTGGCTGCATGGATGGCGGAGTCGGCGCGATTCCCGCCGGCGGTGGAGTCATCCAAGGTGGCGTCATGAGCGGTGCCATGGTCGGAGCACCGGTCATGCAGCCGTTGCAAGTCACCTTCGGTCGCCCCGAAGGCATGCAGGTTCTTTACGATCAAAGCGGCAGCGGAACCTTCGACAGCCAACCGCTGATCGTTCCCGCTCGTCAGAACTTTCCGCAAGGTGGTCTGTTCCGTCTGAAACTGACGAACATTCCCGGTCGTGAAGGCGTCGAGTTGTACCCGACCATTGAACTCGCGTTCGCCAACCCGCGAACCGGAGCTTACTTGGCTCACAATTCGATCCCGGTTCAATTCGATGAGGAAGACTTCGACCAAGTCGTCACGGGCAACTTCGTGACCAAGGTTCTCTACCTTCCGGATCCCGATTTCCAAGGTCCCGCGTTGGCCGGCATCGACACGCTGGTGAGCACGCGTCTCGATCCGGGCATCGACCCGATCGTGGAAGCGGACCGCCGCGGTTCGATCCTCGCGATCATCCGTCTCGGCGACAAGGACATCGAGATGCCCGGCGCCGGTGCGATGGGACTCGGCATGGCTCCGCCCATCGCTGGCTTGCCCGCTCCGTTCGCGATGGCTTCGACACAAGGATGCGGCCCCGATGGCGGCTCTTGCTCGCCCGTCCCGCCGCAACTTCCCGGCATGATTTCCGGTATCACGGCGCCGCAGTACGGCATGCCGATGAGCGGAACTCCGATCGGATTGCCCGGACCGCCCCACATTCCGCTCGGTCACCCGGCGGGCTTGAAGAAGCACGTGATGCGTAACCGTACTCCGATGAACATTCCGCAACCCGTCGACACGCTTCGAACCACCGTTCGGCATCAGCCCGGATATAGCTATCCGAACCCGGTTCGCAACATCCGCGTCACCGAGCAAAACCTCAACCCGGGTCTTCCGGCGGGGCGTGGCTTGTACCAACGCGGAAGCCAAGCAGTCGATCCGAACTGCAACCCCTAGTCGCTCAGCGACTGGCTGAATCGACGAAGACCAAGCAAGCGGCGTCGGCATCTTTTGGGTGACCGACGCCGCTGCGTACGCTCCCTTTCGTCAGTGAACATCGTTTTGACGGAGACTATTGCGGCGATGCGACTCACCAAACCCTCGTTCCGCGTTCTGTGCACGGCAACGGTGATCTTTATGAGCTTCATGCACTCCGTGCAGGCTCAGCAGTCGGGTACGACTCCGGTCCGCACCGATCGACACCCGCTGTACCACACCAGTCTCCCACCGGGAGCGATCTGGAACAGCCCTGCCGCATACAGCATGCAGCCGACGTCGTTCCAACCGGTCAAGTTCTATGGGCCGAAGGGCACGGAGTTTTCGATGCCCAATGGCGGCGCGATGTCCCAATCGGAAAAGAATCTGATGGCCGGCCTGCTTGTCGGACCGGTCTACCGCTTCCGCGTCACCGGGATTCCGTTTTCACCTGGAGTCGAGCTTTATCCGACCATTGAACTGCTCGGACGTTTGCACCCGCCTCCGGGACAAGAAACTCGATTCCCGATCCCTGTCACGATCAGCGAATCGGACCTGCAAAACGCGATGGAAGGCAGCCTCGTCACTCGGGTGATTTATCTCGAGGATCCGCAATCGGCTGCTCCGCTCGCCAAAACCAATGACGACGCCACGCCGATCGATCTGACACCCAAGCAAGATGCATTGGCAACGGCGGACTCACTCGGCCGCCCGATCGCGATCCTGCGAATCGGGTCGCTCGCGCCGCCACGCAACCCAGCGCTCACACCGCAGTTCTACTTCGGCTATCCCGCCTGGGCACCGATCTATCAAACACCGCCGGCTTCAACGGCGATAGAAAACAACACCGCGCAAGCTCGATGATTGCGGATCAACGCGCCGGACAACAGACTCCACCAAGTATTCCCGCCATGTCCAATCGAAGTCTCGCAGCCACGACCGTCCTGGGTTTCGCACTCTTGCTAGGGTGCCGAACCACAGGTGACAGCGCCGCCTTTCGACTGCCGGGAACGACCAAGCTCCCGTCGACGGCGTCGGTCCCCACACCGAAATTGACCCCCGGAGGCAGAACGCCGGCGGTTCCTGGTATCACGGCAACGTCGATGCGTTCCAGCGCACCGCAACAGGCAGACGAGATCGCTCAAGTCGGATTCGTCGATCGCCTGCGTGCCGCCAAAGGCGGCGGCGTTTATTGCGGCGACTGCGAAGTCGAAGTCGATGCCAACTGCATGAGTTGCGAACCGCCAGTGGCGGGCTTCTTTCCGCGCCCCACGATTGATCCGCAAGAGTTCCTTTGCAACGGTGGCGACGCTCCCGAAGCCGCGATACTTCGCAAGGACGGCTACGTTGCAGGGCTCGAACCGGCCGATGCCGTGGTTCACTACACCACCGAAGCCGGCGACATCAAACTCCAAGCCAGCAACCGTGTCTGTGTCTACTCGCCAAGATTCGGATCCGTTCGTCAAGTCAGTTCGGCGGCGGGCGGCGAACGAACCGTGGCACTCCAAGGCATTGCAAAACCCGTCGGGCCGACAGGAGTCGGTATGAATCAACCGAGTCTCGCGGTCGGCGAGAGCATCGAACTCGGACGCGCCGATGTGGCTCGCCGGGTTGATGCGATGCGGGATCGCAATCGCGGCGTGCCTGTTGAAAGCGTTGTCGCTCCAGAACTCGCCGAAGATGTACTTGCCATCCTGGCGACACTCGACTTTGCATCGCTCGGCCAAATGGGTGAAGCTCAGATCGCAGTGCTACGAGAAGGGGCGTTGGCGGCACGGAGTTGGATGGTTCGCGACGCCGTCGAAGTCATGTTCAAAGGCTTGGAAGTTCCGGTGCTGACGCGCGACCAACGCGCCGAAGCATTCGTCGAGTATGACTTCCCAGATGCCGGACGACTCAAGATCATGAAAGTGGCGGACAAGTCGTCGGCGGAACTCGGCGACGAAATCCACTTCGCGATCCATGTCCAAAACGTCGGGGACTCGCCCGTGTCCGACATCGAGATTGTCGACAGCCTGGTCACACGTCTGGAGTACGTCGAAGACTCGCAGAAGTGCGATCGGGAAGCCGATTTCATGACCCGAGGAAACGAAGCCGGTTCGGTACGACTGTCTTGGAAACTGAAAGAACCGCTCGCCGTCGGCAAGTCGGCTCACATTGAGTTCTCCTGCAAAGTCCGCTAGTGCTTTGGAATCGAAGATTCCTTGCGTGAAAGCGTCGCCAACCGACGCCTCAAGACACCGCATCACACACCGCGATCTACGTCCTACCAGCCGAGGACGTAACGGATCGAAAACACGGTGAATGCTGCTGGGATCGCAAAGCCTAGCAACGCCATCGACGTCTGACACCCGGAGTTCGACATGTCCTCTTGGGTCTCCCACTTGTTCTCGCGAGGCGCGATGAAACGTCCGAGCGTGAGATCAAAGACGTAGGCGTAAAAGGGTATCAGCAGCAGCGTTCCGACGATCGCCAGCACCGTTTCCATGATCTCACCCCTTCTCGCGCGGTAAACTTGTTGCGTTCAATGATTTGGGGCGTTGCCGGGCAAAATGATCTCGCAATCGTCGAGCATCAATTCTCCACGATCGTCGAGGCAAACATCCGGCTTTGGGAGAAAGGCAACGAAACACTGTGCGATGCCCAAAGAGTCGGCGACCTCACGCGCATAGTCGCCGCCCCCGCGTGACCAGCAATAGACCGCGTGACCAGCCGCATGCATTCGCCGAACGTATTCAACGCTGGCTGGGAGAGGGATTCGAGTCGAGCCCACCGAACGGATCAGCGTATCATCAACGTCAATATAGACTGCAAGTTTGCGATTCACCCGAGAGCCTGATCGGATCGTATGGCGATCCAATGCCTGACGAAGACACTAAAACGAGGTCGCCGCCTGCTCGACGTTCGGAAAGAGATTGAAGAGTCGATCAAAATGCACGATCGCGAGCGACTCGGCGACAATCCCATGGGCGTTTGCGATCGCGATCGCCCCGCCCTTGTCCTTCATTCGCTTGTTGGCACGAACCAACATCCCGAGACCGAAACTCGTAATCAGATTGAGTTGTTCGCAGTCGATCACGATCTTGGTGTTGCCTTTCTCGATCAATCCTTGAATGCAATCGAGCATGTAATCCGCCGTCACCGTATCCAACTTACCGGTCGCTTCGATGACCAGCACATCGGGAAACGCTTCGTGGTGATACGTCGTGTAGTTGATCATGAATGTTCCATGGAGGAGTTATCACACCGTAACCGTGCTCAATCCTGGTTCGTGCTACCACGCACCGAAGATCGAAACGTAGATCGCGCAGCAAAGCAACCCGATCCCCCCGATCACGCGAACCACCGAACTCAGCTTCGCCAAGCCACCGGTCATCACGTTGCCATACTTGTCCTTCGTGACCCCCGACTTCAATCCGACGATGCCGAAGAAGAGCAAGAGGGTTCCCAGCACGAACATGCCGGCGGCAAGCACCAGGGGATGTTCGCGAAGCCATTGATTCGCGGCGCTGTCTCGATCGGCAAGCAAAAGTTCCGCAACAAAGTTCATCGATTCATTCCAATGAGAGTTGAGATGCGAACGGCGTAACAACCTAACTGGTCTCTAGCTACTCAAACTGAGCGGTTTTGGTGAATTCACCCTCCCTCGTTTTGTCTTTGATGCCATCGGCATCAAAG
>JBCBOT010000334.1:0-9054 GCA_039821165.1 Planctomycetota bacterium | reverse complement strand
GGATCGTTGCGCATCCGCCATGCAATTTATATAGAAAGCCGTTGCAAACCAATTGGGTATCAACGACGCCAGGATTAGAAACCCGAAGCGTAAGCGAGGGATCAAATGGCAACCGACTGATCCCTCGCTAACGCGTCGGGTTACACTCACCATCGCAGACTCTGTTTCGCTGAGCGATGCCCTCCACTGGATCGTTGCGCATCCGCCATGCGATTTATATGGAGAGCCGTTGCAAACCAATTACGTATCAACGACGCCAGGATTGGAAACCCGAAGCGTAAGCGAGGGATCAAATGGCAACCGAAACCGGTCCCTCGCTAACGCGTCGGGTTACCAAGAATCACGACAAAATGATGAAGCGTTTCAACGTCAAACTCTGCATTGCGGTGCTTTCGTTTTGCTCAATCGCGCGAGCTGATCCACCCGAGGCACGCCTTGCAGAAAAGCATCGTGCTTTCTTCCGGTCGTACTGCCTTGATTGCCATGACTCTCTGACGAGCGAGGGTAACGTTGATCTTGAAACGTTGCCGTTTCAGATGACAACGCTTGAGCAAGCAGAACTCTGGCAGAAAGTTCTGGGTTCGCTGAACGCCGGTGAAATGCCGCCAGAGGATTCAGAGCAACCGGGCAACGACGAGAAAGCGGACTTCCTCGACGACCTTGCTCAAACAATGGTCGCCGCGCGGAAGGCGCTGTCCGATTCCGGCGGCAAGATCACCCTGCGACGACTGAACCGCCGCGAGTATCGAAACACCATCGAACATCTGACGGGAGTGAAAATCGATGTCGAGTCGTTACCCACCGATGGCGGGTCCGGAACGTTTGACACCGTTGGGGCATCGCAGTTCATCTCAAGTGACCAGTTCGAACAGTACCTCCGACTGGGGCGTCAGGCGATTGATGAAGCCTTCCAGCGACAAACGGACAGGACGACACACGAGAACCCAGGGAGTAGACCCCGCGTCTTCCGCGTCGAGCCGGAAACCACCGTCAACGTCCAAAGCCTCAAGAACCTCCGACAGATGGAAGCGACCAATAACCGCTTTATGCATTGGAAAGCGGGCGTCGACAAAGCGGCAGCCGCGCCCGAGAACAAGGAAATCGTGGCCGAGATTCTGAAGGAGAATCCAAAGCTCGATCTTGCGTCGTGGCCTTCGGCATCAGCCTTTCTGTTCTATCGTCACGCCCACAAACTGATCCGTGCACCTGACCCGAAGAATTTTGGATTCAAAGACGACAACGACGCCACGTTCTCATTCCAAGGCGGGTACTCTCGAAAGTACGCCTACATGAAGCACTATGCCGAGCTTCCCCACAGTGATCGTGGCACCTACCTGAAGCTCACTTGGGGGATCCAGCGCATCGATGTGACACCCAAGCCGAAGCACCTGCCACCGGGTACCTACCGCCTGCGCGTCCGTGCCGGGATCGTAGAAGGATCGCCGCCATACCGCCACTTCATCGAAATCGGACACCCTCAACGAGTGAACGGTGTGCAGGCGGGGTTTGCGAGTTTACCGATCAGCAGTCATCACGTGACCGGAACCATCGATCATCCGGAGATCATCGAAACGCAGATTGAGGTGGGCCTTGAAACCCAGATAGAATTTGGCATTCAAGAACGGCAGCCGACGGATGGGAAGAAACTCCGCGACGCCTACAATCGAGACAAGCGAACGAACGGTTACGGAACGCCACCGGCCGTCTGGATCGACTGGGTTGAACTGGAAGGTCCACTTCCCGAATCTGAACCGCTTTCACCCCTGCGTCAGATCCTAGCCAGACATGCGTTTCAACCGGAGCAGAAGCAAGCGGACGCGCCGGGTGAGCTGGACCGCGCTCGTGCGATTCTCAATGAGTTCGCTGACATCGCCTTCCGCAAAGCGAGACCCGACGCGGCTTTTATCGAGAAGCTTGTAGCGATCTTCGAAGTGCGTCGACAGTCCGGGGAACCGTTCGAGGTCGCCATTCGGACGCCGCTGAGTGTCATCCTTGCCTCGCCGGGTTTTCTCTATCTGAACGAACCTGGGAACGAATCGTTGCGACGTCAGCTCGAGGATCGAGAGTTGGCTGTGCGGCTCGCCTATTTCCTTTGGAGTTGTCCGCCGGATCAAGAATTGCTGGAACTGGCCAAGCAGAATCAATTGCGTCGACCGGAGATTCTTCGCGGGCAAGTCGATCGTATGATCTCGGATCCACGTTCGGAGGAATTCGTTTCCGGCTTCGTCCATCAATGGCTCGACATGGAGCGGCTAGACTTCTTTCAGTTTGACGTGGCCCTGCATCGCGAGTTCGATGAGAACACCCGCGCTGCGGCTCGGCAAGAAGTCTATCAGTCGTTCGCTCATCTACTTCGCGCCGATGGAAATTCGATGCGTGAACGAGTGACAGAGTCGGCGAAAATCCCACGGTCACGGGTGGCGTTACAAAGTCAGTCGTCCGTCAGCGATGGTCGCCTCGGCAATCTGCTCAAGAGCGACTTCGTTTTCATCAACGGACTGCTCGCCACGTACTACGGCATCGAAGGTGTCGATGGCGACGAGTTCCGCAAGGTCCAATTGCCCCCCGATTCGCCTCGAGGCGGATTGCTCGGCATGGCCGCCATCCACGCCATGGGTAGCGACGGTGTCAGCAGCAGTCCGGTCGAACGAGGAGCGTGGGTGCTTCGGCATCTGTTGAGTGATCCTCCGCCGCCGGCACCGCCCAACGTGCCTCAGATCTCGCGTTTGGAGGGCCAGATCCTCACCAAGCGGGAACGACTCTTGGCACATCAGGAAGAAGCTCAATGTGCGAGCTGCCACCGCAAGATTGATCCAATCGGTTTCGGCCTCGAGAATTTCAACGCGGCTGGTAAGTGGCGAACGACAGACAGCTATCAACTGCGAGACAAACGAGGAAGAGGCATCGGAAAACGCAAGACTTGGGCCATCGACGCGTCAGGAGCTTTCCACAATGGCCCCGCGTTCAACGACTACCACGAACTGCGCGACCTGATCGCTGCTCGAGAAGAAGACTTCGCGCGCGGTTTCACCGAACACCTGATCGAATACGCCTTGGGCCGGCCGTTCGGTTTCACCGACGAAACGATTGCGAATGAAATCGTCAACTCGGCCAAACGCAAAGACTTTGCGATCCGCGAGTTCATCCATGCCCTCGTTCAAAGCGAGCCATTCAAAACCAAGTAACGCACGCGATCTCGCACGAAGCAACGCCACCAAGAGAAACAAACACATCCCCTTCGTGATTTCGTGCCTTTGTGTGTGCCGATCCGTCACGTTGAGATCCCGCCCTGCGCGCATCAACCCGCGATCACCTGAATTCTGCGGCAGGTGGCTTGTCATTCCGACGCTGCTGATCCGACAATTCGCCGATCCCAGTCAGCAGATCGGAGCGTATCATGAAAATTGTCCCCGCGAATGAGGCGAACGTGGCCGAAGCGGGTGCGCGTGTGCGCCGCGGTGAACTCGTCTCTCTTCCCACCGAAACCGTCTATGGCTTGGGTGCCGACGCGTTCAACGGAGAAGCGGTCGCCAAGATTTTCGAGGCGAAAGCCCGGCCACGTTTCAATCCGCTGATCGTTCACGTTTCGGATGATCGCCAAGCCTTCGTAATTGCAGAGGCCGGTGAACGCGCGAGGAAACTCGCGGACGCCTTTTGGCCGGGGCCGTTTACGATGGTTCTCCCAAGGAACGAAGCCAGCGGGTTGTCAGAACTGGTGACCGCTGGCTTGGATTCGGTGGCTGTTCGCGTCCCGGATCATCCCGTTGCTCAAGCGATCCTGCTAGCTGCGAAACGTCCCATCGCCGCACCATCTGCTAACAAGAGTGGTCGAATCAGCCCGACTCGCGCGGAGCATGTCGCGAGCGACCTTGGGGACGAGCTTGCGACGATCATTGATGGTGGACCTGCCGCCCACGGTCTCGAGAGCACGATTGTCTCGCTGGCGTCCAACCCTGCGGTTTTGCTCCGTCCCGGGGCGGTTACCCGCGAACAGATCGAATCCGTCCTGGGCGAATCACTGAGCATGCCGGACGCGACCGCCATTTCAAATGCAGACACTGCACCGATCGCGCCGGGGCAACTCGCGAGTCACTACGCACCGAACGCGACGGTGCGGTTGGAGGCGACCGACGTTCGGCCCGGAGAAGCCTTGCTTTCGTTTGGGGCCACAACACCCGCAACGTCGGGGCCGACGATCAATCTTTCGCCCTCGGCAAACCTTCGCGAGGCGGCCGCCAAGTTGTTTGAAAGTCTGCGGGAGCTTGATCGCGCGAACGTCGATCAGATCGCCGTGATGCCGATCCCTCGGACCAGCCTTGGACTCGCGATCAACGATCGTTTGAAACGCGCGGCGGCACCACGCTGAGTGCGTTCTCCTCGGCGGGCCTACTCGTCGTTCTTGAACGCGAACAGGTGTGATTCTCCGCGGATTAGCAGGTAACCGCCGGAGATTGCGGGCGAGGACAAGGTTGCTTCGCCAAGCTTCACCGGGTCGAGTTTTTCGAATTCGATCCCGGCACGAACGACTTGGATCACCCCTTGTTCGCTCGGAAAATACACGTGGCCACCCGCTGCGACGGGAGAGCCCGTGAATGAAGACGCTCCGCCACCACGCAAGCGTTTTCGATAAACCTGCTCGCCGTTTGTCGCGTCGTAGCAAGTCAGGACGCCTTGCGTGTCGCAGCTGTAGAGTAGTCCTTCGTAGATCACCGGCGTGCACATATACGGTCCGCCTTTCAGTCTCGCCCACGTAAACGAACCCGAGGAACCGATCAGCCCGCTCTCGGTCTCTTCGGGGAGTTCCAGAGTCCCGGTGGCATCGTGATTGACGAGGGCGATCGGTTTGATGGGCGCGTAGCCGGATGTCAGCAGTACGCCCCAAGGCACGACTTGTGGTGTCGGCGCGACGATTTCGGAGAAACCTCCCAACTGCCAGATCAATGTGCCGTCATCCAGATCGTATGCGGCGTTCGCCTTGGTTCCGCTGACGACAACGATGCGTTTCCCTTCGGGCGACGTGTAAGCGACCGGCGTCCCCCAGGTTGGAATTTCGTCGCGCTCGGTACGCCAAATGGTTTCCCCCGTTTTCAAATCCAACGCGACGAGGAAACTCCCGTCTTGAATATCGCATTGCAAGATCACGCGATCGTCGATCAGGCACGGGCTGCTCGCGAAACCCCATTGATAACTTCGGTCATAGAACCAACCGCTGTCGAGCTTGCCCAGATCGCGTTTCCATTTTTGGTTGCCGTCACGATCAAAGCAGTAGATTCCTTCGCTGCCGAAGCTCGCAACAATCAGGTTGCCGTCGGTGACGGGGGTCGGATTCGCATGGCTGCTTTTTGCGTGGCGTTTGACTGCAGGAACCGCATTGCATGCCTCACGATCCCAGATGACGTCGCCGGTTTTGAGGTCCAGGCAAAGGAGTCGAAAGGACCAAGGATCCGATTCTTCGACCGACGCGACATCGCCTGAGAGACCCGTCTGAAATCCGTCCGCGTCCTCATTTGAACTGACGGCCGTGGTCACGTAGACCCGGTCTTTCCAAACGATGGGACAGGAATTCGCGAGGCCGTCGATCGGCACTTTCCAGGCAACGTTGGTTCCCGATTCAAGGTCCCAGGTCGTGGGTACCGCCTCAGCACCGATCCCGCGCGCCAGGTGTCCTCGAAAACCGGACCACGGCATTCCTTCGAAAAGAAAGTCCTCCGGAAGGGCGCGCTCGCCGTTTGCAACGATCGCCTTGGAGGGCTCCGATTCCTCGGACTCGTTCTCTGGAAATGCGTCCAGATCAGCAGCTCGCTTGAACGTGACCGCTTCGCTTCCACGCACGTCACGAAGAAACTCGGTAACCTCGCCATCCTTGGTTGAATCGAAGCGAATGGTTCCGAAACCGAGTTCGAATTCGCCACGTGACAGATGAAACAGTCTCCGCGGTGTGCCTTCGCGGGTGGTGCGCAAATACAGCGATCCCTCCTTCGACTCCAACTGCAACGTCTCACCGCCTGCTTGATAAAACCCCGCGTACACGTCAACCGGATCGGGCTCTCCTTCGGGAAGTTCACGTTGGTCTTCGGAAAGGGCTTCGACGAGTTGCGAAAGGAGGGTCTCCCGTTCCAGTAGTCGAGCGCGAATCGCGGCCCAACGAATCGCCTCCGCCGGAACGTTTTCCGAGGCCAGGATCGCAGTGACGGCCTTCTCGTTGTTGAAATAGATGTTGCGTGTGAGCGCTTGATTGGTGTCGGGCGCGTCCGCTTTTGCGAGTGCGGTGACCAAGTCGAATTGTTGGCGGTTCAGAGCCCAAACCATGGGCGTAAAACCGTAAAAACGATCGCGTGTCCCCGGGTCAGCCCCGGCAAGCAACAAACGCTTGGCGACTTCAAGGTGCTTATGATCGGCAGCAAGTAAAAGTGGTGTGACTCCGTACCCGTTGGCGGAGTCGACGGGAACGCCGGCCGCTAAGCACGCCTCAACGGTCGGTAGGTCTCCATTCGATGCGGCTTGGCGTAGATCGGCCGATGTCAGTTCTTTCGGCGTCTCGCCGATGACGGGGCCGATTAGCAGGAAAAGCGACGCCGCCAAAGCGCTCCAACGTGCATCCACACGCCGGAATTCGGTCGCGAACACCGCATCGGCGGGGCACACGGTTGCAAGACGTCTGAAACAGGCAAAAACGTTCATCGACCCAGGACTGCCTTTGTTTGAGATTGCAATACAATTTGAATGGTTTGCATGTGGCGGCGCGATGGTAGGGCCGTAACGAGACTCTCGCAACCGATGGCGGTTCGTCGTGAACCCGAGCCGATCTGCTTGCCACCACGAGTCCGCTTTGGAACTTTGTCCACCGCTGGGCGTCTATCTGCAAGCTTATGCTTACTCTCTGGAATGAGGCTTCGCTTTTTGGATCGTCGCCCAAAGACTGCCGCCGGCAAAATGTTGGTCGGATTGAGTTGCGCAGCCGTCATTCTGTTCGCGGCTTTTGACCGAGGCGGGGCATACGATTGGACAAAGTTCTTCGTCACCGTTTTCGTCACGATCTTGGCCATCTTGGCGTTGATCACGGGTGATCGACGATCAAAGTTTCTGCCAGCGGTGGCGTGGATCTCGTGCCTGGTATGGCTGGTCGGATTGTGCCAGACGGTCCCGTTGCCCGCCTCGATCGTCAACTGGATTTCGCCTCAGTCGGTGGCGGCCTATCGCGAGTGGATTCCAGCCGAGGTCTACGCATTGTCCTCCAGCGGCAGGACTCCAGAATGGGTTCCGATCAGCGTGGCGCCGGGACTCACACGCAGGGCCCTGGGGAGCTTGGCACTTTTTGGCGTGGCCGTCTGGCTCACCGGTTTTTGGTGCCGAGCGCCGATTGCGGTGTTCGCCTTCAAAGCGACCATGGTGGTCGGCGCTGCGGTGTTGGCCGTCTGGGGCATCAGCGGGCAACCGAGCAGTTCGTTCGGTCCGTTCGTCAACAATAACAATGCGGGCAGTTTCCTGAATTTGGCAGTCGCATGCGGGTTCGGCGCGATCGTTTTCTTGCGACGATGTCAGTTCGAACAACGACCGCGTTTGATTCTTGCGGGCATCCTTTGGATTGCCGTGTCGGTGACCCTTGTAGGACTCTTGGCGACCAACTCTCGCGGCGCCTTTCTCGGCTTGCTTGCTGGTGGGCTCGGAATGTCCGCAGTGGTCGTCCACAGCTACATGCGATCGCGAGCGGCATGGATGATCGGGTGCACCGTGTCACTCGCATGGATCGCGTTGATCGGTTTGGGGCTTTGGTCGCGTCTTGTCTCGCGCGTCGAGTCACTCTGGACCGCCGAAGCGATGAGCGACCCGCGAGTGACGCATTGGCAAGATGGAATCCAAGCCTCCGTGCAGTACTTTCCGGCGGGTGCGGGTTTGGGAACCTATCGCTATGCTCACCTGCCGTTTCAGGAGTCCGGCTCCAACAGTTGGTTTGTGCACGCTGACGGGATGCCGGTGGAATGGCTACTCGAAGGCGGGTTGTGGGTTTTGCCGTGTGTTGTGCTCACACTCGTGCTGATTGCCCGATCTGTTTTTGTCGTCGGAGCTTCGCGACACAATGGCGAAGCGAATCGGCGCGCGGTCAAGGACTCCTTCATCATCGCGACCGTCTACGGCGTGCCTGCGCTGGTGGTGACCCAGTGCTTTGACTACGGGATTCTTCAGCCGCCATCTTTTCTTCTATTCGCGTGCCTCTTGGGTGGGCTCTCGTGGACGGCATACGACAACGAACACGATGCCGAATCGTCGCCGATTCCGTCGGACTCTTGGAGCCGTTTAAGACACCGGGCCTTCGGAGTGTTCTCCCGCGGAGTTTTGCTCTCGATGTTGTGCCTCGCGCTGTTTGACTTCTTCGTCGCATCCGAAGTCGAACGCGTCAGCCAGGAGCGGCGCGGTTGGATGTCACTACCGATCGGTGAGACGCCGAGTCGGCAAACACAGCTCGCGACGCTCAAACGCCTGGTGGAGCTGAAACCGTCCGACGCTGCCACGCGACTTTTGCTGGCGAACGTGATGCTTGACGAACAGCGACGGATCGGTGCCCGCTATCTGGCGTCGAACGACGTGGATCCGAAACAAGCCGCCGCGATGGTCTCCCTGCGCTCGTATCGTCGAGCGGTTTCGACCGCGGAGACGCCCGGCTCATTGGAGAAAATTCTGCTACCAGGACAAGATGCCGAGCAGTGGCGGACAGCTCGCAATCATGTCCTCGAAGCACTGATTCACAGCCCCTACAACGACGAATGCCGCGTACTCCTGGTTGAACTCGAGTCCGTCTCTCCCGAAACAACAGCACTCTCTGAGAATTTCCTGGAGCAGCTGAAGATTTTAAGGGTTGGCAACCGGTCTGCCCTCCGCTTTTATAAGAGGATGTAAGATGCACAAACGTCGACCTGCATCCGCGACCCCCACATTCTTCCGCCCACCGATTGAGGACCATGCGAAATAAACCGCTCTTCGTCTCGATCTTGGTTTGCAGCGTTATGGGTGCCGTGGTGGGGCTCGGAATCGGCTTTTACAGCTACTGGCGACAGC
>JBCBOT010000333.1:0-9130 GCA_039821165.1 Planctomycetota bacterium | reverse complement strand
TTACTGTTTCGTTTGGGTTGGTTCGCCTTCGGAATTGCGTTGCATCGGGCCTAGATTGGAGAACGCGAAGCAACGACACTCTGTGGTCTCTCAGTTTGAGTGCAGCCGTCTGATCGCGACACATGAAAGGGATGTTGGATGGGTTTTCACCGAGGCGTCGTACTTGCTGGATGTCTTCTGCTCGCCGCCACTTCGTTTGCGCAGGAGCGATCGCTCGAAATCACGTTCGAGTCGGGGAATCTCGGCGAGCGTTGGTCGGCCATTCGCAAAATCACCGCATCGCGTGTTCCCGCACCGGCACTGACAGACCAGAAGGGTGAAGATGCACCTGCCGGCAAGGCACTTGCCATCCAGTCGGCGGCAAACTCGGGTCTCTTCCTCAAGCAAGGCAAAGGCCCCTCCGACTGGACGACGTGTGGCGAAGTTTCGTTCTGGGCGTATCGCTCGCCCGAGGAGGTGGCGAAGCATGCCGCGTCAACGATCGAATTGCAAATCTATGAAGCCGATCCCGGTGCTCGCTTCTGGCGAAAGACTACGTTGGACCACACCGGTTGGAAACGCATCTCGGTACCGCTGAAGTGGTTCCGCTGGGGCAGCGGGCGCATTCCTCGCTGGAGCAAGGCGGACCGGATGGGGTTTTGGTTTCGCGACGAAACGCAGCTCGTGTTGGATACCGTTCGCGTTTCTGCGGGGTCGGAAGATCGACCGGCGGAGCTATCGATCGAAGACCTTCAGTCGGTCGCGTTTCCAAATGCATCGGTCGACGACATCACCGTGATTGATAGTGCGGAAGTACTGCTTCTTTCAGACGCATCGAAGCTGGACGCGAACAAACTCGTTGAGCATTTGGCGAAGGTCGCGACAACGGTGCGCGAGGAACTCGCGCTCGCCAAACCTGCCGTGAAACCTGTCTTGATCGTCTTCGACACGGACGCGGCCTATCGAGAGTTTCCGCCACGGCTCGGTGAGAAACTGAATTCAATGGCGGATCCACCGAAGTCTGGCGGTTACGCGTTGCACGGGATCGCCTCGGCCGCATGGAGCGATCAATGGGGATCGCTTCGGCCGGTCTATACCCACGAATTCGTCCACGGTTTGCTCGCGAGGTCTTCGGGCATTCCCAACAAACAGGAATGGTTCCAAGAGGGCGTCGCAAACTACTACCAAATCCGATTTCATCCGCAGGACGGTCTGGACAAACTCATTCTGGCGGGGGTCCGCAGTCCGTCGGGACGTTCTCCACTCGAAGAGCTTTGCAGCGGACGTCCGATCTCGGGCACCCGTTATTGGCAAGCGTTGACGGTAGTGGACTTCCTGCGACGCGACCCGAGGTATTCGAAGCATTTTCCCGAGATGATCACAGAGATGGGCGAGAAAGGCACCACCGACTTAACACCCTTCCTCGCCTCCTGGAAGACAAGTTGGGAGGATTTGACCGCCCAGTGGATGGAGCACTGCCGCAAAACATACGAACCCAATTGACTGAGTGAATCGTTATTCGGGGTGCTGACCCGTTTGGCGTTCGATGCAGTTGGCGACAAGCGCGGTCCAGCCCGTCTGATGGCTCGCGCCGAGTCCTTCACCGGTGTCGCCGTGGAAGTACTCGTGAAACAGAATCTCACCTTGCCAATCGAAATAGCCTGTCGGGCAGCAGGTTGCTCCGAGGCAAGGTCGTGACGCTTCGGGCCCATCCGGTAAAAAGATTCGCGTTAGCCGATCGTTCAATTCTCGGGCGACTTCGCGAAGGTTTTTCATTTGGCCTGATCCGACCGGGCATTCGACGCGAAACTCATCACCGTAGAACTCGTGGTAGCGTTCGAGGGCTTCCAGCAGCACGTAATTGGTTGGCCACCAAATGGGGCCTCTCCAATTGCTGTTTCCTCCGAACATGTAGCTGTCGGATTCGCCGGCAACGTATTTGATTCGGTGGGTTTCGCCGCGGATCGAAAGTTCGAACGGTTCATGTTCGTGGCGTTTTGACAGCGAGCGAATGCCATAGGGCGAAAGGAACTCGGACTCATCGAGCAAAACTCTCAAGACACGTTCGAGGTGTTCGCGTGTCGGAATTGACAGTAGAAGTTTCTGGTTGCCTTCGTCGGATTCGGCGAGTGACACGCGGCGGGCAAGGTCGTGGCGGTACCGCAAGAACCACTCCAGCCGTTGCTTAAAGGTTGGCAGACTATCGACGAGTGACTGATCCAGGACCTCCACGGCGATCAACGGAAGCAGGCCGACGAGTGAGCGAACTCGCATCGTTTCGCTGCGGCCGTCGATGTGGAGTTGGTCGAAGTAGAAACCCTGCTCCTCATCCCAAAGTCCCGAGCCTCCTCGTGAATTGATCGCATCGGCAATGCGGACAAAGTGATCGAGGAACTTGGACGCCATGCTTTCGTAGGCCGGATCTTCTCGAGCAAGTTCCAGCGCGATGGAGAGCATCGTGCCGCAGTAGAACGCCATCCAAGCGGTGCCATCGGCTTGCTCAAGTCGTGCCCCGTGCGGCAGCCCCTTTGAGCGATCAAACAGGCCGATGTTATCGAGCCCCAGGAAGCCGCCCGCGAACACGTTGTCTCCGTTGTCATCAACACGATTTACCCACCAGGTGAAGTTGAGGAGCAAACGCTGAAAGCACTCCGCGAGGAACTGACGATCCGCCCTGCCGGTTAGTTGATAAACCCGCAAACAGGCCCACGCATGAACCGGCGGATTGACGTCGTAGAACGCGAACTCGTAGGCCGGTAATTGGCCGTTGGGATGCATGTACCATTCGCGAAGTAGCACCAGCAATTGCTGCTTCGCGAATTCGGGGTCGGTCCGGCAGTGCGGAATCATGTGAAACGCGAGGTCCCACGCCGCAAACCACGGGTACTCCCATTTGTCCGGCATGCTGAGGACGTCTCTCGAATAGAGGTGTCCCCATTGGTGGTTGCGGCCATGGCGTCGTTCCGGCGGCGGTCGGTTGACCGATTCGTCGCCGTCGAGCCAGTCTTGAACGATGTAGTGGTAGAACTGCTTCGTCCAGTTAAGACCCGCGTGGGCCTGTCGAGAAACGTTGCGTTGCTGTTCGTCTGCGTCGGGTCCGATCACGTGTTGATAGAACTCATCCGCTTCTTGACGCCGTTGTTCAAATTGCGAGTTGAATCCGTCGCCGAAGGCGACCTCGGGCGACTCATCAATTTCTGACAGGCGAAACTCCACCGATCGGCTTTCGCCACCAGGAATCTCAAAGCGGTAGTGCCCCGCCACTTTTGTACCGCGTTTGGCAGGGTTCACCGCATCGACTTCGCCGTCAATGACATAACGGTGGAAAGCATCCTTCACGTAATCGGTGTACTGCGGGGTGTCGAAAAGCAACTCGCTATTCGTTTCATTCTCGGTGTACAGCACTTCGTAAGGCTTGCCATCGGGGTGCGGTCCGAAGTGCGCCGCAAACTTGCCGAGTGTCTCGTGTTCCGCTTCGAGCGAAGCATCGCCGGTTGCTGCGAGACGCGGTTTGATGGAGCAACCTTCGTGTTTGCAGCCCCAGATCCATGTGTTGCGAAACCAGAGTGTTGGCAACAGGTGAAGTGCCGCGATGTCGGAGCCGCGATTCGCCACCGTGATGCGGACCAGCAAATCGTTCGGCCCAGCTTTGGCATACTCCGTAACGACGTCGAAATAGCGTCGGTCATCAAAAACGCCTGTGTCCACCAGCTCGAATTCACGGCTTGTCTTGTCACGACGGCGGTTTTCTTCGACGAGTTCGCGATACGGGAATTCGGAATGAGGGTATCGGTAAAGAGCCTTCGCGTAGGAGTGTGTCGGTGTCGAATCGAGATAGTAGTAACATTCCTTGACATCCTCCCCGTGATTGCCTTCGGGGCCCGTGAGCCCGAACAGCCGCTCTTTGAGGATCGGGTCACGTTCATTCCAGAGGGCGACGGCGAAACAGAGGCGGCATTGGCGATCGGTAAAACCCATCAGTCCGTCTTCGCCCCATCGATAGGCTCGACTGCGAGCCTGGTCGTGCGGGAAATCGGCCCATGAGTCGCTATTCGCCGAGTAGTCCTCGCGGACGGTGCCCCATTGTCGCTCGGAAAGGTAGGGGCCCCACCGTTTCCAGTTCCGTGTTCGATTTTTATCTTCCGCCAAGCGTCGATGTTCTGCAGTCTGACCGTCCGGCATGGTGTGTCTCGCGAGGTTGCTACGGAGTTTTCACCACTATACCGATCGTCAACCGATTACACGTCACGGAGTACTTCGTGGACGCGTTCCGTACGGGTAAACAGGTGCTGTGGCGCGGGGGCTGGGCTGATGTCATAGAACGGACCGGCGCTTTGGAGTTGCTCTCCAGATTTTCGAGCGGCCGGCATCATGAAGGGCATTTGACGAAAGCCATGATGCCGGAAATCACATGTGGCCAGGTGGATACGCAATGAAGGCGAAAAACCAGCGGTTTCAGGCTCAAATTGCCCGCGAATTGTGGAGTCACGACGCAATCGCTACGCTGTCGGACGCTGTCTCGAATGCCCCGTGAGGATGACGCCCTGCATGTCTGACGTGATCGAATCCGCCACCGAATCTGTTCGCCCGTTCGTCCACCTGCACTGCCACAGTCATTACAGTCTGCTCGACGGTGCGGGCGATATCAAACGGCTCGTCGGCCGCGCGAAAGACCACGGCATGAACGGTTTGGCGTTGACCGATCACGGCAACCTGCACGGCGCGCTGGAGTTCTATCGCGCGGCGAAGGGAGCGGGTATCAATCCGATCATCGGCTATGAGGCCTACATCGCTCCGGGCAGTCGTTTTGAAAAAGGCGGCGCGGGAAGCAGCAAGGATGCGAGCTATCACCTCACGCTCCTCGCGCAGAACCGCACGGGTTTCAAGAATCTGATCAAGCTGGCCAGCGCCGCGTCGCTCGAGGGTTTTTACTTTAAGCCGAGGATCGACAAAGAGATCCTCGAAACCTTTAACGAAGGCATCGTTTGTCTGTCGGGTTGCGTCAGCAGTGAGTTTTCTCGCGCGATTTTGAAAGGGACCGACACCGAAGAGCATGCGCGCGAAGCGATCGACATCGCCAATTGGTTCGAGCGGGTGTTCGGCGATCGCTATTTCATCGAGATCATGAACAACGGTGTCGACATCCAGCGGATGCAACTTGAGGGCGCCGTCGACATCGCCAATCGGATCGGGTTGCCGTTGGTTGCAACGAGCGATTGCCATTACGTCGACCGTGAAGACGCCGAAGCACAGGACATCATGTTGTGCATCAACACCGGACGTTTTCGAACGGACACGTCACGAATGAAGATGGAGAACGACCAGTTCTTCCTTCGCAGTCCCGATCAGATGTACGAGAACTTTCCGGGACTCGAAGACGCCGTGGCGCGAAGTCAGGAGATTGCAGACAGCGTTCACATCGATCTCGAACTCGGCAAGTACTACTTTCCCGACTTCGAATGCCCGGAAGAAAAGAAGCCGATCGACTATTTGCGTGAGCTTTGTGTCGAAGGACTCATCGAGCGTTACGAGGGCCAAGAGGATCGTGTCTCCGATGGGCAGTTGAGCGAGGAGGTGATTGCGCGGCTCGATCGTGAGTTGGGCGTCATCGAAAAGCTCAACTACCCGACGTATTTTTTGATCGTTTGGGATTTCGTGGTTCATGCGCGCGAGAAAGGCATCTCGGCGACCGCTCGGGGAAGCGGCGTCGGCGCGTTGGTTTGTTACGCGCTGTATCTCTCGCATGTCTGCCCGCTACGGTACGACTTGCTGTTTGAGCGATTCCTCGATGAGAGTCGCACCGAGCCGCCCGATATCGATATCGACTTCGAAAAGGAACGTCGCGGCGAAGTCATCGACTATGTGAAAGAACGTTACGGCAGTGAAAACGTTTGCCAGATCGGCACGTTCGGAACGCTGGCGGCCCGCGCGGCGATCAAGGACACCGGGCGAGCGCTCGGCATCCCGTTGGCTCGCGTGAACCAGATCACGGAGATGGTTCCCGACGAACTCAAGATTACGATCAAAAAGTCGCTCGAAAAGAGTGCGGATCTGAAGCAAACCTACGACGGCGACCCGGAGATTCGTGAGCTGCTCGATCTGGCCATGAAGATCGAGGGTCTCGCGAGAAACGTCGGAACGCACGCAGCGGCGGTTGTGATCGCCGACAAGCCACTCTCGGAATACGTCCCGCTGACACGCGTGCCCGGCAAGCAGGATGTCATCACCCAGTGGTCGATGAACGACGTGGAAGCCAGCGGTCTGTTGAAGATGGACTTTCTCGGACTGCGAAACCTGACGATGCTCAGTCGCAGCGTCGAGTTAATCGAGCAAACGACCGGCAAGCGGATTGACCCGCTGAAGTTCCCACTCGATGACAAAGCGACGTATGCGCTGCTTCAACGCGGCGAAACCAAAGGTGTGTTTCAACTCGAGTCAGGCGGCATCCGCGATTTGTTGACTCGAATGAAGCCCGACTGCTTTCACGACATCATCGCGACCGCGGCGTTGTATCGGCCCGGCCCGCTCGAGGGCGGCATGGTGGACGATTATGTCAACATCAAGCACGGTCGGCAGCAACCGGAATACAAGCACCCGGTGCTGAAAGACATCCTGGAAGAGACCAACAGCGTGATGGTCTACCAGGAACAGGTGATGCGGATCTTGAACCGCCTCGGTGGCGTCCCGCTCGCCAAAGCGTACACGTGCATCAAGGCGATCAGCAAAAAGAAAGAGGCCCTGATCAATCAGAACCAGGAGATCTTTCTCAAAGGCGCGGTCGAGAATGGACTCGGGCAAAAAGACGCCGAGGACATTTGGAACTTGATCGTCAAGTTCGCGGGCTACGGATTCAACAAGTCACACAGTACCGCGTACGCGTTAGTCGCTTTCCAGACGGGATATCTCAAGGCGCACTATCCGGTCGAGTTCATGGCGTCGCTATTGTCCAGCGACATCGACGGGCGGAACTTTAAACGCAAGGATGCCCTGGTCGAACACATGGAAGACTGCGATCGCATGGGGATCGAAGTCGTCGCACCGTGCGTGAATCATTCGGCCGCCGACTTCAGCGTCGCCGACGGAAGGATCCACTTCGCGATGTCGGCAATCAAGGCGTGTGGCGGATCGACTGCGATCTCGATCGAAGCGGAACGTAAAAAGAATGGTCCCTTCCGCGACATCTATGATTTTTGCGAGCGAGTCGACCCTCAGGCGTGCAACAAGTCCGCGATCGAAACGTTGATCAAAGCCGGTGCGATGGATTGCTTCGGCGCAAAACGCAGTCAACTCGTGGCGGTGATCGAAAAAGCGCTGCAGGCGGGTGCGGCGGTGCAAGCCGACAAGAAAAGCGGCCAGGCGAGCTTGTTTGGTGCCTTTGAAGAGGAAGCCGAAGAAACGGCGGGCGTCACCGCAACACTCCCTGACATGGACGAGTGGCCCGATCGCGAAAAGTTGTCGTATGAGAAAGAGGTTCTCGGCTACTACTTGGATTCACATCCGTTGGCCGAATACGAACCCCGCCTCGCGACATTCCGCACGCACACGACCGACGGACTCGGGGACATCAAGGATCGCGGCGAAGTTGTACTCGGAGGGATGATTAGCTCGATCAAATTGGCGCACACCAAGAACCCCAAGCCGGGTTCCCCTTCAAAGTACGCGAACTTTGATTTGGAAGACATGCAAGGAGCAATCCGATGCATCCTTTGGCCCAAAGGGTTCGCGGATCACGGTGAGAAGGTCCTGCCCGATGCGGTCGTGTTGGCTCGCGGCAAAGTCGATCGCCGTGGGGGTGGTGACGAAGCCAATCTGATTATCGATGAATTGATACCGCTCGATGATTTGGACAACCGATACACGCATGGTATGCGGATCCGGCTGAACGAATCCGACCACGACCCGCAGACGATTATTCGGCTGAAAGAGATTCTACGCGGCTACCCGGGCAAGCAAGAGTTGCTCTTCAGCATTCAACTCTCGGGCGGTGAAATGGTGCACTTGAAAACCGATAAGTTCAAAGTGCACGTGAATGTCGAGATGCGGAATCGTATCGACGATCTGCTCGGGACCGGCAACTATCGGCTGATGATGAGCAAGCCGCGGTAACGCGGCCGCGTTCTCTTCTCCACGCGACTCGTTAGAGCACCGCGACTCGTTAGAGAACATTGAGCAAGAGTTCGAGGTAACTCTCGCGGACGCGCTGGCTAAGGTTCAACTGATTTGCCAGGGTCGCGATTTCAGTCGCCGCGCTGTCGAGGCCATCGGACGTCTCAACCAGCTGTTCGATCTCGGCAAACGTTCCCACCTTTTCGACGCAATCGATCGTCACCGTGAACGACGCCGAGTCATGATTGTCGGGCCAACGGTAGCTGACGCGTTGTTTGGCGACGGTCGTGACCGCTTCGAAACCGAGGGCCACGAGTAGCCGCTCCATTTGAGTCCCGTCGGAGTCTCCGGGCGCAAGACACCATTCAATTTCTTCGCGCGCTTTCAGCGTCTCGTCGGCCACATTCAACTTCGGGCCTTTGTAGGTAACCGAGGCAACTTCGTTGATGCGGCGAACACGAAACGCCTCGCCGGTTTGGACAAAGTCGCGGCAGGGATGACGGTAGTATGTGTCGGCGTGCTGTTCCGCGGTTCCCGCGGTCGCCCCGATCTCGATCAAACGATCCGCTAGCTCATCGGAGTCGGAGACGCGATACTTCTGTTCGACTTCGAGCATCAGCGACCAACGAGGTTGAGGTGCTTGCGAATTTGGTGCGCGATTTTCGGATCCGCTTCGTGTGGCAAGTGACGTTGCAAGATCTCGCGGACTTCGGGGCCGCCCTGCTTGGCTAGGTTGTTGATCGCATGCAAACGTACGCGGAAGCTTCGACTTTGCAATTGGCCGCCCCAATAGTGACGCCACTCTTCGGCACTTAAGTGAGTTTGTTGTTGCAATTCATCGAGTGTCGCTGCGATTTCGATATCGCTTGAAACGCTCGAAAGGCTTTGCGGAAGCGGGGTGGTCGCTGCCGTTTGTGCGAGCAGTTGTGGAGCACCAGGACTTTCTGGCAACGAGCTGATTTGTGGTCGAACGAGTTTTGGAGCGCCGATCGGTTGCGGCGGCCAATCGGTCCAGCTCTTCTCCGTGATGTAGTCGTCGGTCGGC
>JBCBOT010000332.1:0-9196 GCA_039821165.1 Planctomycetota bacterium | reverse complement strand
GATTCATCACCCGTCGCTTCGAATCGGATACCTACGACAACACGACCCCTTTGAGGACGGGGAATCGGCGTTGGATTTTCTCATGCGTGAGAGCGGGCAACCCGACTGGAAATGCGGTGAGGTCGCGGGCCAGTTTGAACTCAAAGGTGATTACCTCAACGGTCCGGTCAAATCGTTGTCCGGCGGTTGGCAAACGAGGGTCAAACTCGCGGGCTTGCTTCTCAACGAGCCTAATCTGTTGATGCTCGATGAGCCGACCAACTTCCTCGACCTGCGCACGCAAATTCTGCTCGAGCACTTCTTGCGAGGATTTAGCAAGGCCGCATTGATCATTAGTCACGACCGAGCGTTTCTCAAAGCCACGTGTTCCCAAACGCTCGAATTGTCCCGTGGCAAGTTGACGATGTATCCGGGTCCGATCGACAAGTTCTTGGAGTACCGCGAGGAACGCCGCGAACATGATCGCAGGGTCAACGCGACCGTGGTCGCAAAACAAAAGCAACTTGAACGGTTCATCGAGAAGAACCGCGCCAACGCTTCCACGGCTAGTCAAGCAAAAAGCAAAGCGAAGCAACTGGCGCGGCTCCAGACGAGTGAAGTCGAAACCGATGAACCGACCGTTCACATTCGCGCACCGCTGGTGAATCCCCGACAAGGCACGCTGATGCGCTGCTCGGAACTGGCGATCGGCTATCCCGACCACACGGTCGCGGAGAACATCTCGCTCGAGATCGAACACCGACAACGCGCGGCGATCGTGGGCGACAATGGTCAAGGCAAAACGACGCTGCTCCGTACCCTTGTCGATTCGTTATCGCCGAGAGCAGGCGGCATCAAATGGGGACACGCAACCGAACTGGGGACATACGCGCAGCACGTTTATACAAGCCTGGACGAGAGACGAACGGTCATCGAGCACCTCGAATACGAATCGAACGCTGACACGACGCGCCAGGATTGCTTGGCGATGGCCGGTGCGCTTCTCTTCCGTGATTCGCACATCAACAAAAAGATCAAAGTGCTCTCCGGTGGCGAACGGGCACGTTTGTGCATGGCGGGTTTGCTACTTGGGACCGCAAACGTCTTGGTCCTTGATGAACCGGGCAACCACCTCGATGTGGAAACGATCGAAGCGCTCGCCGACGCCTTAATCGATTACGAAGGAACCGTGATCTTCACATCGCACGATCGTCACTTTATGCGAAGGGTGGCAACGAACGTGATCGAAGTCCGCGACGGAACGGTCAAGAACTACTTCGGCGACTACGACTCGTATCTTCAGAGCGTGGAGAGCGAAATCGACCAAGGCGAACGTGAACGCAGCAAAGCCGGTGGCAAACCGTCAGGCCCGCCCGCCGCAAAATCCGGCTCGGCGACGGATTACCGAACGGCGCAACGTGAGTCGCGTAAGACCGAGAAGGAAATCAAAAACCTCGAAAAGAAGATCGCCAAGCTCGATGACGAAAAACGTGCGGTCAATGAAAAGTTGCTTTCAGAGACCGACCCGGAAGCCGCAATGAAGCTTCACGAGGAACTGACGACGATCACAGCCGAACTCGAACAAGCGGAAGAACGCTGGATGGAACTCAGCGACTTCTAGTGACTGCGTGCTCACGGATCCTGCTTTGGCCAGCCGTGGGGCGCAGCCCGGTTACTTCGTTCGTGTCCTTACTCCGTCTTGCTGCTCACATCTCGTCACTCGTCACTCGTCTCTCTCCGTCGTCCTGGACACGTGAAATGAGATCGATATCGCCGTGTGCGACGACGCAAGCGTCTTTCGGAAATGCATTGCGGTACGAAGAATGAACATCGTCCCATTCATAAGGCGGATTCGGCCGATTGATCGAAACGACCGTGTGCCCGTTTCGGGTAACCGCGGCAGCAAGTTCGTCGTGGTACGAATCAAAAACGCCAGCGTCTATCAGCCAGCCGACCGACATGGGAATCTCCAAGAAAGGTACTCGTCGCGACTACGTTCAGCACGTCGAGTACGCTTCGAAGTGCGTCCGTCCAGTCACTTCGTCATGCCCAAATCTTTGAGCCAAGCATGACAAAGTGGTAACCAAAGGTCCTTCTCATTCCCGGTGTCGCGACCGCCGAAGCCGTGACCGCCGGTCGAAAAGACGTGCAGCGAAGACGGAATGCCTTGACGTTTCAGCATTGCAAAGAGTCCCACGCTGCCCATGCACGACAGTCGATCGTCGAACGCATGTGCGAAGAACATCGGGGGCGTGTCCGAGGTGACGTTCACATCGTCCGCCATGTCTTCGCCGTCACGCTGTTTCGTCAAATAGGCGGGATAAATCAGCGCGGCAAAATCGGGCCGAAACGACAGCTCGTCGAGCGAATCAATCCCTGCATAATGTCGCTCGGTGGCGAGCGCCGTCTTGGTGGCGGCGTTCCCACCGGCGGAGAACCCAAGGACTCCTACATGTTTCGTCTCAAACCCCTTGGCTTTGCCTCCACGAATGATTGCGAGACTTCGTTGCACATCTTGGACCGGTGGCATCCAACGAGCTTCTTCTTGCCGGGTCGGGACACGGTACTTCAACACCGCCGCGCTCACGCCATGGCTTTGAAACCACTCCGCAATCTCTGTCCCTTCCAGGTCCCAAGCCAGAATTGAATACCCTCCGCCCGGACAAATGACCACACTCGCGGTCGCGTCCTTGGCGGGATAGAGATACAGCTGCGGCGTACTCACGTTGCCGAGGCGAATGACACTCCTGCCCGCGACCGTGCGTGAGTCAGGCTTGCTCGTGTCCCGCTCGTCTTCCGCCGGTGCCGTCCAACTCGGTGGCTGGTCAGGCCAGACAGCGATCACCTCTTGGGCGGACGACCGCGCAACCAAACTCAACAACAAGATTGCTGCAAAACAAGAAGCTTTCATCAGAGAAGAACCGTGGAGGGAGGATACACCGGAAATATCTCACACCAGTGTAGCCTCGCAACCGCGGACGAGTGATGACTCAGGAGTGGCTTACCGTGTCGGCGGATTGTTCAATCAAACCGCCGAGCGCGTTCAATGAGACATCAGGACGAGCGACGACCTCGTCCACGTCCACCACGGCTTCGGGAGGGAGCCTTCTTGTGGTTCTCGATGTTCTTGTCGACTAGCAACGTCACGATCTCCTGCCACGTCGGCACGGGCTTTCGGCGTCGTCCGTCTTCATCGTCATGCGAATCGTCACCGGACTCATTGCGGCTGCGACGTGACCGTGCCGGTCGTTCGTCACGATCCCCGTCGTCCTCGGATTGCTCTCGGCTTCGACCGCCGCGTCGTCCACGTCGTCGACGCCCGCGACGAATCACCTCGACTTCTTCATCGTCCTCGTGGTCGTCATCAAATGCAGATCGAGCCGGGGCGTCGTCGTCGTCATCGAAATCATCATCCATCTTGTCCGACGAGTCCTCATCGACGGCTTCCGACTGGGCTCTTCGACGACGGCCGCCTCGGCCACGGCGTCCGCGGCGTCGACGGCGAGGCGCCTCGTCTTCCTCGTCATCGGATTCACCATCGAATGCATCGATCCCCTCAGCGAAGTGATCGACCAAGTCCTCATCGTCGCGATCGTCGATCGCCTTAACTTCTTCGTCGCGTGTTTGTTCCTCTCGATCACGCCCCCGACCACGTCCACGGCGACGTCTGGATCGAGAACGCCCCGACGACTCACGGTCGGATGTCTCTCGGTCGGATTCCAATTCGTCCTCGGAGTCATCGCGACGGGGCCGCGAATCCAGTTCTGTTTCCGAGACGTCGTCGTCTCGCATCCGTTGTCGTTGGCCACGTCGACCTCGGCGTCGACGCTTCGGCGCATCATCGTCCTCGGTTTCCGACTCAGATCGCCCACGTTCGGAATCGCCTTCCGAACGTCGCGAGCGACTAGGCGAATCCTCGGTTCGATCCTCCCGATCCGAGCCTCGTGGTCGTCGCTCACTACGACCACGACGTCGGCGACCATCTGAGTTCGATTCTCGATCGGAAGACGCAGACTCCGCGGCGGTTTCGCTGGCCGGCTCCTCGTCCACCGATTCGTCATCGCCGAAGTCGGCAAACGATCGGAATGACAACGGGTCCAGAGGGTCCGTGTCGATCGACGCCGGCTCGGACGAAGGGACATCGGAAACGGGTGCACTCTCCGAGGCAAGAACGGGCTCCTCAGCCTCTACCTCCGGTTCCGGTCCGAGGTCGATGCCAAGACCTGAACCAAAGTTGCCTGCGGCCTTCTTCGGCTTCGTGGTGCGTTTCTCGCGAACCTCGATCGTGGCCGGAGGGCGATGGGGAGCCGGTTCGGCCGCGTCATCGATCCCAAGCTCACCCGCCAAGTCGGACCAAGCCGCGTCGTTGACGGGCGGCGGCTCCGGTGCGTCTTCTTCAGAAAACAGGCGATCGGACGCAGACTCCGACGATTCCTTTTCGAGCAATTCCTCCACGACAGGCTCATCGACAGCCTCGGGGCCACCGGCGGCGAGTTCATCGATGTCGGGATCAGGCTCGCTGACGCCGAACCCAGGCAGGCTCTCTGCCTGGCGAGCCGTCGTCAAGGCGTTGAGCACGTCCTCAGGCGTCGGCTCATGGTCTGTACCGGCCGATTCGACATCTGCTGCCGCCTCGGCAACGGGAGGAGGCTCATGGGACGCAGAGTCTTCTTTCTTGGCCTTCTCTTCGTTGGCTTTCGCTTTCTTGGTGGAGTCTTCGGGTGGGCCAGGTGTGCCAAGAATTTTGGCGAGGATGTTCCAATTGTCGGACATTCTGAATCCGTTTTGATTTTTCTTGTTCGCGATCTACTGCCGGGCATCGTGCCGGTTCGTTCCGCGAGCTGTCGGCGCTACTCGGCCCTGACGCATCTCCAACCCTTCTTTGCTCGCTTCACGCGCGTTGGGTCGCCACCGACCATCTTTCATATCAAAAACGCGTGAGACAGTGATTGCGGGCTGTCGAGCACCGTTTACAGTGCTGGCCCGGGAGCAACGAGGGCGACCCTAATCGGTTCTGGCGTCGAATTGGACGGGTCCGTAACGGCTCGCTTCGAATGCTATGTATAGCCCCGCTGACGGATTTTCCCAAGGGGATTCGCGTTGCTTACGGACCGAAACCCCCTCTAAACGCGGCGATTTGAGCGTCTAAACACTCGTTTAAGGGATCTTCGGCAAGAGCCCGGCGAAACCGCAGAGATGGCTTGGGCCGATCCCCCCGTTGTTTGACAGTCGCCTGAATCGTTTTTTACCCCAGATCACGACCCCATGAGTCGGAACGAACACCTCATCTCACGTCGCTCGGATGCGAACCTACGCCCGCTCCTCGTCTTCGGGACACGTCCTGAAGCGATCAAGATGGCGCCCGTGGTGCTCGAATGCATCGCCCGTCCCGAAGTCGATCCGATCATCTGCAGCACCGGTCAGCACCGCGAAATGCTCGACCAAGTGATGGCGTACTTCGAGATCAAACCGACGCTGGATTTGGGCCTCATGCAACCCGGGCAGAGCCTGACTGGGCTGACCGCGCGGTGCCTTGAGTCGTTGGATGCGGTGTTGCTCGAGCACCAACCGGATTGCATCGTCGCGCAGGGCGATACGACGAGCGTGATGGTTGCCTCCATGGTCGCGTTCTACCACCAACTCCCCGTTGTACATGTCGAAGCCGGTTTGCGAACGGGCGATCTGTACGCACCTTGGCCGGAAGAATTCAATCGGCGTGTGGCAGGCATCGTCGCAGAACTCCACTGTGCTCCGACTGAGCGTAGCCGCGATGCGTTGCTTGCCGAAGGTGTCTGCCAAGACAAGATCCGGGTCACGGGCAACACTGTGATCGATGCTCTTTTACATACCGTTGCGAAAGAGCGGGCCGACGACGCGCGCTGGCGCGAGAAATATCCGATGGCCTGCGGTGAGAGCTTGGTCCTGGTCACCGGTCATCGCCGAGAGAATTTCGGCGGCGGGCTGGCTGCGATTTGCGACGCCCTGATCGAATTGGCGTCTTCACATCCTGCGACAGAGTTCCTTTATCCCGTTCACTTGAACCCGAACGTTCGGGGCCCGGTGCATGAAAAACTTGCCGGTCTCAGCAACGTCCATCTTGTGCCTCCTTGTGATTACCCCGAGTTCGTGTGGTTGATGGACCGAGCGTCGGTCGTGCTCACGGATTCGGGCGGCGTGCAAGAAGAGGCTCCCTCGCTGGGAACTGCTGTGCTGGTCACACGCGAAAAGACCGAGCGACCCGAAGCCGTTGACGCAGGCTTGGCGGAACTTGTTGGAACCGATCGGGAACGGATCGTCCGGCGCGTTTCCGAATTGCTCGCTCAAACGAAGGCCGGCGACGGCGCAGAGGTCAAAGCCAATCCCTACGGCGACGGCCAGTCGGCGGCACGGATCGTCGATTGGATGTTGCAGTAGCACGCTTCACGCGCCAAACAGGCGGTCATGCTTCTCAACGTTTAGACGTCCGTGGGCACGTTCACACTGAAACCCGTCGTCCCGATCACCGGCTTGCCGTCGACGGGCGCGGGACGCGTGGGTGGAGTTCTGGGGCGATGGTTCAGTCGAATCACATCGATCTCGTCCATGTGCTCGACGAATGAATGGATCAGCTTCGGATCCCAATAGGTTCCGGCCCCGCCTTGCAGAATGTCGACGGCTTTTTCGATCGACATGCCCTTTCGGTAGGGCCTGTCACTCGTCATCGCGTCAAACGCATCGCAAACCGCCAAGATGCGTCCGTCAATCGGAATGTTCTCGCCTTCGAGCTGGTCTGGATAACCGCACCCATTCCAGTGCTCGTGGTGATACAAGACCCCGGGGAGCACATCTTGCAAGGCATCAAGCTCATGGAGAATCCGCCAACCTGAATCCGTGTGCGTTTCGATAATCGCGCGTTCTTGATCGTTGAGGCGACTCGGTTTTTGCAGCACCCCATCTGGAATCGCAATCTTCCCCACATCGTGAAGCAGACCGGTGAGATAGATTCGCTCGCAATCAGCCGGAGTGAAACCGATCAATGAACCAAGGTGACGGGCAAAACTTGCAACGCGTTCGCTGTGGCCACACGTGTACGGGTCGCGTGCCTCAACGGCATTGACCAGGGCACGGATCACGTCGGTGAAGAGTTCTTCTTTTTGCCGCAGCAGGCGAATGTTGTTCAGTTGCGCCGCGAGCTGATTCGTGGCGGTTTCCATCAGTGAGGCCTGAACGGTGGTGAAACCGATCTGAGCCCAAGGCACGCTCTCGTCTTGATCGCTGTCGCTACGGTTGCATGCCAAGACCCAGCCGTGCAAACGTCCTTCGCTTGAGCATTCGACCATCACAAATTCGTTGAGGTCGGTGTCACCACAGTCGACCGTGGCGATCGAGTCGGCCTGTTTGATTCGATCGTTGTAGACGATCGGGTGCTCGCGGACCTCTTCGGCAAATTGATCGACGAGTTGAAAGATAAAATCGTCGGGAAGCAAACGCGTGTCTGTCCAAAGTGGCGTTCGACGGGACTGGGGCTGCCCATCGTCACACAGGACGGCAACGATCGAAACCGCGTTCACACCATGGGAAAGAGGCTTGAGCGACTCCAGGACGAAATCACTTGTGTCTTCGGATGACTGAGGCAATTCCAAAGTCGACGCGAGTGAGCGGATCAACGCGAGTTCTTCGAAGTCTTGCATGACCTGACTGGTCAACGAATCGACTTCGGCGTTCAGCGATTCGATTTGCTCCTCATTCGAAATGACGTTCAAGAAACAGTTCGCGTGCCGCGCCAATCGCTCGCCCTCATCGGCGGACGCGTTCCAATGGGCGACGGCTCCACCGGGCAGGGGAAATGCCAAACGCACGCCGTCGTCTACGTTGATCGTCTGGATCGCGCCGCTGCGAGCTGCCTCCTCCAGGAGCGAGTCTGCATCCGTGCTGGACGCAACACTCACCTTCAATCCGATCTCAGCTTCCAATCGCTTTGCGATGGCCGCATCGAGATCGCTGATTTCTGGATCGGTTTCACTCACCACCAGGCCCCGATTCGCTTGACGAGGTCACGGACGTGTTGGGTTGTTCGGCTATCGCTACGGAGACCGCTTCTACAACCGCTCCGGGGCTGAACGGTTTGGCGAAGATGTCTGTGATCAGCAACTCGGCAATCTTCGGATCACGGGACAACTCCAATTGCCGCCCCGTCACCATGAAACAGGGCACGCCGTCGTCGACTCTTCGTATCTCGGTGATCAGCTGGACTCCGGACATGCGTGGCATCTCGTGATCACTCACGACCGCGTCGACCGGCTCGCTTTGAAACGCGTCCCAAGCTTTTGCGCCGTCACCGCAGGTGACCACGTCGAAGCCGCAGCTCTTAAACTTGAACGAGAGGACTTTGGCGAGTCCGGGATTGTCTTCGGCGATCAGAACGCGCTTCGACTTCATTTCAATTGGCCTCTCAGCTGACGGTTGCCATGGCAACAGGCTCGGGTTCAGTCGGCGTGTCTTCGGTCGTCTCGCAAATCATCTGGCAAAAACGATCGACCAACTCCGGATCGTGGATTCCCTGCTTCGCCCGGTGCCGCAGGATCTCGATCGCTTCGGTATGCGTTTTGGCGCGTCGGAATGGTCGATCATTCGTCAGGGCGCTATAGACGTCGACGATCCCGACGATTTGAGCCTTGAGCGGGATTTGGTCGCCGCGCAATCCATCCGGATAGCCGGTACCATCAAAGTGTTCTTTGTGATGCCGAATGATCGGCAGGACCGGCGAGAGTGGCTTGAGCGGTGCGCAAATGTCACATCCGACGCGCGGATGCTGGTGGAACAAAGCACGTTCGCGAGGCGAAAGCGGGCCCGTCTTTTCCAAGATGGAGTCGGGGATCGCGATCTTGCCGACGTTGTGCAGGATGGCTCCGTAACGGAGGATCTTAAGCTGACCCGCATCGAGACCGAGTTCTTTTCCGAACGACACAGCGAAGTTCGCGGCCTGCTCGACGTGGCCGCTGCTATAGCCGTCCTTGCTTGCGACAGCACGAGCCAACGCGAGTGCGACACTCTCGGCGCCGATCAACTCGGCGTTCCCTTTGTGTAGTTTCGTGATCGAACGCAATCGAACCTTTAACTCGGCACGGTTGATCGGCTTGCTGAGGAACTCGTCCGCTCCGGCTTCGACCGCTTCGGTGATCTCTTCGTTCGATCCAGTGGTGGTGAGCATCACGACCGGGATCGTACGGTACTGCAT
>JBCBOT010000331.1:0-9201 GCA_039821165.1 Planctomycetota bacterium | reverse complement strand
CAAGCTGCGCCGTTTACTTGCCGGTCCCTGATGCCCCAGTCCAATCGATGATGCTTGCACTCCGCGTTTTGGTTTTCGGTTCGCTGCTGATACCGACCACGACCCACGGGCAAACGACGCTGCGTCTCCTGCCGCCAGACGGCAGTTCAATGACCACAGTTCAGGTCGAAGACATCGAAGAAAAAGCTGCAGCGAAGCCGGCGTTGCCAAAGGCGGTGCCGCAACCGAGCACCCGTCTTGAACTCAAGCCCACCGTCGAGCTGAAGTCATCCGACCCATTGAAGCTTTCCGAACCGCGTCGATCCTGGAGTCCGCCCGAATCGTCGCGCTACCAAGCGACCACGCCGCAAACGGGACGGTCACTTATGACAATCCAAGTCGAAGACGTCGAAGATCTGTCGCTTCCCGATGTGGGACCTCCAACGCAAACTTCTCCGGTGACGCGCACCGCGCCGAAACAGGCACCGCTCAGTGCCGCAAGTCGTCGTCAGCAAGCCATGCAAGAGCAGCTCGCGCGTTTGCGCACCCCCATCAGCAACGTTCGTGTCTCAGGACTCTCATCAACTGCCGAACAGCCCCCGAACCGCGCAAAGGAATCCCGCGTTTCACAGCAAGGTTTCACGGCATCCAGACGGATCACAGGGACGGAACACTACGGCGAGGATTTGCCACGCACAACGACGCCGTATCTCCGCAGACACCTGTATTTTGAGGATGCACCACTCGAGCGACTCGGCGAATCCGGAGGCAACCTGCCGCCGGGTTGGTGGACCAACACGCGCTCGTTCGGCAAATTCGCGGCAAACACGCTTCGGTTTCCGTTGCGAGCCTGGATTGATCGACCCGACGAGTTGGTCACCCGTCAGGCGAAATGATCTTGGCGAACGATGCCCGAGTTTGTTAGTTCCGCCGGGTCAAAACGGCGCTCGCTCGCGAAACGCTTTCCCCGCCGCTCGAATAACACCCGATGACCATCGCTTCGATCCGAACGATCACACTGACCGCTCTGCTGCTCGCCTGCGTGAGCGGATGCCAAGACGGTCCGTTGTACGCCCTCAAGCACGCCAACCCTTACTTTGCCATGAGGGAATGGAAACAGGATCGAAACTTGGGGGTCACCGACCACGAACGTCGTAACCAGCTTCTCTCGTTGTCTCGCAAGATTGGCAACATGGAGCAGAACGATCAGCAGTTCTGGGGAACCCACCTCGGAAGGATTGTGAACAACGACCCAAGCCCGGAAATGAGACGCCTCGCGGTCCTTGCCGCCAGTCGTACTCAAACCGACAACGCTTTGGCTGTCATCAAGAAAGGTTTGGATGACGAGAACATCAAGGTCCAAATGGAAGCATGCCACGCACTCGGTGTTCGCAAAGAACCCGAAGCCGCGCAGTTGCTCGCGGGAAAAATCGGGTCAACGGGAGATCAAGATGTGAAACACGCGGCGATCAGTGCGATCGGAAATCATCCTGGCGAGATTCCAATGGGTTCACTGAAGATCGTCCTGAGAGACCAGGATCCCGCCACCCTCAACCTCGCGATGAATAGCTTGAGAGACGTAATGGGCGAAGACTACGGTAGCGATCCAAAGCAGTGGATCGCGGCAATCGAGAGTGCGGCCCCCGGGGCAACGCCCACACTGCCGGCGCCCGACGGTTCATCATCCCCGATCCGATTTGCATCCGGCGAAGCGAAGACTCAGATTCAATAGTCGACGCACACGACTAGTGCTTCGCTCCAATTCAGTTCTCGGGTTGACGCACCGGAGGGCTCGCGCCCCTACCGCAGAAATTGTTAGCTGAACGGCGCGAGCGTCTGGTTTCACCCTAACGTTCAATTGGAAAAAGCACGACGCATACCCGCTTGAACCAATCGCCTGGGAGCCCAATGGGCTCAGCCCTCCGTCTTCGTCGGAGAGGCAGTTTGCAGAATGGTTTGTTGCTGTCCGTCGGGCCACTGAACAAACAATCGGAACGAGACCTGCACACGATCCTCCAAGTTCGCCGCTAACGATCTTAGGAGTTCAATCCGTTTCGCCGTCGCATCGATTTGCTCCGCGGCGCGTTCCATCTCTTCTTGCTTTCGACGCATGAGTCGACGCTGCATGGAGTCCGCGTTCGAGTAGAACTGCTCAAACGTTGCCCGTCTCGTCGCCATCGAGTGTTGCTGCGACACGATCGATCGACTGATCTGATTGAGGCCGGACTTCGTTAATGGTTGCCATGGTTGGCTCGGATCCAGCCGCGCTGCGTACTTCAAATGGCAAGACAGTTTCGAACCACAACGGATATTGAACTGAACCGCAATCGCGACGCTTTCTCCGTCGGGAGGCGTGAGAACCGCCACCGCTCGGCATCGTCTCGGTTTCGTCGGATCGACTGGTTCGACCCACGCGTACTCGACATCCTCCGGCGCAAGGATGTCGACTTCCAATCTCGAGACTTTGGGCAAGATCGGCCAACCGATGTCCCATGACGGATGCGAGTCGCGGACACCCAGCAGAAGCTTCATCGGATCGGCTTCGATCGCTGGCCGCATAAAGATGGTTCCGCCATCCGACTTGGTGATCTTGCCGTGCTGTATCTGCTTGGAAGCGGAGTCGGCTTTTGCAAAATCTGTCCATGCAAACTTGGAACCCCCGTCTTTCGTAATGATCTCCGCGAGGTTCTTTTGGTCTGACAGACTAACAAGCATCAAGGGCGCTTGTTCGTCATCCGGTCGCGAGAGCCGAACGGGGACATCAATCGGGAACACGATGCTCTCGAAGTCGGCAGCAGCCCCCGGAACTTTCGCGAGTTGGCTGGAATCGAGCGATCGGGGCAAGGCCACGAACTGAACGTCCGCCGCTCGAATTCGCTGTGGAGAATCCGGTACCGAGGAAGATTCACCGTCACCAAGAACTTCCTTTAGCGTTCCGGTCTTTGCTGTCGCGGGAGCTTCACGACTCCCCTGCGACTCCTGCCGTGGCTTCTCCTTGACCTTTTCGTTTCCATCTCCCTTCGGCATCACCACGCCGCTCGGCAAATCAACGGCGAGCAAACTTGAAGGGTCGACCAACAAATCAATCGACTCTTTCGAGCGGCTTTTGCGCGTCGACCCTCCTGAATTGCCATTCAGTGACTCCAGCGTTTCCAATGCGTCCAGCGGAGCGGAGCGTTCTTTGTCCGACGAAAACACGCTGGTCGAAGACGGTGGCAAGGGTTCGACGTCGCCGACCTCGGGATTACGCCAATCCTTGTCTGCCCCCGTACTCGGATTCGCCGACGCGGGCACCACACTCTCGGCGGGCGTGCCGGCGACGCGAGTTTCACGCAGCATCGTGAGGTGGTAACCGGTGTAGACCATTCCCAGGATCGCGGCCGCCGTACCGACTCCAAGAACCATGTTCCAATTGAAGCGACGGTCGGGTTGGATCGCCTGCAATTTTTTGCTGGGCAACTCAACTTCAACCGGTTCCTCCACCACGTCAGCACCGAAGCGATCGATGAGGGAACTCGTCAACATCTCCGCTATCTTGTCGCGACGTTCCTGTTCCGCGTCCGAGTGCTCCGCTTCGAGAACCACCGAATCCGATTCCGGAAGGTCATCAGGCAACGCGGTTCGCTTTCCGGATTGCGATGCCCGTGGGCGGCGAAGTTGCGTCCGGAATTCAGCCACCAACTGCTCGGTACCCGGAGGATCGTTTGACTCCAACACCGACGTGAACGAGTCCTCCGCATCGGTAGGAAGCAATTTCCCGTCGCCGTCCAAACACCAAGCCTGGAGGTCCGTTCGGGGAAGGCGACTCGGCTTCAAACCCTGAACGTCGACACACGTTTTCCGAAACTGTTCGCACAGATGGTCTATCAAGTCCCGTGGTGGTTGACCTAAACGTTGCACCAACGATGCAACCGTCTCGGTGTCATTGGGCGGGCCCGCGGAGGAAGCTCCCCCGGTGTCGCTGTTCTCAAGATTGCTGGCTCGACCAGAATTCATTTCGAAAGCCCACCTAACGTCCACGCCCATCCAGGTTCGTACCACTCTATTGTTGATGCTCGGCTCGTCGCTGGCAAACCCCGGCTAATAGGCGTCGGCTTCGAAGCCCGAAAAACTTCCGCTTTCCGCACCAAAGTTGAGATCGCCTGCTTTTTCCTGAGCTGTTCTAGCGGAATTAACCAAACCACCGAGTCGGTTTGTGCCGATAAGTCCGCCTGAAGCGATATTTCGTGAGCTATCGGTCGCGCACCCCCTCCGTGTCACGGCGGGGTCGAGCCCGATCCGCAGCGGGGAATTGCTTCACTACGAAATTTAGAGCTCGACGTGAACGGCCAGTCGCGGCGTTCCACATCGACTGGCTTGAGTCGGTTTCACTCCGGCCAGCAAGGCTCAAACAGCATGGCGGCTGTGACCGCGGAGACGTTTGCGATGCATCAAATGATTCGAAACATGGCCAACCGTACATACCACCAATTGAGGACCGGGCGCGTTCGATCCCATATCGCGGGACTGGCCTTCGGGCTCGTCGCCGCCATGTGCGGTACGGACGCGTCAGCACAAGTTGCACTTGCCGACTACGACATGGAAGGCAGTGGCTACGTGACACCCGCCGGGATGCTTCCGATTCACTCGCACATGATGCAGGTCGGTTACGCATCTCCGGGTTGTGACGTCGACCCTTCGTGTGATGGCATGATGGGATGCGGTCCCGGTATGGGATGCGGCCCCGGAATGAGTTGCAACGGAATGGAATGCGGCAACTGCGGCATCCTCGGATGCGGCGGTGTGCTTGGAAAACTTCGAGGCGGTCAGTGCTCGGCTTGCCAGGAACTTCTCGGGTACGCCGGAGGCCCCATCGCGGGCTTGTTCGGTTCTCTCGGGCCCTACGAGGGATCAAAACTCTGCTCACAGCGGTGGTACGATCTGAGCGTGGAGGCCTTGGTCTTGGATCGCCAAGTACGCGGTGCCGCTCCCGGAGTGATCACGACGCAGGGCTCCGGTGTGGGTGCCGTCCCTGTTCTGAGCCTCGGAGACATCTCGAGCTCGCTTGAGGGCGGCGTTCGGATCTCGGGGGCCTTCATCTTCGGCCCCGGCGGGAACCTTGAGCTGACCTACATGGGCTCCAACGAATGGGATGACTCGGCGAGCGTGACCTCGAACGGAGCCGACCTGTTCTCCTTTATCAGTGGATTCGGTACGGCACCGGTTGGTGGCTTTGACGACACCGACAGTTCAGTCGTGCAGAGCCTTCAAAGCACCGCCGTCTTCCATTCGACCGAACTGAACTACCGTCAGCGAACCGTGTCTCCGCAGTGCACCTTCCAATCTTCATGGTTGGTCGGATTGCGAGCCATCCGGTACGACGACGATTTGATCTACCGAACCCGCGGTTTGGACATCAACACCGGTGCCGGTAACCGACCGACGTTCTTCATCAGTGACACCCAAGCGGACAACAAGCTGTTCGGGCCTCAAGCCGGCTTTGACTTCTGGTGGAACGTTCGCCCGGGCGTGTCGCTCGGATTCGGCTCCAAGACCGCTTGGATGCAGAACGACACCGACCGTCGCACCACGATCACTGCCAACTCGATCCCGGTAGGTGGCGGTAACTTCACCAACCTCAGTGTCTCGGCAGAGAACGGTGAAAAGCGTGGCACCTTGATGCACGACTTCGAAGTCAAGCTCATCTACCGCATGACGCATTCGTTGACAGTGCGATCGTCGTACTACGCCCTGGCGATCGACGACATCTCCTACGGCGGTATTGATCCGGCGACACAACTGCCCACCGTCGGCAACCCGCTCGTGCTGCCTGGCGTTCAATACGACAGCTTGGTCCTACAAGGCTTCACTGTCGGTGCAGAGTACATGTGGTAATCGCCACGAGCCGATCGAATTCCGAAACGCCCCGCAACCGCGGGGCGTTTTTCGTTGCATCACGGGCGATTCCTCATTTAGCCAAATCGACCGCCACGAGTTCCTTGTCGTTGCGAATGTATGCGGTCTGATTCGCGTACGCAGGATGGCTCCACACGACAGGGCGTCCGAACGATTCGTTCGTTGGCTCAACGACGGCCATCCGGCCACGCTCAGAAAATCCGTTCTCAGTCAGCTCGGCCGCGATCAACTCGCCTGTCTCGCTCATCAGGTAGTAGCGATTGCTTTCACCGAGTCGAGTGATGAACGCCGTGCCGTGTTTCGCAAAACGTTTTTCGCCCGGCTTCGTCGCCTCGAACGTCTCCCAGAGTCGGTCGCCGGTGTCGCCTTGCACCGCGATCAACGAACCCTGCAAACAATCCGTCCCGTAGACGACACCATCCACAAACATTGGGGCCGCATTGCTGCAGTGCACCGCATTCTTGGGCTCGCCGCGCCACAGTTCTTTTGCGGTCGGCGTATCACGTCCCAGTTCGAGCATCACCGCCTCGGTGTGAATCGAGCTGACGTACATGCGATCGCCATCAACGACCGGAATTGCGACCGACATCTCGTAAGAGGGTGCGACGGGCACATCCCAGTACGACTCGCCCGTGAGCGGATTCAGTGCTTGAACGCCCTGGGGATGAAACACGATCAATTGCTCCACTCCTCCGGCCTTAACGAGGGTCGGCGCACAATAGCCGGCCTTCACATCAAGAGCCTTCCAAGCAACCTCGCCGGTGCGTTTGTCAAACGCCACGATGCCTTGACCGTCGCCACCGACCATCGTGTAGATCAGATCGCCATGCACCAGAGGATGTGCAGAGAAGCCCCAAATCGGGACTTCGGCTTTGAATTCATCGGCGAGCTGTCGTTTCCAAACAAGATCGCCGGCAGCAACCGTCAGGCAACGAAAATCGCCTTCCGCACCAAGGATGTAGACATGCTCCCCGTCAACGGTTGGCGTGCAGCGAGGCCCGGATGGGTAGCTAATCTTGTATGGACGCTCGTAGCGATGGCTCCAGACCTCTTCGCCGGTCGCGGCATCCAAGACGATCAAGCGTTCGAATCCTTGAAGTTCCGCACGCTGTCCTGGATTATTGAACTCTTCACCTGCGGTTTTTTCATAGTCAAACAAAAACACCTTGCCCGCGGCGACCGCGGGTCCCGCGTAGCCTGCGTTGATGGGCACACGCCACTTGATGGGAAGACCCTGCTTCGGGATCTCGTCGACGACCCCGCTTTCCCGGTAAACTCCGTCACGTGACGTCCCCATCCACCCTGGCCAATCGTCCGCCCGCGAAATGCAATCGGTAAGGATGAAGACGCCCCAGAAAACGAACAAGCTTGTCGGATGCAATTTGAATTTCATGATGTACCTTGTCCACGTAATGCGGCCCTGTTCCGCTTGGCAAACGCACCGACTGCATGATACCCCCGCCCAAGGCCGAGCGAATCCCCACGTGATCCTATGCAACACCGTCTGATCCTGATGCGACACGCCAAGAGCGATCACGACGATCCCTCGCTCGCCGATCATGATCGCATCCTCGCCAAACGCGGGCGACGAGACTCACCCGTCATGGCCCGATGGCTTGCCGAACACGAACTGGTGCCGGAGCTGATTCTCAGTTCGTCGTCCGCAAGAACGCGTGAGACGGTGGAGTTGATGCTTGACACTTGGCCGACACCTCCCAAAGTCGTCTATTCCCAAAACCTCTACTTGGCCTCCGCCGAAGCCTTGCTCTGGACGACGCGAAGCGAACATGCCAATGCCGCGAGCGTCTTGTTACTCGCACACAATCCCGGCATCGCGATGCTCGCTTCCACTCTCTCCGGCGCGATGCTCCCAATGCCGACCGCGGCCCTCGCCATCTTCAAAGTGAACGGCGAAGCGGACGAAAGCCCGCTCGCTGAGCTCAACAAGCGAACGCGAGTCGAATTGGAGCACTACGTCACTCCGAAATCACTTGCCGACGATCACACATGAGCGGAGTCTTGACTTGGTCGATCGTCTTGATGTCGTTGGTCGGTCACGGTGGCTTGCACATCGCGCTCTACAACCGTGTCAACGGTTTCGGTTGGCCGCGTAAACTGGTCAAGTCATTCGTCAAGTTCTTTCTCGCGACGACGATCCTCATTCCGCTCGTCGTCTTGTGGCTTGATGCGAAACCGCTTTACGACGTGATCAGCGGGCAAAGCGACTCGTGGCAAGCAGTCTCGATCTGGACGCAAGGCTACGGTTGGATCTGCCTTTCCAGTTGGATCCTGCTCGGGATTCCCTGGCTCGTTTGGAGACCGATCTTTCGTGTGGAATGGGTGCACGCGCCGCGCCAGGTCAGAGTGGTCGATGTTGCGAAATCCGTGTCCACAACACTCCCGCTAACGACCAAAGCGAAATGGGAGTCACGTCTGCCGTTCAATCAATTGCTCGAACTCTCCGTCGAAGAAATCGAACTCCCCGTCGTTGGGCTCCCCAAAGAACTCGACGGCTATCGAATCGCTCACGTCAGCGATGTCCATTTGACGGGGGAAGTCCACGCCGACTACGCCAAGTTCGTGATGCAACAGGCGACGGCCGCACGCCCTGATCTGATCGCCCTCACCGGTGACATCATCGACAAGCAACCGTGCATTGACTGGCTCATCGATATCTTTTCACCCGCGGAAGCACCCGACGGATGTTTCTTTATTCTCGGCAATCACGACACCCGAGTGGTCGACTCCTGGGAAACCCGTCAAGCAATGGATAACGCCGGTTGGATTGACCTGGGCAGCCAAGTGCTTAAGCACTCGTTGGCGGGTGTCGAGTGCGAACTCATCGGGAACGAATACCCCTGGTTTGATCGACCTCCGATCGAAGCCGCCGCCAGCGATCGGTTCCGTTTGCTCCTCAGCCACAGCCCCGATCAACTCGGGTGGGCGCGGACCCATGGTGTCCAATTAATGCTCGCCGGACACACCCACGGAGGACAGGGACGATTGCCCGTCGCGGGTCCAATCCTCAGTCCAAGCTTCCATGGGAGTCGCTATGCCTCCGGCGACTTCTTCAAGCCGCCCACCACAATGCATGTCACACGTGGCGTCGGAGGCGTTCATCTGCTGCGAATCAATTGCCGTCCCGAATTATCGTTGCTCACGCTGCGCGCGTCTGGCTCGGTATAGTGGAACCGCGACGTCGAGCGGACGTCGCTTCGCTGCTTCTTTTGCCCAGGAACAATATGCGATCGATCTCATCGGATCTGCGGAAATCGCGACACTTCACCGGTCGATGCGTCGCCCTTTGTATTGCAATCACCGCGCTCG
>JBCBOT010000330.1:0-9226 GCA_039821165.1 Planctomycetota bacterium | reverse complement strand
GGGTGAAGAAAAAAGCGAGCCTTCACAGCCCAACACCCTTTCGTTTTAGGAAACCGCTCAGTTTGAGTAGCTACCGCCCTGCCTGATCGGCCGGCAAAAAAAATTTTCGCTCGGGCGGTTGATAGTGCCGTGTGCTGGGGTTTACGTGCCTAGGGAACCCTCAAAACCACCCTCCATCAAGTGATCGTCATGCAACGCGCAGTTCTGTTTGTCCCGCTACTTGTCTTTTCATTGATCGCCTGTGACTCAATGGTTAATGCGCAAGGGCCGAGCAGACCCGGCGGAGGTCGCGCCGGCGGAATGGGGCAGCAGGGAGGACGTGGCCAAGACAGATCGGGAGGCGGGCGTCCTGGCGGTATGCAGGGAGGGCAACAGCCACCCTGGGTCGCGATTTTTGATGCTGATAAAGATGGGCAACTCTCAGCTTTCGAAATCAAGAACGCTGCCGAAGCACTCATGAAGCTAGATAAGAACCAAGACGGAAAAATTGGAGGAGACGAACTACGATTTGGCGGGGCTCAGGCCGGCTCGCCGGCAAACGGACAGCGAGGCTCCGGTGGACCAAACGGTCGTGGAATGGGCAGGCCCGGCGGACAACCTGGCGGACAACCCAGCGGTGGACGCCCTGGTGGCGGGGGTGGTCGTGGCGGCGACCCGGCCCAGGCCGACGCAGCGTTTGCTTCGCAGCTTCGATCGCTTGACTCGAACAAAGACGGCGCGCTTTCAATTGACGAACTGCCCCCGCACATGCACTCTGCGTTTGAAAATGCCGACGCGGACGAGAATGGCTCGCTCAACGAAAAGGAGCTGCTCGTGATGGCGTCAGCGTTTCGCCGGAACAAGCTGAACCCCGAAGGCGGCGAGCCGGTGAACGCTCCAACGCAAGGCCGAACAGGCCAGGGCGGAAACCAACCACGCGGCGAGATGAGTCCCGGTCAGCGACGTGGTGGACATGGCGGCCAAGGTTTCGGCGGACAGCGAGGTGGGCAACGTGGTGGCGGACAGCGAGGCGGTCAAGCGGCCCGCAGCGGACAACGAAGCCGTCCGCGCGACAACGTCCGGCCTCGCGATATCGAGTTTAATGAGAAGTTCCCTGTGGGTGCGGCGCTTCCCGATTCATTGAAGCTCTACAACGTGGATCGCCAACTGGTCTCCGTGAACAGCATCTTCGATGCAAAGTACACGGTGATCGTGAGTGGATGCCTGACCTGTCCTGAGTATCGCAATTCATATCCCGAAATCGAAGCATTTGCGGCGGACTATCGCGACAAAGGCGTCCAGTTCTACTTCCTGTTCCAATCGCTCACCCACCCGGAAAACTGGGGCTACGTTCAACCAACTTCGATTCAAGAACGGTTCGCTCAAATTGAGCACGCCGAGGAGTTGCTTCAGACAAAGATTCCTTGGCTCGCCGACACCATGGACAATGAGATCAAGTCGCACTTTGCGATGACGCCCAATTCTCAGTTTGTCTTCGACCACGATGGAACGATCGTTCATCGTGCTTCCTGGGGACGCGGGTCGAGCCTGCGGGAATGGTTGGAAGACTTGGTTGGTCCGTCTGAGAAGACCACAACGGTTGCCGAGCTGAACCTTCCCAAGTTCGGATCGCATCGAACCTCCCCCGCCGACATGTTGATCGATCGAAAGACTCTCGAAGGGATTGCCGCGCCGCTGAAAGTTGCCGCCGGAGGCGAAGTCCTGGATGTCGGAGCGTTGATGTCTCGCGACTTTGGTCAGTCCAATCGCTACGTCAAACTGCGTCCAGAAGCCGACCAGCAGTTGTTGCGGACAGGCTCCGGAAAGTTGTATCTCGGGTTCCGGCAAGATCCGGTGCTCGGGGCAGCATGGAACAACCTCGCCACGCCTCCGAAGTATCGCATCACCGCAGAGGGAGTGACGTTTACGCCCGCGATGGCGGAAGCCGAAAAGCTGAGCGTCGAATCGGATACGGAGCCCCGCGAGTTCTTGATCGATGTCGAGAACTGGGAACCGGGCAAGCCGATCAAAGTCGAGATTCAGTACTTCGCCTGCAACAAGGATAAAGGCTGGTGCAAACCAGCGCAGCAAGAATTCACGGTCTGGCTTGAGCAGGATCGAACCGCTGGCATGGTCAATGGGCGAAGTCACTTTCCCGGAGGCGGAGGCCGAGGACGCCAAGGCGGCAGTCGGTCCGGCGGCAATCAACGTCGTTGACTCGATTCAACCAACGACGCAACAACTCATGACTCCGCCGATGAAGTCCTTTGAGTTTTCGAAATGAGAGCCGGCGATGCATGATCCCGGAACGAATTGACGGTGCTCTTATCCCTGCTTGAGTCTTGGAACAGAGTTGTTTGATGGCCCGCTCACCATCCGCGTGCACCTGCATGTTGGATACTTGGCGTGCCGATCCACGTCGCATAGATGGTCCGCTTCGTTAGCCATGCGACAGCCCGAAAGCCAGGCACGTCGAATGAATTGACGTGCTCACGACAACTGGCTGTGCGCAAACGTCGGTGCTATCTAGTCGCCGGGACGCGCGGCCTACTTGGTCTTCAAGGCCTTGTTTTCTTAGCCGAGTTGATCGTGCGCGCAAGAAGTTCCTTAAGTTTTGATGAATGCTGTTCTTTTTCTTTTGCCGTTGCTCCTTCGCTCACTTCATCGTTTCTAAACCGATCGATAGCAGTTCGCAAATCAAATGCACTTCTTTTGGTGAGGTCGATCAACCCACTTAACGAGTGGTTTTTGCGGTTTCGGTTCTCGTTTGTTCACAAGTGAACGTCATCAAAACGGTGTCGGATTTCCTTCCAAACGAAGTAGCTGGCTCTCGATGCACCGGAAGCCCCCAGACTTCCTGCCTTGTTTGGACTCGTTACAACGGGTTGTGATGGTCGCAGGGATCGAGGGCGGGGCGCGTGCGACAGCGCAATGCATATCCGTCGATTTCTGCGCGAAAAGACTCGTGTCAGAGAACCGACATCATGAAGAAGCCCATCTGGTCGTGGACGACGACGTTTCGAAAACTTGGTTACGAGGTCAAGCGTCGGCCACACCGCTCGAAGCAACTTGAACGCAATCGAATGCGATTCGAAACGCTCGAGGCACGAACAAGCGCGACGTTCATTGTCGGCGCCGAGTTGACGGCCGGTGACGCGCTCAACGAACTACTTCGCTCGAACGATCTCGATCAACCGCTCGGCTCACCGGGCGAGGATGTCTCCGAAAAATCTGAAGCAGGCATTAGTCTGAGAGAACCTTGGTTGAGTGAAGGGATCGCATCAAGTCAGCCAGTGCGGTTTGACAGTCCGATGTCGGTTGCAACGAGCAACGATTCGTTTCTCATTCGCCCAGAAGACCCAGGCTCGATCGGGAAACGCTATGCGCCGATCGTCGTTGGTTCATTTGATACCGGTCTCTCTCTACTGAGTTCCGATCCGCAATTGCCTGCAGCGGCGGAATACTCCGACAACGTTTCGGCATCGGTGCTGGAAGACAAGGTACCCAGCGGTCTGGATATCGGTGGCGGCGACCCGACGGCAACGGGGGCGATCAGTCCGAAATCGAAGAGTGGGGCCGTGGACTCCGGCACATCGATGAACATTCGCCTTTCAAGCGGGGCGGATGGTGGAGGTGGAGGAGGCGGCAACAACCTGCAAGCCGAGTCGTCGGCAGAGGGTGAGTCCACGGGGGACGGGGGTGGCGATACCGAAACCAGTTCAAACCCAACATCAACAACCGACGTTGAAGTCGCATACTTGATGGATGCATCGCTCGACGGATGGGAAGTTCGCGAAAGCGGTGGCTCGAGCGGTGCAAAAGGCGGTGTCACCGTGGAGGGTGGTGAGGTTGTCCTCAGAGAGGGCGATTCTGCACTCGTGGATTTGCGCTACTCGCTGACGATTCCTGAGAACCCTGGAACTCTCTCGTTTGAATACACCTCGCTCGCGTTTGACCCGACGGCAACGGATTCGGTTCGAGATGCGTTCGAATTCGCCCTGCTCGATGAAAATGGCGACTCGCTGACCCCTGTCTTCGACACGGCCGGTCGCGATTCTGCTTTCAACGTCACGGAGGGTTTGGGGGCGGCTTTCGGGACCAACGCGTCTCACGAAGTGTTCGGCGATGCCGGCCAAGTCAATTTGGACATAAGTGGACTGACCGCAGGCACTGACGCACTATTAGTATTCCGTCTTGTCAATGGCGACACGGATGTCGAGACGACTATTCGGTTGCGCCGCGGCGATCCAGTTCTCGCAGTGGCTGCCGACGGGCCAGCGACAGCAAATCAGTTCTCGCCCGTCCAGTTCTCGGGGTCTTTCACTCACCCCGGTCGGCCCGATCCAAGTTACCAATACGAATGGACTGTTTTGACGCCCGATGGGCAAACACTGCTGCGCGAAACTGAGACGCTTGGCGAGAGTGGTGTCGAACCACTTGATTTCACGCCCGAAGTGGTTGGCGATTACCAAGTCTCGCTTCGCATCATTGGTTCGGAGGGATCGACGGGGACGGAGACCCTTTCGCTTGACGTCATCGAGCCACAACCGGTCTTGGCGGAAGCCAATCTGTCAGTCCCCGAGGACAGTCCTCTCGGCACGATTGTGGGTAGCGTCAGTTCGGGTACCGACACCACGGGCATCACGTTTGGGATCACCGACGGAGACCTTTCGAGTGCCTTTGCGATTGATGATCAGGGTGTCATCACGGTTGCGGACCCGGCACTGCTGGACGCCGAGGCTCGCGACTCTGGCACGGTGACGATCACGGCAACACTAGTTGTTGATCCCAGCCGTACGTGGACCGGCATCGCGAACGTAGAAATCACGAACGTCAACGAACCGCCGGGTGATTTTTCGCTCTCGTCCGACTCGGTCCCAGAGAACGCACCAGCGGGAACATTGGTCGGAACGATCTCCGCCTTTGACCCAGAAGACCCCGATACGTCGCTCAGCTTTCAACTCATCGACAGCGAAGGCAATCCTGGTCATCCACTCTTTGAAATCGTCGGCAATGAACTTCGGACGCGAGCACCGTTGGACTTCGAAGATGACGCATCGTATCCGCTGACGATTCGTGCGACACATCCCAACGGCGAAAGCGGCGAAGCAACACTGGAAGTTCAAGTCGCCGACATCAACGAAGCCCCCGTTGTGATCTACAACGGCCCGGAAGGCGACATCCTAGATTCGGACCCAAGCCTTTGGGACATCTCCTGGACCATCATTGATCCTGAAGGCACCGTTGCACCCAACGGTATTGCGAATGCAAGATCGATTCTCACTCTCGATGGCGCCGTGATCGCCAGTTCTGGTGAAACGTCTTTGTCCGTGGATCTCTTGCCACACGGACTCGGTGACTACGTGTTAACGGTCGATGCCGAAGATCGCACCGGACTTTCGTCGCAGACGACATTCTCGTTCACGATCTGGGATGATGACATTGATGGTCCCGCGATCACGGTGCTGGGTGCCAACGATCAACTGGACAGCGAAGACAATGTGCTTCGCTACGCGATCGAGGATGTTGATTCAGGAATCGCGAGTCGATCCATCCAAGTCATCCGAGAATCAGACAGCGAGGTCGTGCTGACTGATGAGAGTGGTGTGGACGTCGGCGAGATCGATCTTAATGGTTTAGCGGCGGACATCTATCGGATCGAGTTCCAGTCAACGGACACCGACGCGGATCGACCGATCGATGAAGTCACAACATTGCTGAGCCACAGTTTTGAGATCATCGACGATGACTCCGAGGGGCCTGCCATCGTGCTGGGCGGCTCAGCAGGCGAAGAGAATCACGGTGACGACCAATTCTTTAGTTGGTCATTCAGTGATCCGTCCGGGGTCAGCGCAGCCACGATCGAGGTCTTTCGAGAAGGCAACTCCAATCCGATCTATTCATCGGCGTCAACGAATGCGTCGGCGTTCAACTTTGATTCGTTCGGCCTTGGCGTTTTTACTTTGGTCGTCACGGCGACGGACAACGACTCCGACACGCCTTTGGACAATGCTTCGTCGTCGGCGACTCGTAGTGTTTCGGTCATCAATTTGCCACCCGTGGCGGCGTTCACGCACAACGCAGAGACTCCGGCGGAAGGCTTTCCCGTGCAGTTTGACGGTGGTGCGAGCACGGATCCCGATGGTGATCGCAACCTGTTTACGTACCACTGGGATTTTGGCGACGGGACTTCCGGCGCCGGTCAAACACCCGTTCATGCCTACGCCAATGACGGAACCTACGCTGTCACTCTGACGGTGACCGATAGTTTTGGCGCCACGGACTCAGTGACGCGACAGGTCACGATCGATGACACGCCTCCATCACCCACGATCGGACTTCCGGCTTTCGCGACAGGCGGTGAAGGCGAGTCGATTTTTGGGGCCCGAGTGGTTGCGTCGTCCGGCAACGTGGCACTCAGCGGCGCGACATTGCAAGCGTTATCCCCACTGTGGAAGAGCGGTAAGAGTTCGTTGCCACTGGAGTCTCAGCCCGAAGGAGAATCGACTCCGCTATTCCAGATCAACGAAGGCACAACACTTCAGATACCCGGCGCGTTTGATGATCCCGCGGGTGCCGAGGACGGGCCGTTCAATTACGTCTGGAGCTTGGTGTCATCGAACGGGGGCATCGTGACCGAGTCAACGGGAACCCGTCCGACGCCCGGTGTTGTCACGCCGTTCGACTTCACGGTGCCTGACAACGGCATCTACACGATTCGGCTAACGGTCACCGACATTCGAAACGTGGAGGCCGTGACGGAGATCGCATTTGAGGCACTGAACTTACCTCCCTCTTATGACATTCAAGGTCCCGCCGAAATCGATGGCCAAACTCTGACCTTGCCTCCGATTGTGGTTTCCGACCCAGGATTCACCGATCCATCGGGCGGCACCGAAGAGACAATCCGAGCTTGGATCGACTGGGGAGATGGTTCGCCGGTCGAAGAGGTTCAAGTCGTGTATGACGTGCGGGACCCGAGTGAGACAGGGCCGACGACGGGACGAATCGTTGGAACTCACACGTATGCGACGCCGGAGATTCCACCGTACCGGATTCATCTTGTCACGGACGATGATGGAGGCGTTGGGTTTGACGCGGACCCGGATCCGGTTGCTAACGTCGCGCTCGCGACCGACACGTCCGAAGAAGGCGCGCTGTTTACGGCCAGCGGTTTCATTACCGATGAAGGCCCGCAGCTCATCCCGTATCAATTCCAATGGGAGGCGATTGCGCCGGACGGAGCAGTCGTTTCTCAGCAGCAAGGTTCGGTGTCGCCGGCCGGCCCAGTCCCCGACTTTGTCTTTGCTTTTCCGAACGACGGTCTCTACACGATTCGGTTGACGATCAACGACATCACTGGCTACCACGAATCGATCGACGAAGCGACGGTTGATGTCGCAGATGTCCCAGCATCGTTTGACATTAGCGCACCGGCCACGTCACCGGAAGGCAGCGCGATTGAGGCGACGGTGACCATCACAGATCCAGCGGGCGCCGCCGATGGGCCCTTCTCGTACCAGTGGGAGTTGATCTCGCCGAGTGGAGGTGTCTCGGTCAGCGAACAGGGCACGATCACGGAGCCTGGTCCGATCGATTCGTCGGGACTCGTGCTGCCGGACAACGGCGACTACACGTTGCGGCTCACCGTCCAGGATGCGGCGGGCAACTCCGTGACCCGCGAGACCACCATCGTCGGCGAGAACGAAGCGCCGAGTTACGACGTCCTCGACAATCCGACCTATGACGGCCTCACCGTCACGTTGCCCCCGATCCGATTTTGGGATCCGGGTTTCAGCGACCCTGCGGGCGGAACACAGGAGACCATTCAAGCCTGGATCGACTGGGGAGATGGCACGGACCCCACCGAAGCAATCATCGTCTACGACGAACGGCAACCAGGGGACACCGGGCCGACGACAGGTTACATCATCGGAAGCTACACCTATGCGAGCGAAGACCATGAACTCTTTCAAGTTCATTTGGTGACCGATGATGATGGCGGAGTCGGATACGACGCCGACCCCGATCCCGAGGTTGAAATCGTGATGCCTTCCGACAGTGGCTTGAAGGAAGGCGACCTGTTCACGATCCATGGGAACATCACGGATGAAGTCCTCCAGTTGGTCGACTACGAATACGTTTGGGAACTGATCGACTTCGATGGCAACGTCTTGATCGAAGAATCTGGGACACAGAGTACTGCGGGCGCGGTGCCCGGCTTCGCGATTCCAGTTCCTGATGATGGAACGTACCTGACGCGTCTGACGATCACCGATAACACGCCGCATCACATCGCCGTCGACGAAGCAAGTTTCTATGCCCGCGACGTCAGCCCATCGGTGACTTCCATTTCACCATCCACAGGACAAGAAGGCGACCTACTTCAGTCAACCGGCCAGTTCACGGACCCTGCGGGAGTCAATGACGGCCCTTACACGTTCCACTGGGAATTGATTTCCCCGGCCGGGTTGGTCTCGAGTCAGGCGATCGGTGTGCTCGAGGAACCAGGCGCAGTGGATGCGTTCGATTACACCGTTGCGGACAACGGCGAATACACCGTTCGGCTAACGGTCACCGACGCCGATGGTATCGAGTCGGTCAACGAGAATCAGTTCACCATCGGCAACTTGCCGCCCTGTTGGGAAATTCACGGCGAATGGGGAATTGATGGCTACACAGTGACCCTACCGCTCATCACGTTCGAAGATCCTGGGTTCACCGATAGTCTCGGTGGAACTCAAGAGATTATCTATGCCGAACTCGACTGGGATGATGGCACCGTTGAGTTTGTGGAAGTCATCATCACGAATCCGGGTGGTCCAGGACAGCCAACCACTGGAATCATCGCGGGCCAGCACACCTATCAAGAGGGCGGCAATTACGTACTGTTCCTCGACGTCTTCGATGATGACGATGGACGGGGCTGCGGTGGCGGCGGACCAATCGGTGAACCCAACGATGGTTTTGGTGGTGGCGGATTCGGCTTTGGCGGTGCTGGGGGATTCGGTGCTGGCATCATCTCGCTCGGCGGAGGTGGCGGAGGCGGAGGTGGTCGCGGCGGACAGATCGATCCCGAAGAGCCTTGTGATCCGACCGACCCGGAATGCAAGCCAGAACCCTGTGACCCCGAAGTCGATCCCGATTGTGAATGCGATCCGGAGGTCGATCCTGAATGCCAGACCGATCCCGACGATCCCAACGTCGATCCGGAAGATCCCGATGCGGAGGTTCCGAATAATCCTCA
>JBCBOT010000329.1:0-9239 GCA_039821165.1 Planctomycetota bacterium | reverse complement strand
CTCGCTCGAATTCTCGCCGGGTTCCAATTCGAGCGAGGACATCCGAATCGCTGTCGGGCTCTACGGGGATCGCATCTACGTGACCGGCTTGCCTTCGAAAGTCAGTGTCCTTCGAAGCCTGATTGAGAAAGCCGATCAGCCGATCGATGACGGCTCGTCCGACGACACTGCCGAAGTGGCCCGCCCCATCTTTCAAACACACAGCATCCGGGTTGCCGATATCGCGTCCGTCTTCGATGTGCTGCAAACGCTGCTTCAAGACGAACCGAACACGCGCGTCGCTATCGATCCGGCCACCAACGCGATCATCGCCATGGCGACGCCGGACACTCAAAAGCGGATCACCGAGGTGATCGCGAAGATGGAAGGCAGCGGTGATGATTTCCGAGTCTTCCAACTACGTCGCATTGATCCGGCTCAAGCGTTGCTCACGATCAACAAGTACTTCGGCATCACCGAGGAGGGCACCGCCGGGCCGACCGTCGACGGTGATCCCACGACCGGAAAACTCTGGGTCCGCGGTACGACCGACGAGATCGCTCAGATTGAACGACTGCTTGAGCAATTGGATGGCGGGAGTACTTCGGGCTTGCTGAAGGGCAAGGTGCGTTTGCTGGACCTCACCGGCGAACAAGCCGAGGACGTGCTTCAGCAACTTCAGTTTTATTGGCAGATGACGGGACGCGAAAACCGTATCCGCCTGATCACTCCCAATGGTCGCACCGGCGGAGCGAGTGACAATGGGATTCGCGAACGGCAACTGTTCCGGCCGCGATCCAAAGCGCTCGATCCAGAACCCGCGGAGCCGACGACCGACCTCGATGCGTCCGGATTTGACCCTCGACGCTTCCACTATCTCACTCAAGCGCCGGCGCCCGCCGGCCCAAACGAAACGGCGACGACCGCTGAGTCTGGGGCCCCCGCGACGGAGCGTTCGGTCCCACGTCTCGGTTCGGACATCCTGATCGAGATCACTCCCCAGGGCCAACTTCGGATCGCATCCGACGATACCGAGGCCCTCGATGATCTCGAGGAGCTCATCAGCCAACTCGCCGGACCGACCAATATTCAGAGCGACCTGCCGACGATCTTTTGGCTCAAGTACATTCAGGCCGACGTCGCGGCTGAGCTGATCGCCAGCGTGCTCGGCGGTGCCGACAGCAGCGGCGGGCTCACCGACACCATCACCAGTGGGCTCGGAGGTGGAATGCTCGGCGGTGTGATGGGCCTGATGGGAGGCGGCGGTGGCGGCGGCCAAGAGTCCAGTGCGAAATCCGTGCTCACCAGTACCGGCTCGGTCAATATTGTTCCTGACGCGCGATTGAACGCATTGATTGTCCAAGCCAACGAACTCGACTTGCAGTTGATTCAAATGGTCCTGGAGAAAGTGGACCGCGAAGAGAGTCCCGAGGATATCGAGCTGACAGCGATCCCGCGTCTGATCCCGGTGCTGTATCAAAACGCCGAAGACGTTGCCAAAGTCGTCAAAGAAATTTTTGCCGATCGAATGGGAGGCACTCAGCAGGGGCAAAGTGGTCGTGGCGGTGGAGGTCAGCCTTCGCCACAGGAATTCATCGCCGCACTCCGTGGTGGTGGTCGTGGTGGTCGTGGTGGCAGTGACAGCGCCAAGAGCGAGCGATCCAAGATCACCGTCTCGGTCGATGCACAAAGCAACTCGCTCGTTGTGACCGCTCAGTCTCAGGACTTTGAAAAGATCCGATTGCTCGTCGAGGCTCTCGACGAAGGCGGCAAACAAACCCAAGATGAGACCGTCGTCGTTCCGCTCCCCGGTGGGATCAACGGCGACGAAGTCGTTGCAGCGTTGCAGGCCGTCCTGGGCCGTGAGATCGAGACGTCAAGCAACAAGAGCGGTGACAGCAACCGCACCGGAAACGCGACCTCGGGAGCCAATGCCGATGCTGCCGCAGATTTCCGCAGTCGCATCGAGGCCTTTCGTGCTCGATTCGGCGGCGGTGGCGGTGGAGCTCCGGGTGGGCGAGGCGGAGCGACCGGTGGTGGACGCGGGACCGGTGGCCCCGGCGGTGGAGGCGGTGGACGACCCGGCGGTGGCGGCGGACGCCCCGGCGGTCGGTAACGTCGTTTCGGCTGCCCACCGACTACACTGCTTGTAACCCATCTACTTATTCGCCAGGAACGACCAAGATGATCATGCATGCCGGCGAAATCCTTCGACGACGCGGACTCCTCAGCGACGAACAACTTGCAGACAGTCGCGAGAGCGATGCCGCCAATGTCGTGGACGCTGCGGTGGAAAAGGGATTTGTTGACGAGCGCATCGCGTTGGAGGCACTTGCCGAAGAAGTCGGCTTGGAATTCGTGGACCTTCGCGATACCGAAATCGACACGGCGGCACTGGAAGGCTTTCCACAGAAGCTGATCTATCGTCAATCGCTTTATCCGATCCGTTTTCAAGACGACTCGATCGTCGTCGCGACGCCGGATCCGCTCGATCTCTATCCGCTCGACGAAGCGAGCGCCGCGACAGGTCGAAACATCATTCCCATCGTCGCCCAGCGCGCCGAAATCGCACGATTGATGAAGCGGCACCTCGGCGTCGGTAGCGAAACGGTCGAAGGACTCGTCGCGGCGGCGGCAGAGGACGAGGACGTCGAGTTGCTCGACGAGATCGAAACCGATGGAAGCGAACTGAGCGAAATGGCTCAGGAAGCATCGGTGGTGCGACTGGTCAATGAAATCCTTTTGGAAGCGATCGAGACGCGGACGAGTGACGTTCACATCGAGTCACAGAGCGATGGCATTGTGATTCGGTACCGCGTCGACGGTATTCTTCAAACCCAGCCTACGCCACCAGAGATCGCTCGCTTTCAGGCCGCGATCATCAGCCGCCTCAAGATCATGGCGCGGTTGAACATCGCCGAAAAACGCCTTCCCCAGGACGGTCGGATCAAACTTCGGGTGCACGGTCGTGAGGTCGACATTCGGATGAGTGTGATCCCGATGATCCATGGCGAAAGCCTGGTGATGCGGATTCTCGACAAGTCGGCCATGGTGTTCGACTTGGCCAAGCTCGGCATGTCCTCCGAGGTCTACGAGCGGTTCAGCGAACTCATTGAGATGCCGCACGGGATCATTCTTGTCACCGGGCCGACCGGTAGCGGTAAAACGACGACGCTCTATAGCAGCCTGCTTCAGATTCGCAGCGAAGACACCAAGATCATCACCACCGAAGACCCGGTCGAGTACCAGCTCTCGGGCATCAACCAGATTCAAGTTCACACCAAGATCGGATTCACATTCGCCGCCTCGCTTCGCAGCATTCTCCGGCATGACCCCGACATCGTTCTTGTTGGTGAAATTCGAGACCTCGAGACGGCGGAAAACGCGATTCAGGCGTCACTGACAGGACACCTTGTATTCAGCACGTTGCACACCAATGACGCCGCCGGAGCCTTCACGCGTCTCGGAGACATGGGCGTCGAACCGTTTCTTGTCGCCGGTACTGTCGAAGGCGTGATGGCACAGCGGCTGATCCGCCGTTTGTGCGTGCACTGCAAAGAAGTCTACGAACCGAATCCGGCGGACATCCCCAACGACTTCCCCTGGGATCGCGCCGAAAACATGAAATGGTATCGCCCGACCGGATGTCGAGAATGCCGCAACCGTGGTTACACCGGTCGGATGGGTGTCTACGAGTTGTTGGTTGCGAATGAAGAAACTCGGAACCTCGCGCTGGAGCGTGCCAGCAGCTGGGAAATCCGCAAGGTCGCCATCGCAACCGGCATGCGTTCGATTCGCATGGACTCTTGGGACAAAGTGATCGCGGGAGAGACGACGATCGACGAAGTCCTACGTATCACAAAGGGTGAGGGCTTCTGAGTCGATGCCCAGTTTTTCGTACACAGCCCGAGACATGTCGGGCAAAGTCGTCAACGGTTCGATCGAAGCGGCCAGCGAGCGCGAAGTCGCTTCGCTGCTGAGCGAACGATCGCTGTTCCCATCCAAAGTATCGGCGGTCGAGAGCACCGCAACCAAATCGCTGTTCGGCAAGCGAAAGAAGGTCAGTGGCCAGATCATGGCGACTTTCTACGGTCAACTCGCTTCGCTGCTGCGAAGCGGCGTCCCGATGATTCGTGCGTTGACCGTTCTGGGCGAGCAATCGACGGACCCAGTCCTTTGCGAAACCGTCAATGAGATTCGCGGTCGCGTTGAAGATGGTGAGCCGATCGGCAACTCAATGGCTCGCTATCCCGGCATCTTCTCCGACATGGCGATTAACATGGTGCGCGCCGGAACGGAAGGAGGCTTCCTCGAGGACGCACTCGATCGTGTCGGCGCGTTCACGGAACTGCAAGAGGATCTGAAAGGTCGCACGATCAGTGCAATGGCGTATCCGGTCTTTCTGTTTTCCGTCGGTTCGATCGTGATCAGCGGCCTGCTCATCTTCTTCGTTCCGAAGTTCGATCCGATGTTTGATCGGCTTCGACGCAAAGGCGAGATGCCTTCTTACACCGAATGGTTACTCGGATTCAGCACGTTCCTACAACAATACGGCTGGGTGCTCCTGGTCGTCGCTCTGTTTGCCTTCGTGATCCTTCGCGTGCAGTTGGCAACGGATTCAGGGAAGGACTTGATCGATAAGACCAAGCTTCGGATTCCGGTGCTTGGCAACATCTTGATGAACCTTGCCGTCGCGCGATTTTGTCGCGTGCTTGGGACGCTACTTGGCAACGGCGTGCCAATCCTCAAGTCGCTCGACATCAGCCGATCGGCGGCCGCGAATCGACTGCTGAGCCAATCCATTGCGGATGCCTCCGAGAACATTCGAGGCGGGGATTCGCTCGCATCGCCCCTTCGGTCGTCTGGCTATTTTCCACCGTCCGTCGTCGAGATGATCAGCGTCGGCGAAGAGAGTAATTCGCTGGAAAAGGTTTTGCCGGATATTGCGGACTCGCTCGAGAAACGAACCTTCCGTCGCCTGGACCTCTTCGTGCGGCTGCTCGAGCCGATGATGTTGTTGGTAATGGCATTCTTCGTTCTCGCGGTCGTTCTGGCGCTGTTGGTGCCGGTTCTAAAAAGCAGTACGAGCCTGTAACGGTGAGGGCTTTACGTCGCTTAGGTGGTCTTCCGTAGCGACGCGGGCAAAGCCGTTCAAGATGTTGCAAACCCAGGGATACGGCCCCCAAACGCGTCTGTCTGCCTCCCTTTGGACCCCTCGGAATCCTCATCGCGGTTGCCCGACCGCGACGGGCATGATACGACTACGGGATGCAGGAATGGACCAGCCCGCTATCGACGAGTGGGGCTGATTCGACAACATGGCTCAAGCGGGATGGACAACCCTTTTAGTCTTGCTTGATCCCCTGAAGTGGATCCAGCATCAAGTCGGTGCGCGACCCCATCGACCGATCGGGACAAGGCCATTTATTGAGCCGCAATCACATCGGCCGATGCGTTTTACGGGACCCAGCCGGTAACCGATCGTTCGTAAGCGTCTGTTCCTACGATGCGACATTTAAAGTGACCGTTTATCAATCGCCAATTGCATGAATACCTACGCTGATTACCTCACCGAAATCGGAGAACGCAAGGAACAAGGACTGCATCCGAAGCCGATTGATGGTGCGGAGCTCACGCGAGCAATCATCGAACAGATCAAGGACGCTTCCCACCCCGACCGCAAGGAGTCACTCGACTTCCTGATTTACAACGTGCTGCCCGGCACGACCAGCGCTGCCGCGGTAAAAGCGCAGTTCCTCAAGGAGATCGTGCTCGGAAACGAAAATGTCCCCGAGATCTCAACGACGTTCGCGTTCGAGCAACTGTCGCACATGAAGGGCGGACCCTCGATCGAAGTCTTGATCGACTTGGCTCTCGGCGCGGACGAGGCGATCGCGAAGGAAGCCGCTGAAGTGCTGAAGACACAGGTGTTTCTCTACGAAGCAGACACTCAGCGTTTGGAAGATGCCTACCGAGGCGGGAACGAGATTGCGAAAAACGTTCTCGAGAGCTACGCGAATGCTGAGTTTTTCACGGCGCTTCCCGATGTGCCTGAGACGATCGAAGTCGTGACCTTCGTCGCGGGTGTGGGTGATATTTCGACGGATCTTCTTTCACCTGGGAGTGAAGCACACTCGCGGTCCGATCGTGAGCTGCACGGCAAATGCATGATCAACGCCGAGGCCCAAAAGGAAATCGTCGCGTTGCAAGAAAAGCATCCCGACAAGCGCGTGATGCTGATCGCGGAAAAGGGAACGATGGGTGTCGGCTCGTCACGAATGTCGGGCGTCAACAACGTCGCGTTGTGGATCGGAAAGCAAGCGAGCCCTTATGTTCCGTTCATCAACATCGCACCGATCGTCGCCGGAACCAATGGAATCTCTCCGATCTTTCTCACGACCGTCGGTGTCACGGGCGGTATCGGGATTGATCTAAAGAACTGGCGCAAAAAAGTCGACGCCGACGGAAACACGGTGCGTGATGAAGACGACGAACCGGTCCTCGAGCAGGTGTACTCGGTCGACACAGGGACATCGCTGACCATCAACACCAAAGAGAAAAAGCTCTACAGCGATGGCAAAGAGTTGATCGACATTTCGGGATCGCTGACACCTCAGAAACTGGAGTTCATTCGCGCCGGTGGCTCTTACGCAGTCGTGTTCGGCAAGAAGTTGCAAACCTCGGCCGCCGAGATCTTGGGGGGCACTCCGCCTCAGGTCTTCGCGCCGTCCAAAGAGATTTCACACGAAGGGAGAGGTTTGACCGCGGTCGAAAAGATTTTCAATCGCAACGCGGTCGGGACAACACCGGGAAAAGTGTTGCACGCCGGATCGGATGTACGAGTCAAAGTGAACATCGTCGGCTCCCAAGACACGACCGGTCTGATGACCTCGCAGGAACTGGAGATGATGGCGGCGACGGTGATCTCGCCCACCATCGACGGGGCGTATCAATCAGGCTGTCACACGGCATCGGTTTGGGACAAAAAGGCCCAAGAGAATATTCCGAGATTGATGCAGTTCATGCATGACTTCGGTTTGATCACCGCACGCGATCCAAAGAACGAATATCACGCCATGACCGATGTCATTCACAAAGTCTTGAATGACATTACCGTCGACGACTGGGCCATCATCATCGGCGGCGATTCACACACGAGAATGTCCAAGGGCGTCGCTTTCGGAGCCGACTCGGGTACGGTCGGACTCGCACTCGCAACCGGGGAAGCATCGATGCCGATCCCCGAGTCCGTCAAAGTGACGTTCCGCGGGGAAATGCAGGAGCACATCGATTTTCGCGATGTCGTCCACTCGACCCAGGCGCAGATGCTGGACAAGTTTGGCGGCGACAACGTTTTCCAGGGTCGAATCATCGAAGTGCACCTCGGAACGCTTGCCTCGGACCAGGCCTTCACGTTCACGGATTGGACCGCCGAAATGAAGGCGAAAGCTTCGATCTGCATTTCACAAGACGACACCCTGATCGAGTCCCTCGAGATTGCCAAAGACCGCATCGAGGTCATGATCGAGAAGGGAATGGATAATCAAAAGCAGGTCCTCCAGGGGTTGGTCGACAAAGCGAACCAGCGAATCGCCGAGATCAGGAGTGGCGAAAAACCGGCTCTCACACCGGACCCCAATGCCGAGTACTACGCCGAGATGGAAGTCGACCTCAGCGTGATCGACGAGCCGATGATTGCAGACCCCGACGTGCACAACGAAGACGTCTCCAAGCGGTACACGCACGACACCATTCGGGAACTTTCGTTCTACGGCGGTGAGAAAAAGGTCGACCTCGGTTTCGTCGGTTCCTGCATGGTTCATAAGGGAGACTTGAAGATCGTCTCACACATGCTTCGGAACCTCGAGAAGTCGCAGGGAACGGTCCAATTCAAGGCGCCGTTGGTTGTCGCCGCGCCGACTTACAACATCATCGATGAACTGAAGCAGGAAGGAGACTGGGAAGTCTTGCAGAAATACTCCGGCTTCGAATTCAACGACTTGTTGCCGAAGAAGGTGGCTCGCACCGAGTACGAAAACATGATGTACCTCGAGCGTCCTGGTTGTAACCTGTGCATGGGCAACCAAGAAAAAGCGGCCAAGGGGGACACCGTGTTGGCAACCTCAACTCGCCTTTTCCAAGGCCGCGTGGTCGCCGACTCCGAGCGGAAGAAGGGTGAGTCGCTGCTCGCCTCAACACCGGTAGTCGTACTCGCGGCGATCCTTGGTCGAACCCCCACGCTCGCCGAATACAAGGAAGCCGTCATCGGGCTCAAACTCACCAAGTTTGCACCGCCGATCGACGGCATCGGTGTTGGTCACTCGCCGCTTCCCGTCCTTTGATGGACGTCTGAACGACCGGGGGGCATGATTTGTCATGCAATCGTGGACTCAGCCAATTCCCTGAAAACGTGTCCTGCGACGTGTGGCCAACACGGTCGACCCGAGCAATAGGAGGACACATGCGCTCGGCTCAGGAATCGCGGTCACCACGATGTTGTCGTAGAAAACACTGTTGGGAAAATTGGTACCGCCGCCGATCATGCGGACCGATCGAATCCCATCGACGTTGACCGAAAGCGTTTCAAATCCAAAGGTATTTCCGCCTTGCGGTAGTGTGCCTGAATCGCTCGCGAGCAAGTTTCCGGTGCCGCCGATTCCGTCAAAGGCCTGCAGCACGAGGTCATCGATTTCGTCTCCAAAGTCGCCCATCTCGACGGCGATTCCGTTGAGCGTCTGATCGAAGTCGAGGATAAACGCACCCTCCATCGTCGCGCCGTTGAGACCATTAAAAGCACTCAAAGCCTGGGACTCGAATTGCGCGTTGAAGAGTGGAACACCTTCGAGCGCGTTGACCGAAAACACCACATCGTTTTCGTGAGAGATGGTCATCGAGAAACCATCTTGGGTGATCGTCAGTGGGTTCGTGAAATTGACCCGGGGCGAACCCTGCGGCACCGCGATCGACTCAAAGTCAAACACGGTGCTTGTGGACGCATCGGAGTAAACTCCGACGAAGCATCCAATCAGAAGCGAGAATATCAGACGCATCAAACAGCTCTCGGGAGGGTGGGGGAAACCAGCTTGCCCCAGAGGTTGGCCACCTGGCACCCCACCCTCAAGAGATGTCCGAGTCACCAGATCCGAATTCGGTCGTCCTCGTCGATGAAGAGATCGGACTCCTTGGGAATGTCGAATGCTTCGTACCAAGCGTCCATGTTGCGAACGATGCCGTTGACTCGGTATTCGCTTGGACTGTGC
>JBCBOT010000328.1:0-9245 GCA_039821165.1 Planctomycetota bacterium | reverse complement strand
AAACGGCACGCGGCGTCGAAGTCGGGCATATTTTCCAGCTGGGAACCAAGTATTCCCAGGCTCTGGGAGCGACCTACACCAACGAGCGCGGCGAAGACGTGCCCGGACGCCTCGTCCCGCTCCCACACATAAACCCCACCCGAAACGTGCACCGAAGCGACTGTCTCCCCCAAAGCAACAACTTCAAGAAATAGCAGCGAAAGAGAGACAATGATCGACAATCGGAAAAGACTCATGAATGGCTTCCGTTTGTGAAACGGTTACAGGAACCGCTGACAAAGCTAGATGAGGGTTTCAATCGGATCGCCCTTTGACTGGAGCGACGACAACATTGTACTGCTCGTCACCGACGCCGCGGCAGCGGGCGTGGATGGTGGTGCCGCCTTCAGGCGGACGGATTCGGATGAAGGCTGGCATCGCGCAGGACGTCGCCACAAGTGTCTCGACATCGGTATAGAAGACGCCGTCGGGAACCGCGCCGTCGCAGACCGCGATTCGACCATCGTCTTTCAAGAAACATGCGACCGCGTGTGTAAAAGGTCCATAGACAACGACATCCGTTTGATCATCGATTCGCGTCACGTGTCTCCATCGCTTCGGTACCGGCGAAAGCACGGCCGCGTAAGGCGTCCAAATCATCACGGGCCCGCGTTTAAGTTGATCCAGCATGGTTCGCTTGAGCGTTTCTCGTTCGCCATCGGCGTAGCGCACCGTGATCTCACGTTTCTCCGCGTCCACTGTCGGTAGTTGCTTTGCTCGACACGAAAAGTTCTCCGCCACCAAATCGACCACGCCTTCGTTCCAGTCGATCGCTTTCGAATTCACCATGTAACTCGTCCATGGCACCCAACCAAAGAACGCTCCCATTCCGGAGCCTTCGAGCGGATCGACGAAACGTGTCTTCTCCATCAACTCGCGTTCACGTTCCTTGAATTCAGGCGTTGAACCGTGGAAGTGGATCAGCGTGCTCGCCAAAGCATTGTAGGAACACTGCGAGAATCGCCCCTCGTAGAGCCTTCGATCCTCGGCCGCGATGGACTTGAGGTGAGCCTTGGTCGCTAACACATCGTCATGGATCTCGGCGAGCGTCACCGTACCGTTCTCGTCCGCATCGAGCCGCTGAAACGTCCAATGGACCTGCAACGCCGCTTGGCGTTGATCCACCCTGCGTCCCAAACCGGCGCGGATCAAGACCGCTCGAAACATCTCTTCTTTCGAGACTTTCCCGTCTTCATTCACGTCCTCTTGAACGAAGCGTTCCCAGATCGAACTGCGTTCCTCCTCGGAGAGTTCGTCTGCCAAGACGGAAGCACCGAATACCGCGAAAGACAACAGTAGAAACTGCCGCAACAAGTTGGTTCGCCTCATCGCTTTGACTCTCCAATCCGTACCGGGCCGGCCGACCGATGCAGCAAATTCGAGGTGTAGTCTTTGCCGACGAATGCTGATACACGCAAAGCCGGGGTGAGGTTGCGCTGCGGCACCTGAAATTCCACCACCAACGTTCCGCTGCCCTCGGCCTGCTTCACGATCCTTTTGATACGTTTACCCGCCGCGTCTTTCAATGTGACGTGAAACGCCTGTTCGCCCATCGAAGCGGGCAAGGCATGACGCACCGTGATGCGGAACGGTTTGCCCGCTTCCGCCTGTTTGGGCAATTCAAGCGTGAACAGCTTTGGGTTCGGACGAGGCTTCTTCGATTTCATCTGGCTCCGTTTCTTCGCCGCTCGACGCGCATCGGCTTCCCCCTGCACACGATTCATATAGGCGTCGAGCGCGACTGGGTCACCACGTTGATCGAACGGCTCGAGAGCGTGATCACCGGTCGATTCCATGAATCGGCGTAGTGCCGCTCGGTGACGTTCCACTTCGGACGCAAACGTCGGATCGTCGATCAAGTTGTTGAGCGCGTCGGGATCGTTTTCGTAGTCATAAAACTCTTCGAGCGCACCAAACTGAAAGTGCTTGAGCCGTGCGGCGATGGTTTCGTTCTCCGGTGCCAATCGCTGCATGGTGCGATAGGTGATCGTTCCAGTCGTCGCCGTCTTGAACGTGCGTTTGCCATTCACCCATGGGTTAAAGAGATAGCCGAAGCGTTTTGATTCGACACTCCGCATCGGGTTGCGGACGGAACCGGAGTTCTCGTTGTAAACCTTGAAGACCATCTCGCGATCCGATTGGGACTCGCCACGCAGCGTCGGCGCGAACGAGCGACCATCAAAACCCTTCGGTGCCTCAACTCCGACAATGTCCAACAGGGTCGGCAACAAGTCGACAGCCGAGACCATGTGAGACTTGTCGATCGAACCGGGCTTGGTCACTCCGGGCCAGCGCACGACCCAGGGCGTTCGTGTGCTGTGATGCCACAGCGCCGTCTTGGCAAACGGAAGTGGCATCCCGTGATCCGAGAGAAAGATCACCACGGTATTGCCCTCTTGCCCCGACTCCTTCAGCGCCCGCATGACAGCGCCGAAGCAATCATCGGCGCGGCGGACAGAAGAGTAATAGTGAGCGAGCTCAAGCCTCACACTCGGATGATCGAATAGAAAGCCTGGGACCGGGACTTCTTCCGGCACGAAGACGCGACTCGGAAGGTTCTCATCCTCAACGATTTCGCCGCCCTTTCCCATTGCATAAAACGGCTTGTGCGGGTCGGAGATATTCACGTTGATGCAGAAGGGTTTGTCTGCGGCTGCCGCGAGCTCAATGCCCTTCTGCGTCGATCGATAGTAGGACTCGATGCTCTTGACGTGCTGACGTTTCCCATCGAGTGTCGTGAGGTCCGCGTCCCAAGCGTATGGCTGATACGGCGTGGAATGAGACACCTTGCCTCGGATGGCGACGAAGTAGCCGGCGTCCTTCATCAGGTCGACAAGGTGTGGATACTTGGTCTCGCGAACTTGGTAAAAGCCTTCGACGCCCGTGTTGTGCGGGTAGCGTCCGGAGAACATCACGTTGCGGGAGGGATAACAGTTGCCGACTTGCACGTGGGCGTAGTGATAACGGAGCCCCTCGGCCGCCAGCCGATCAATGTGGGGTGTCGTACCCGCCAAATCACAGCCGAACGCGCCGACGGAATCACAACTCATGTCGTCCACCGTGACGATCAAGACGTTGGGAGACTCCGCGGGGGCAAGGTGCGCGAGCCCGAATAAGAAAAAGGCCGAGAACAGGATGGGTCGCATGGAAATCGCCGGTGAGGAGTGGGAGCGGGGTCCACAATCTTAAACCGTCGCGATCAAGACTGCGCCTGGACGCCTTTGCGGCTGGATCGGGCCCAATGCGGCCGGCCACTCGCCAACATTCGGTGAAAATCATCCTCATGCGAGATGAAACGGCTCGAATTCGACGTGCCTCCGTCGACAACACGGGTTCGCGCGAGGGATGGCCTCGCATCTTTCGGCGATCGTTGCCAAAATCGGGTGAGGTGGCCGGAAAGGACGAGGCCCCGATTTGTGAACACCGTGAGAATTGAGAAGCAATGACGAACTATGACGGCGATTCGATTGTCGCGCTCGAGGGCCTGGAGCCCGTCCGCAAACGACCGGGCATGTACATCGGGGGCGTCGGGTCGGCTGGCTTGCACCACCTGATCTGGGAAATCGTCGACAACTCCGTCGATGAGGCGATGAATGGCCACGCGACCGAGATCACAGTGACGCTGCACAAGGACGGCCAATCGGTTTCGGTCGCCGACAACGGACGTGGGATCCCAGTCGATAAGAACAAGAAAACGAAGAAACCCGCGCTCGAGATGGTGCTCACGATCTTGCACGCGGGTGGCAAATTTGAGGGGCAAAACTACAAGACCGCCGGCGGATTGCACGGTGTTGGTGCCTCGGTCGTCAACGCGCTGAGTAAAGAATTGACAGCGGTGGTCCGACGCGATGGAGCCCAATTCCGAATGGCCTTCGAACGTGGCAAGCCGACTTCGAAGTTGCAAAAGCTCAAGGGCGCTGTCCGCGGAACGGGAACGACGATTTCGTTCTCACCCGATCCCAAGATCTTTCCCAAGACCCAGTTCGATTCGGCGCTCATTCGGGGCCGCTTGGAGACCGCGAGTTTTCTGCATCGCGGACTCAAGATCACATACGTTGACGAAGCCGCCAAAACCAAAGAGTCGTTTCTTCACGAAAACGGTATCGTCGACTATCTCGCTAAAGTCCTGAAAGACCGCAAGGCGCGACCGATCCACGAAGCCCCTTTCACGTATGCCGCAGACGACGAGGCGCGTTTGGAAGTCACGCTTCAATGGACGGAGTCGACCGACGAACACCTCCGAAGCTATGTCAATGGCATCCCGACGGGCAGTGGCGGAACGCATGAGAACGGATTTCGTAGCGGCCTCAACAAAGCGGTCCGCAACTACATCGACACCCACAAGTTGACGCCGCGCGGCGTCAAGATCACGCACGAAGATATCCGCGAGGGCATGGTCGCGATCGTCTCGATCTTCATCAGCGAACCGCAGTTTCAAGGACAGACCAAAGATCGGCTCAACAACCCCGAAGTCCAACCGATCGTTGAATCGGCCGCGAGGGGCGAAGTCGAACAGTGGATGAACAGCAACCGCTCAGTCGCGGATGCAATCGTGGCTCGAATCATCGCGGCGGCACGAGCTCGGGCGGCGTCGAGAGCGGCTTCCGAAGCCGTTTCACGGAAAGGCGGCTCTAAACGAACGATGCTGCCGGGCAAGCTCAGCGACTGCCTGTCCGGTGGCAAAATGGAATCGGAGCTTTTCATCGTCGAAGGTGACTCCGCAGGTGGCAGCGCGAAGCAGGGCCGCGATCGTAACTTTCAAGCCATCTTGCCGCTGCGTGGAAAGGTGCTCAACACCGAAAGCGCGACGCTAAAGAAGATCTTGGAGAACAAAGAAATTCAGGATGTCGTCTCCTCGCTGGGATGCGGTATCGGACCCAAGATGGATATCGGTTCGCTGCGATACGGTCGCATCATTCTGCTCGCCGACGCCGATTCGGACGGACACCACATCACGACGCTGCTGCTGACTTTCTTTTACCGCCACATGCCGCAGTTGATCTCCGATGGCAGATTGTTCATTGCCGTTCCACCGCTCTATCGCATCGACATTGGCAAAGAAACGTTCTGGGCAAAAGACGACGCGCATCGCGCGGAGATTCTGGCCGAAGCGAATGGTCGCGCGAAACCAGAAATCACGCGATTCAAAGGTCTCGGCGAAATGATGCCGAAGGTGCTCTGGGAAACGACACTCAACCCTGCCAACCGCCAATTGCTGCGGGTCGAAGTCGACGACCAACTGGAAACCGATCGAGTCATCAGCGATCTCATGGGGCGCGATGCGTCCGCACGGTTTCGGTTTATCACCGACCGAGCCGCGGATGCTGACGTTGATATCTGAACGTGGGGGCGAGTGTTCCTTGCCGCCGCGAAGCGTATACAATGCCGGTTTACGCACGCGATCTTTCCCCCTTTAGCGATCCATCCCATGACCGACGACGCCCCCGAAACGACCGACGCCCCACAACCAGCGGCTGCCCCCGCACCCTCTGACGGAGCCTCCACATCGATTGTCCGCTTACTCGCAATCGCTGTCGGATTGGTTGTCGTCGCGGCGGGCGTTGTCGGGTACAGCTTTTGGGATGCGATCAGCGAGAATTCGGGGCGCGAGGTGTCGATCGTCGAAGGTCCGGGTGAAGGCGAATCCGGAATGGGCGGAATCGAAGTGCCGACCGGTCAACCAGCCAACATGGACCCGGGTTACAGCGGTCCGCCTCCGGGAGTGGAAAATGACGGCGATGCATCGCCGGATTCTGGACGGCCGGAAGCCGACACTGATTCAGCCCCCGACGCAGACGCCTCCGGAGAACCGGTTGCGGACGATCCGGACAAGCAATGAATCGACCTTTCAAGTCTGCTCGCCTCACTTGCTTGAAACCGTTCCGTGCCCGACGCTGATTCCGCGAATCGCTGCGAACTCTTCTTCGGAATCGATGTCGGCGGCACCGACGTAAAACTTGGATTGGTCGATGCCAGCGGCCACGTTCACGCGCGGCATCGCGTCCCGACCGCGGAACTCGTCACGCCGTCGCGAGTGTTTTCATTCGCGATGGACTACGCGCGTCACGAGGCATCCAAGCTCGGCTGCCCGCTCATCGCGGTCGGCCTTGCCGTTCCGGGCGTTTTGGACACCGAGTCGTTCGAGCTCCGCGAGGTCGTGAATCTGCACGGCTGGTTGGGTGTGCCGCTGCGAGATCAATTGCGCGAAGTCTCAAAGCTTCCAACATCGGTCATCAACGATGCAAACTCGGCTGCGTTCGCCGAACACGCGGCTCGTGACCTCGGCGAAAAATCGTTGGCACTGGTCACACTCGGAACCGGTGTCGGTTGCGGCGTCGTTTTTTCGGGCCGCGCCCATGGCGGAGACCACGGGTGCGCGGGCGAGCTCGGCCACATCGCGATTGACTTTGCCAAAGACGCACCACGTTGTACGTGCGGAAGCCGAGGACACTTGGAGTGCTATGCCGGAGCACGTGGCGTCGTCAATCGACTGCGCGCCGCGATCGAGCAAGCGGAAGAGCCGGTTCCGAGTGAACTTGCGTCCGACGAGGTGACCCCGAGGATCATCGCCGATTATGCCGAACAAGGGAACGCGATTTGTCGAGCCATCGTCGACGAGACCGCAGAATACGTCGGACGCGCCGTCGGACTGATGGGCCAAGTCGCCGACCCGGCGGTTGTCTTGCTGGGCGGCGCTATGACATTCGGTGGCTCGCAAACGGAAACTGGTCGACGCTTCCTCGACAAAGTTCGGGACGCCGTCAAAGCCACGACGCTCGTCCAAGTCGGTGGCAACATGCAAATTGATTTTGCCACGCTCGGTGCCGATGCAGGAATGCTCGGTGCCGCAATGGTGGCTCGTCAGGAGGCGAGTCAACACTCGTTTTAAGACGCGAACACGTTCCAGATTACGCAGGAATTGTCTCGGTGAACGTTGAAAATCCCCACGAACGACTTCCCATCCGAGTCTTTGACCGGGCATCACAAGCCAGCATTGCCGTGGCTCAAGAAATCGCCGACCTCATTCGCTGGAAGGCGGGCGAAGGCAAGCAATGCGTGCTCGGACTTGCGACGGGGTCTTCGCCGACGAACGTCTACAACGAACTCGTTCGGATGCATCGCGAGGAGGGACTGTCGTTCGCCAACGTCGTGACGTTCAGCCTCGACGAGTACTATCCGATGAGTCCGGGGGAACTGCAAAGCTACGCTCGATTCGTGCATGAACACTTCATCGATCACGTCGACATGGCCCCCGATTGCGTCCACATTCCGGACGGCACGCTCGACAAAGAGGCCATCGTCGAATACTGCCGCAACTACGAAAAACAGATTTCGGATGCCGGTGGCATCGATCTCCAGCTACTCGGACTCAGCCGCACGGGGCACATCGGCTGCAACGAGCCCGGATCGGAGCGTAGCAGTCGCACACGCATGATCACGCTGGACCGCGCGACACGAATCGACGCGGCAAGCGAGTTCTTCGGGGCAGAAAATGTTCCCCGCCACGCCATCACCATGGGGGTCGGCACGATCCTCGAAGCCGACCGAATCGTCTTGCTCGCCTTCGGCGAGGGCAAGGCCGGCATTATCGGCAAGACGGTGGAAGGTCCTGCGCGAGCGACGATCCCAGCATCGTTGTTGCAGGGACACCCCAACGTTCAAGTCTTTCTCGATGAAGCGGCGGCGTCCGAACTGACGCGTTCCAAAACGCCGTGGCTCACCTCGCCCGCCCCGCAATGGGATGAAGAGACGACGCGCCGTGCCGTGATCACGCTCGCGGAAAAGGTCGGCAAAGCGCTGCTCAAACTCACCGACTCGGACTACAACGAGGAGGGTTTGCAAGACTTGCTCGCCAACTACGGGAGCGCCTACGACATCAACCTCTCCGTGTTTCGCGACCTGCAAGCGACGATCACAGGATGGCCCGGCGGAAAACCGGCGCACAAGAAACAGATCGGTGATCGCCCCGGCCATCGCGACGACATTTTTCCGAAACGTGTCCTCATCTTTTCGCCGCACCCCGACGATGATGTCATTTCCATGGGCGGGACCTTGATACGGCTAGCGGACCAAGGACACGAAGTCCACATCGCCTATCAAACATCAGGCAACATCGCAGTCTTCGACAGTGACGCGTTGCGATTCGCAGAGTTCGCCGCCGACTTTTGCCGTGAGTTTGAAATTCGTGCCGAGGGACTCGATCACTTGGAATCCCACGTCGACGAGTTTTTGAGAAACAAACGCAGCGGCCAAGTCGACAGTGAAGAAGTGCAGCGCATCAAAGGACTGATCCGGCGGGGTGAAGCTCGCGAAGGAGCACGTTGCTGCGGTGTCCTCGACGAGCATCTCCACTTTCTCAATCTTCCGTTCTATCAAACGGGACGTGTCACCAAACGCCCGCTCGGCGAAGAAGACATCGAGATCACTTCAGCGCTGTTGCGTTCGATTCGACCGCATCAAATCTATGCGGCGGGAGATCTCTCCGACCCGCATGGAACCCACCGGACCTGCCTCAGTGCGGTGCTACAAAGCTGTGTGCGGTGCCAAGAAGACGACTGGTACAGCGACTGCATCGTTTGGCTGTATCGCGGAGCGTGGCAGGAGTGGGCGCCCGAGCAAATTGACATGGCGGTCCCTCTCAGCCCTTCGGAAGTCGGCCGAAAACGGATGGCCATTTTCAAACATGAGTCTCAGAAAGACAGCGCGCTTTTTCCGGGCACAGACATGCGCGAGTTTTGGCAACGCGCAGAAGATCGAAACCGCGAAACGGCACAGCGATACGACGCACTTGGACTCGCGGAGTATGAGGCAATGGAGGGCTTCGTGCGGTGGGATGGCATCTCTGGACTTGAACTTTAAAAGTTCGAAACGAGCCCTGACTCGTGTGATGGGCGACCGTTTATCCTCATCACGAGCTTTTCCAGGCAGGGACCGCAAACTCGGACCTAGCCTCTCTTGGGGGGTATTCGGTGGCGGTGTCGACGGGGCAAACGGATCGGCACCGAAGCCTCGCGCGGGCACATCTGCGAAGCCGAGACGGTCGATGAGATCGACCTCGACTTTACATCTCATCATCCGGAGCGCGAATGATCGCCGCTCGGTCGCGTTGAGTCTTTGAGGACAGTCCGCTCACCCGCGGTCGCAAGATCGCATCACGACTCGAAAGTCGCCCCATTGTCTCTCAGTGACGAGATTGATCGATGAAG
>JBCBOT010000327.1:0-9297 GCA_039821165.1 Planctomycetota bacterium | reverse complement strand
CGCCGATTTTGAGAGCGAAGGTCTAGCGGAAATCGACTCCGCCGAACTCCAACTCAACGATCCGGCGTTGATGGGGGATGTCGAAGATTCCGTCGATATCGCGATTGATCCGAAGGAAGGCAGCACCGGCCCGGTCGCCAAAGCGGAGATCGAAGAAGCGAAAAAGGGTTACGACGGCATCACGATGAGTTCCGGTGATGTGTCGGGAAAGATCGGTGACGGCGAGGACTTTGCGTATGCCGGAAGCCTGCAGGAAGACGACAGCGATGATTTGATGCTCGGTGATGAGTCCGAGGACAGCTTGGACATCGGCGATCTTTCGGAAGACGATCTTAAAATTGAAAAGACAAGTGCCAGTAGTCTCGAACTCATGGGTGAGTTGGACGCGCCGAGCACCGACGCGCCGGTCAAATCCCAATCGGGCGACGTGCTCAGCGAGTTGGATCTACTCGGCAGCGAAAAGAACGATGCCGGAAGCGGCAGTGGGCTGATCTCGGGCGATAGCGAGAACCTGCTCACCTCATCGGGTTTGGGTAGCGGGCTCGGTTCCAGCGTTCTCAACGCCGCCAACGACGACGCGTTGGATGCGAATGACGATTTGGTGATCGCCGATGACGACGCTGAATTGATGCTCGACAGCGTCAGCGACATCTCGGTCGCCGGCGATAGCGGGATTAACTTGATGAGCCCGAGCGACAGCGGTTTGTCACTCGAGAGTGAGCCGTTGGACCTCGCCGGCAGCAGTTTGTCCGCTCTCGATCTTGGCGCGGAGTTGACTGACGGCAGTGGTATTTCGGGTGGCTCGGCGGTTTCAGCGGATGGTTCCGCCGTCGACTTCCAATCGGCCGATGAAGAATTTCAATTGTCTCCGTCCGGTCTCGGAATGGACGCGGACATCGAAAGTAGTTCGCAGGTGATCGAGGTCGAGGATTCCGAGGTGGTTGCCGCAGCACCCGTGGAGTTCCAAGACGAATTCGCTGACGCGGGATTTGCGGACGCCGGCTTCGCAGAAGCCCAGCCTTTGGCTTCGGACGCATTCGGAGAGCCGGTCGCCGAAGCGGGGATCGAAGGCGACATGGCAGGCGAATTGGTCGCCGAAGATGACGTCGCTCCGGCCGCCGTCGGCATGACCGCGGGGATTGCGGGCTACGAAGTCCCGTTCTCACTGATGCAGTGTCTGTCGTTGATGTTCATCGTGCTGACGATGTCGCTCGGCGGAATGCTGATGACCGATTTGGTGCGGAACATGTGGACTTACAACGAGGTTTCGGCACCGGTGAGCGGGTTGACCGACTCGCTGATCAGCATGATGGGTCTGGACGGGTAAACGTCGGACCAGCGAACGCGTCCATTCGGGTAACCAATGCGCTGCGTCACTCGGTCGCGGCGAACGGTCGCGAACGGCTTGTGCGGTTGTTGCTTGCGCGACGGACATCGGCGGGATTTGCGACGCGGCATTGATTCACCCTCGGACGGATGGACTTCGGCGGGTACGATCGGGGTTAGCGGTGCGTCTATAATCCAGGGTTGGAACTGACTCTCCCCGCCCCGGAATGGATTTCCGCCCCACACTCCGTGTCTTATGAATCTGGACCCTTCTATGATTGCGCCGGTATTCCGCCGTACCGGTAGGCAAAACGTCGCGGCCCATGTCTGTTTGGCGCTCGCGATGATGTGTGCATTCACGGGATGCGACAGAGAAAAAGGCGTCTCGCAGTACACGGTTCCCAAAAACGTCCCTGAGGAGCTATTGCCGGGCAACGATCGAATGCTCGCCGCCATGGTTCCGCGAGGCGAGGTCGTTTGGTTCTTCAAGGTCACCGCACCGGAGAAGTCGATCGCGGTCATCGAAGATGAACTGCGGGAGTTTGTGTCCAAGGTCGAGTTCGACGAGAAGGATCAACCGGTGCTGACGTCTTTGCCGGACGGTTGGCGGCGCGGCGGCGAAAAGCGGATGCGTTTCGCGACGATCGACATCAACACACCCGGAAAGCAATTGGATCTCAGCATCTCGTTCTTGCCGGCTTTCGGCGAGTGGGATGATTACGTCAAGCGAAACGTGGAACGTTGGCGGGGGCAGCTGAATCTTGAGCCGACGGAGGACAAGTGGTCTGGCGGGCGACCCTTCGACGTCACCGCCGCGACGGGGGATTCGGTGTGGGTCGACCTCGTCGGTAAACCCGTTGAAAAACGATCGGGTGATCCGCCACCGATGCCCACCATGAGTGTGCGTCCCCAACCGCGCAACGAAGGTGGTGGTGAGAATTCCCGCGTCAAATACAAACGCCCCGAAGGCTGGCGGGACGGAAAAACGAGCAGCATGCGGTTGGCCTCGCTGATGGCCGGCCCAGAAGAAGCGGAGGCGATTGTGACCGTCATTCCCGCGGGCGGAGACGAACGCGGCAACGTGGCGCGATGGATGGGCCAGGTTCTCGCAGAACCGCCGTCGGACGAGGCGGTCGATGCGATGTTGGAAAGTGGCGAGTCGGTGACAGTTTCGGGAAGGCCCGGAAAACGGTATGTGATCGAGGGCGACGCGCCCGAATCGCCGAACACGATCGATGCGACAATTGTTCCGCTCGACGACGGATTCAGCATGTTCATCAAAATGACTGGACCGAGCAAAACCGTTGCTCAACAATCAGATTTGATGAGATCATTTCTGGAATCGCTCTCGTTTTGAGAGTGTAGGCCAGCCCCTTGGTTATCGAAGATCACGTAGCGGATCACAACGAAACGAGACACTCCCATGGCAACGATCACCGATTCGTCGAACGCACTTCCGAGAGAACGAAGCGAAACGATCACCGCGACCGATGTGCTCTCAGCCGTCGGTTCGTTGAAACTCACGGTCGGCTTGTTCGCCGTGTCGCTGATCATCGTCCTCGTGGGCACGCTCGCCCAGGATGAGCTGAACATGCAGGAGGTGAAGACGCGTTACTTCACGAGCTGGATTGCTTGGCTCCGTTTCGATGACTTTCTACCGCAGTCGTTCTATCCGCATGCGAAACCGATTTGGGGAGGCATTCTGTTTCCCGGGGGCGCTTTAATAGGGGCGTTGCTGACATTGAATTTGGTCGTCGCCAAATGGTCTCGTTTCCGCGTGACGGCGACCGGTGGTCGGCTTGTCGCCGGATGGTTGTTCATGCTGCTCGGCGCGGCGGCGATCGGCGTGATTGTCTTTCTTGGGCACAGTAGCGATGGACTTCAGGGGGCGCCGCCGTTCTCGTATGACGTGCTCTGGCGAGTCATGCAGTTCTTTGTGGTGGCGACCGCGGTCGGACTCACGTTTGCCTCCACCAATGTCAACAATCCGCCGATTCGCGCGATCGGATTGGTCGTCGCCGCGAGCCTCGGGGCTTGGATGGTTTACACGCTGGGCACTGGGGAACGGATCGGCGATTCGGGACTAAGAATCGTTTGGCAATTGACCAAGGGTTTGGGTGCGGGTGTGTTGATGCTCGTTGGTTGCGTGCTCTTGTTCGGCCGACAGGGCGGCAATCTGCTCCTGCACATCGGTGTCTTGCTGTTGATGCTCGCCCAGTATTCCTTCGGTGATCGTCAATTGGAGCAGCAAATCAGCCTGGTCGAGGGTGATTCGACCAACACGTTGATCAACATGGATGAGGTCGAATTGGCCTTCATTGTGAGCGACGATGAGGCGGACCATGTCACGGCGGTGCCTGGCGACGATTTGCTCAAAGCGCATCGGACCGGCGAACTGATTCGCAACGAAGCGTTGCCGGTCGACGTTCGGGTCCGTGACTACTTTGCTAATTCACGTGTCACCGAAAAATTGGATGAGGAGAATCCGGCGACAACGGGATGGGGACTGCAGGCCCAAGCCAAGTTCGCGCGGAGTAAAGGCGGTACGGAGTCGGAACGCAACGCGGCGTCGGCCTATATCGACCTCGTCGACAAGCAGTCCGGCGCCGTACTCGGGACGCACCTGGTCAGTCAGTTTCTCTCAGACCGAACCCTCTTCTCGATCGATCCCAGCGACGTGGACCTCTACGATGAAGTCACCGTCGATGGAACCAAATACAACTTCGGCTTGAAGTACCACCGGGAGGTAAAGCCTTACTGGGTGCATCTCGAAGATGTTCAACGTCGCAACTACAGCGGAACCGAGACGCCGCGGGACTACAGCTCGTACATTCGAATCATCGATCCCGAGACCGGGGAAGATCGCCGGGAACGAGTTTGGATGAATAATCCGCTTCGTTATCGCGGCGAGACTTTCTTTCAGTCCAGCTACTTCGCCTTACCTAGCGGCAAAGAGATGACGGGACTGCAAGTTGTACGTAACAGCGGCTGGCTGATCCCGTATGTGGCCTGCAGCATCATGGCCTTGGGAATGCTCGCTCACTTCGCCGGTACGCTCAAACGATTCGTTTCTCGGCGTGAGCGGGAGTCGGCCAAAGAGTTTGCCGCTTTGAGTGAATCTCGCCAGGCTGCGATCCGGTCGCCACGGCCCGCGCTCATCACGATGGTCGTCGCATCGGGGCTTGCCCTCTACATGCTGGTGCCATGGGATGCCGTGAACACGGCGCGAAAGCCTGCCGAACGCGATCAGAGCTATGACTTGTACACGGCGGGCAAAATCCCGGCACAATTCGGCGGTCGCATGATGCCGCTCGACGCCTTTGCCCGTCAGACACTGACCGCCATCAGCAACAAAGAATCGCTGCCGCTTGAAGATGCGCCGGGCACCATCAAGCAACGCGCGGTCGGCAAAAAACTGTCCGCGATCCAATGGCTGATGGAAGTCGCCATCGACGAACCAACGTTGCAGTACATGCCGATGTTTCGAGTCGACGCCGAAGAGGTTCGTAGTCAACTCAAGCTCAAACGTCGCAAGAGCAAGCTGTACTCGCTAAAAGAATTGCTGGCGAATTGGCAAAGCGCGGACCGCTTGATCACGGCAGCGAAAGCGAAGGACGAGGCCGCGCTGACTTTCAAGGAACGCAAGCTTCTTGAGTTGGACCGTCGCACGCGGCTCTACATGATGACCGCTGATGCGTTTCAGTTGCCGGGTCTTCCTGATATTCCAGAAGAAGAACTTGCTAAGTTGTCGGCCGAGGACCTGCAGTTGTTCCAACGTCGCGTGGTGGCCCAATTGCGATCGCGGATGGCGGCGCTCGAGACCATGCCGACGGCGAGAATCATCCCTCCGACTCAGTTGGAGGCCGAGAACAGTGTGAACGATCCTGACTGGGTGCCATTTGCGTCCGGGTTCTTCGAGGACGCTTCGGCTCAGGCAACCGGCGGACCTTCGGAAGGCTTGCGATCGGATCCGTTCAGCGAAATGATTGCCGCCTACGGTGATGAGAAGAAAGACTACGAACGATTCAATCAAGCAGTAGACGATCAAATCGCACTTTCGGCTGCTTTTCCGATCGCCGGTCTGTCTTCGAACAAGATCTCATTGGAGCGATGGCTCGTCTCCAACGCACCGAGCACCCGAGCAATCATCCTCTACATGATCTCGCTGGTTTTGGGAATTTGCTTCCTCGCGACCGGCGAGCATCGACTGCGTCAGGTCACTTGGGGAGTCCTTGTGGTCGCGGTGCTCGTTCACTCGGTTGCGATCTTGAGTCGGATTTACATCACCGGCAAGTCGCCGATCATCAATCTCTATTCGTCGGCCGTGTTCATCGGATGGGCCGCCGCCCTGTTCGGCGTGATTGTGGATCGGATCTTCCGGCTCGGGTTCGGCAATTTGCTCGCGGCAACCGCTGGCACCCTCACGTTAATGGTTGCCAGTTTGGGGTTGAGCGGCGGTGATACGATGCCCGTGTTGCAGGCTGTTCTCGACACCCAGTTTTGGTTGGCAACTCACGTGATCAGCGTGTCGCTGGGCTACGTCGCGACGATGGTCGCGGGAACACTCGGGGTGGGGTATGTCCTGGAGAATTGGTTCGGACGTAGCGAAGCCAACTCGAGATCGCTGTACCGCATGATCTACGGTGCTTCCTGTTTTGGCATCCTCTTCAGCACCATCGGGACGATCCTTGGTGGTCTGTGGGCCGACGACAGTTGGGGGCGATTCTGGGGCTGGGATCCGAAGGAGAACGGCGCCCTGTTGATCGTGATCTGGAACGCGCTCATGTTGCACGCCCGCTGGGACGGAATGGTCAAAGCTCGTGGATTTGCGCTCCTGGCGATCGGTGGCAACATCGTCACGGCATGGAGCTGGTTCGGAACGAACGAACTCGGTATCGGTCTTCACAGCTACGGTTTCCAAGATGGCACGCTGTTCTGGTTGACTGTTTATGTGGTCAGTCAGATCGCATTTGTGATCGGTGGACTGATTTTGTGGCGGCACGCGAACAAACCCGATGGCGGCGTCAAGCTGTCGGTCGGTAAAGCTGGATAGTTCAGCCTAACGCTGCTGCGAATCGGCCGCGGCTTGCTCACCGTTTGTAGCCGTTGCCGCAGGTGCGGTGGCGATGCGCATCGGTTTCGGTGACGGCAGTAGCACCCCGTTCCAGTAAGCCAGTTCGGTGCGTGGCGGCGAGAAAATGGTGGTGATTGCGTCGCTGGGAAAATCACCGCTTGTTTGCGCGAGTGGCAAACCGAATTGGCACAAGGCGATGTCTTCGTGGGCCGGTTCGCTCGGGTAGTCTTCGCCGCGTCGACAAAGGCCGCGGAGCGTCATTCGTTCGTTGGTGATCGTAAGGCTAAAGGCTCCCTTGCTGTATTGGACTTTGCCGTCGATGGAGTGGTCTGCATCTCGATTGACGACGAGCCCGACACGCTGAATGAGCTGAACGAGTAGTCGGGATTCGATCCAACCGCCATCGGGTATGTTGATTACGCTGCTCAGGTTCACCGATTGTCCCGGGACGACCTCACAGCGCGCGAGATGGATGCTTGCGGTCCCGCTGACGCGATACGGCAAGTTGTCACTGAGGCGGCTCAGCGAAATGCCGGAGATCGTTGTGCCGTCAAAGTTGTACGACCAAGCTCGGTCCGGTAACTCACGGAACTCCATCGTGCCTCGGAAGTGTGCATCGGGGCCGAGCCGTCTTAGCACAGGGAAGTAGTCATCCACGGCAGAGCAGGGCAGGGGAGTGTTTCCCGTCGAGAGTGAGACTTGGGTCGTCGGTGTGGCGCCACTTCGATCGCGAAACAGCGTGCACTGAAGGAAGGAGTCTTCTTCCAGGTTGTCTTTGGCTCGAGCCAGCAGGAGGACGCCGGTCTCCTTCGGCGTGACCGAGACTTCGACATCATGCGTGATGGAGCCGCCGGAGCTGCGAATGGTAAGGTCGTCGGCGACGATCAGCAGTGGCTTGAGCGTTTGTTCCGGGCGTCGAATGAGACGATCGTGGATCAGCGTCCAGGCATCCCCAAGGGCTGCCGATCGGAGTTCCGGTTGGTGGAGGACAATGCGGGTCCCCGAGTCTTCGGTCAGCCAGTCGATCGATTCGATCACGGCGACGGGGCGTCCGGATTCAGGGTCCTCCAGTCGAACCGATTCGAGCTTGAACTTGCCCGGTGCGAGTTCACGGCAACGCTCGATTTGGATCGCGAGTCCCGTTTCCTGTTGGAGTGTGTGTTCGAGCAGGGATCGGCGGTGTGCTTGGTACCACGGTGTCCAGGTGACGATAACGCTCAATAGAAGCAGGCCCGTCGGAACGGCGCAGCAGAAAACGAACAGCAATCGAGCCACCGCTCGTTGTGTCCGTTCATGCATCGATCAGCCTCTTGGGTACCATGTGTGCCACGGATTCTAGGAACACGTGGGATGCCGTCGGTAGATCGGTGTGGCCTTTCAGGCGGAACAGCTTGCGGATTCTCAAACGGTTGTCGCATGTCGCGTTGGTTGAAGTCGAATTGGTTTTTGCTAGCACTTGCGCTGACGTTCTTGTTCGGCTATTTTGCCGCGGAAAATCTCGAACCTCTGGCCAGGCAAGTGACGCTGCGTTCGACGCTCGTGATGCTGGTGATGTGGGCGATGGGCATCACGCTCCGTGCGGACGCGATTCGAAACAGCATCCGACGTCCAACCGCGAGCTTGCTAGCAATCGGGATCAATGTTGTGTTCGTGCCTTTGATGTGCGTCGGAGTGATGCATTGGCTGTCGCCTGACATGGGAGGCGGACTATTTGTCGCCGGCTTGGTGCCGTGTACTTTGGCGTCGGCATCGGTTTGGGTCCGTAAGGCGGGTGGCGACGATTCGATTGCTATCATCACGACGACGGTCACAAATCTGGCCACGATCGCGGTGGTTCCGATCGGAATTCAGTGGGTGATTTCGGCGCAGTCGGAGGTGTCTGCGGCCGACCAGATGCAAAAGCTCGCCCTCTTTGTAGTCGCGCCGCTTGGTGTGGCTCAGTTGATGCGGCGATTCGGGTGGGCGGTTTGGGCGGACCGAAACAAGAAACGGCTTTCGCTCGCTGCCCAGTTTGGCATTCTGGTGATGGTGGCGTTTGGGGCGGTCGTCAGTAGGTCCTACGGTGATGATTCGAACGCCTCGATCTCGCTGGTGATGTTGTTGCTGGTCACGATGCTTGCGCTCGCGGTGCACGTGATTGCGTTGACGACCGGAATCGGAGCGTCGAGGGTGTTGGGTCTGACGCGCGAGAGTCAAATTGCGGTTGGGATTGCCGGAAGTCAAAAAACGTTAATGGTCGGTTTGCAGATTGCCATCGACTGTGGCGTGAGCGTCTTGCCGATGATGATCTATCACGCGAGCCAGTTGGTGTTCGACACCATCATCGTTCAGCGTTGGGCGAAGGCAACGCCAGAAGACGAATCGAGCCAAGAGTAGAGTTCACAGGTCTCGAGTCATGCATTCCACGTCAACCTCTCGCCGCGCGATGCATAAAACGTGGGTGACACCATTTGCTAGGTGCGAAGCTGAGCCTGTGTTGCAGTGTGCCTGCTCTCTTAGAGCGCATCGACACTGCGAGAGTCGTGCCTCTTCAGTGCATAAACGGTGGGTGACAATATGCGCGAGTACATACGAGGCTGAGGCTGTGTGCCTTCTCTCTGAAAAGCGCATCGACACTGCGAGAGTACTTCTTCACCGGGCAGGTCCCCGGTTGTAAGTGCAAAAGGGGCACACGCCTCGTACCGCTTCAGATATCCCGTGACTTCAACAAGTCTTTATCGAGCGAGGTGCTACGTGAAGCACTCCGCAACGTGCCGTTGCCCCTTGGCCCAGTTCCTGCCGCTTGAATCGGCGTAGGCGGACATGGACGACGGAGACCCGGCGCAGCAACTGTGGCCAAAATAGCGTTGGAAATCCCAGACCAAGTCTCGCCACATCGAAAGATCGATGCCGAGTCG
>JBCBOT010000326.1:0-9314 GCA_039821165.1 Planctomycetota bacterium | reverse complement strand
TGCTGACGGATTTCAGGTCGGCGTTGAGTTGGTCGTCGTTGACGCCCAGCACGCAAGTCAGGTCGGCGCCGTCTTTCGCCGGTGCGCTCAAGATCACTTTCTTGCAGCCCGCCACGAGGTGGCTGTCGTATCCGGCTTTGCCGTCGGTCGCACGCGAGGTAAAGATACCCGTCGATTCGATCACGATGTCGACGTTGTTGTCGCCCCAAGGCAATTTGCTCGGATCGCGCTCGGCGAGTGCGAGGATCTTCTTACCATCGACGGTCAGCGACGTGTCGTCGTAGTCGACGGTCCCGGGATAACGCCCGTGGATGCTGTCGTACTTCAGCAAGGTTGCGAGGGTTTTGTTGTCCGTCAAATCGTTGACGGCGACCACTTCAAACTCGTCGCTTCGCTCCATCAAGTTTCGAAACGTCAAACGACCGATGCGGCCGAATCCATTGATTGCAACTCGAATAGCCACAGTGGGATGCTCCTGGCAGGTGATGGGGTTTCGCGGGGAACGATGCATCTGAACGGACTGCCCGTTGCAGCCTCAGTGCAGACTCGTCTCCCAACACGAAATGGAGGAAACTTGTGGAACGTGTGAAAACAGCACGATCCTGCGGCCGGAAGACTCGCCTTGGCCGCTCACGAGGCGGCGATTATAGGAACGTGGATCTACTTTGAGCAGGCCCCCGAACGTGAACCCCAAAAACGACGGATCACCGCGACCGCCCGATTGGCTGCGACCTCGTGGTGTCGCGGCCGGAACGTGGGAATATGTGAATGAACGGACGATCGCGAGCCGTTATGACGCGTTTGTGGCGGACACGCCCCTTTGTGAGCTGGACCAGCGGCTGTTGGCAGAACACCTCGGGCCGTTCACGGCGCAGCGCAAGCAGACGGTTTTGGACCTGGGCTGTGGTATGGGAAGACACGCGATTCCGCTCACCGAACTCGGCTGCGATGTCGTCGCGATCGATCTGAGCCGCGACATGCTTGCGGAACTCGTTGCCAAGTGTCGCTCACGGGCGATCGAAGTCGTGGTGCCGCTTCACGCAAATCTGGTCGAACTGGATGGGCTGCGTGACGAAATCGCCGATCACGCGATTTGTTTGTTCAGCACGCTCGGCATGATTCAAGGGCGTGCCAACCGACGACAGTTCTTGCGCCATGTGAATCGACCTCTTCGTCCGGGGGGCACGTTTGTCGTCCATGTACATCGTCGCTGGGCGGCCTTGCGTGAACGTGGCGGCCTTCGAAGTCTGGCACACTCTTGGTGGCAATCCATTGGGCGAGGCGAGTCTGAGTTCGGCGACACGGTTTATGGCTACCGAGGGCTTTCCAAGATGTTCATGCATCGATTTAGCGAACGAGAACTCCGCGCGGATCTCACGCAAACCGGTTGGCGGATCGAGAACGTTCAACGCATCGGACTGACCGGCGAGCAGACGGTCGATCGCTCATGGGACGCGAGCGGATTCTTCGTCACGGCCGTTCGGGCTTAGCCATGTCATTTTTTGCTTGAGCGAGTTCGACGATTTTTCGCAGCACCTGATCCGGTGTCATCCCATCCGTGTTCAGGATGATTGCGTCTTCGGCGGCGCGCAAGCGTCCGATGTCTCGCATGCGGTCTTCGAGGTCCCGTTTGTTTTGCGCAGCGAGCACTTCTTCAAAGCTCAGGTAGCGGCCGGTATCGGCGAGCTGACGCATTCGTCTTCGTGCCCGTTCTTCGGGAGACGCGGTGAGGTAAATCTTGCATTCCGCATCCGGAAAGACTTCGGCCCCCTGATCGCGGCCCTCGGTCACGATATCTCTGCCGGCGGCGATCTGACGTTGTAACTCGGAGAGTCTCGCACGCACTCCCGGGACATCGGCGAGGTAGCGAATCGACCCTGTGATTTCGGGGGTGCGAATCACGGCCGAAACGTTATCACCGTCGAGCCACACCTCGCGGTCCTCCCACTCGAGCTCGATCGACTCGACGAGTGTCGTCAGTGCGTCCGCGTCGTCCAAGTCGACCGCCGCTCGGAGCGCCGCGTAGGTGGCAGCACGATAGAGAGCGCCGGTATCGAGAAACTCAAAGTTCAGTTCCGAGGCGACTTGATGGGCGATGCTACTTTTGCCCGCACCTGCCGGGCCATCTATCGTGACGATCAAATTCAATTCCAATCTTTCAGAGGGAGCCTGGTCGGCGTCAGCGATGGTTGGCGATCGAGTCGACCGCAACTGTCAGCTCTCGAAGTGCCTGGGATCCCGCTTCATCGGTCGTGTCTTCGTCCGAGCCGAATCGTATCCGTAGGAACCGATCGGTCAAAACCGACAAAGACGGGAAATCGGGAGCGAGACGAGACTCAAATTCGCTGGGCGTTTCGTCGAAACGACGCTCAATTCCGAGTCGCGCCAACTGGTCCAACGCATCGGCGTAAAACTTCAGCGCGGGAACCGCCGGGACTGACTCAAGTGATTGCTGAACACGCTGTTGCATGAGCCTTGGCAGCAACCGCAACACGATCAAGATCGTGACCACCAATAACGCGAGGGCGATTCCACACGCGAGCAGGATAGAGATTGTTCTCAGTGGTGATGTCGCGTTGGGACTGAGTGCTCCCCCGCGCAAGCGCCCCGCGCGGATTTCAGTGATGATGGAATAAAGGCTTTCGACGAATCCTTGTGAGGACGCCTGGGCATCTTTGAGTCCGCTCGCTTCTCCGAGCCCGGAGTTCTGACGCTCGGCGTTCATTTCGACAACATAGTCTTCCCACAAATTGTTCGCCAACCCGAAGATCTCGCTCACGGAACCCGCGTCTTCATCCTCAAAGGAAGCACCCGGAGTCGGGTCCAAACGTAGCCAGTAGCGATGCGTGTTCGGTTGCCCCACGATGACCACGTTATCCGGGATCTCAGAAGACTCGATCAAAGCCTCGACCCAGGCGTGCGCGTGCTGTTGCCGGGCGACGTAATATTTTCCGATCGAGTTGTATTCCTCCGTTCGATAGCCGACGACCACGCGGCATGGAATACTTTGGCTTCGAAGCATCATTGCCAGTGCCGAGGCATAGTATTGGCAGTGGCCGCGACGGTCGGTGGCCAAGAATTGCTCGATCGGATCAACGCCCTCCTGTGGCACTGCGTTCAGATCCAGCGTGTATCGAAATCGCGGATCGCGGGAGAGAAATGCTTCGAGCTGCTTCGCCTTTGCATATTGCGATCGATTCTCTTTCGGCATCGCCGAAACGACTTCGGCCGCGAGCGAAGCCGCGCTGGGAACCGTCGAGCGGTCGTAGATGAGCAGGTCGCTGTAGTTAAGCAAGTCCATCCATCGTCCGGGTACCGCCAACCACGGCGTTTGTGAGCCTCGAAAAAAGGCCGTCGTTCCGAACCGATAGCGAACCCGAGGGAATGGAGGTGGGTCCATCTCGAACTCGCGAGAGAGACACCAGCTTCGATCCGTGTGAACGACCTCCTTCGCGCTTCCGCTCGCGTAGTACGGTGCAATCGCGAACAACGCCGGACGGTTCATCGATTCGCAGGTCACTTCGACCTGAACACTGTCGTAGAACTTTCGGTCCGAGACGCTCCGCGGTCGAAATTGTCGCGGCAAAGGACGTCGGCTGACCTTGAGTCCCTTCTCGACGGACGTCCATTTCGAAACCGGTCTGCCCCGTTTTATCTCGGTTTGATACTTCTCGAGGACTTTGCCTCGAAGGTAGAGGCTGTCAGATAGTTCGTAGGGTTGGTTGCTCTCGATTTCCGTCAACTTGATCATCAGCGCTCGGGTCGAGTTTTGCATCACCCGCCCCAATTGTTCCAAGCGGATTTCATCATCAAATCCGGTCAGCGCAGGGCCGGAGGGTTGAGCCCGTTCGGCTTCGACTTTTCGAGGCAGCACGTAGAAGAATGCGGCGGCGACCACAATCACTGCGGGGGTCAGCGTCAAAACGGCGTAGCGTGCACAGGCCGATGACATTCGAAGGAGCGAGCCGGCAGAGTGCTCCGGCGTGGCCTCAATCTTGGGGCCCTCATCTCCATGCGACAGCGAGTAGCGACTGGCAAATTGCCCCGAAGCGACATGCTGACTCTCGTTCACTTCGCCGCTCTCGATGAGAGCGACCCAGCCCAACAGGCAGAGTGCGCTTCCGCCGATGACGCCGATCGGCAAGATCAGCAAACCGAAACTGATTGCGTCGCTAAAGATGGCCGCAACGATCAACTCCAGGAGACAAAACACGGCGAGCTGTTCGAGGATGCGGCGCGACTTTCGCTGCAACATCAACACGGTCTGAACGAGTACCAGCAACAACGCCACCGATACCATTTGCGGTGTGCCTTCGTTCTGCGGTCCCCAAAAATCGCGAACACAGTAGATCGCCGCCGCGCCCATCCCGATGTAAGCACCCAGGGGTGGCAACTCGAAGAGACGCAACCAGTCCACAAACACAAATCCGAACGCCGCGGCAAAGACCGCAAAGACCGCGAGCCATTCCGTACCCTGTCCCGATGCCAGCACCAAACCGCCCGCCGCGGAGAGGAACGCAAACTGCAACTCCAATCGCAATCGAATCGATGTTTGTACCGATTGATCCTTCATCAATCGTTCCTCGACATCGAGACTTGGTTTTCATGAAGTGGCTGCATCGGCCGGAATCCGAGAAGGTGTCGGCGCACCGCGCGGGATCGAATGTCAAGCCACGCGAGTCGCTTCGTGTAGACAAGATCACGCAGGATGCGAGCCGCCTCAGTTGGCTGCTCGGTGCAATTCGCGTCAAACGGCTGTGCGCTCAAGACCACAAGATCCGTCATCCGTAGTTCACCCGTGCCAGGCAGAGCGAGCACATCGGTAGCGCTCCCCAAGTTGAGTCCATTTCCCGGAAACGACTCCGCCAAACGCTTGAGCATCGGTTGCGGATCACCGTTGGAGGAGGTTCGCCAAACCGCTTCGTCCTCTCGTCCATCGACGACGGCGAGGCGAATCGAACGCGTGCTCGTCGCCACTTCACCGATCAGTGTCGCGGCAAAGCTGAGCAACAACTCCATGTCGGAGGTGTCCCACAAGGATTCATCCGTCGCATCGACAATCAAATGAAACTGATGGCGGGCTCGGTACTCGAACTGACGCACCGCGGGATAGCCGAGCTTGGCGGTTGTTCTCCAGTGAATGTTTTTGAGCTGATCGCCGGACTGCCAGCCCCGTAAACCAAAAAACTCGCCCTCGGCGTCCGTTCGACCTGCAGCACGCCGGCCGTCTCCGCCGCGACGTGCCGGGAGCAAGTCTTGCCAGTCACGTCGAAGTTCGATCAGCCGCGGGTAAACGTAAAACGGTTCCACTGATCCCGCACTCATCCGATCGCACTTCATCAATGAAAACGGGAACGTTGTCGAGGCGACGGCCGGGCCCAGCACGTATTTGCCACGTTGTTGAATCCGGCATCGCAACGTTCCCGCCACGGATCGCTGAGGCAGCACGCTACCGACGCTCGTGTCGAGATCGGCCTGATCCCCGGGTTCCATCGCAGCCACTTCACTCGAGGAGCCAGAGGCGATTCGTCGCACCTGATCTTCGATCCGGATCATCCATAACGGCAGGAGCCTCGCAACGTTTCGAACCTCGTAACGAATCGCAAACGGTTCACCCGCGTGCACCCCCCGAACCTCGTTTCGTATCAGTCGTGTGCGCCGAATCATCGAGCGGCCCTGACGCCACTGCACAATCACCACGCTGACAAGTAGACCAGCCAGGACGAGTAGCAGGTTAAACCCTCGCAGGGACCCACCGACGATCGCAAAGACCGCCACAAACAGAAAATGGAAGCCGAGCCGTGTGAGCCGGAATCGATAACGCGGACGGGATGGAGAAGACGCCATCAGGTGCTTTTCAAGACAAGGTTCGCGGAACACTATAGTACCACAGCGTCTCGACCATCGCTCCCAAGTCTCCCCGCCACCGCTCCACACCCGTTGTGGGTCCCCTTCATGACACAGTCAACGAGTCGTTCCGATTTTGTGGTGATCGGGGCCGGCATTGTCGGTCTGGCCACCGCTTGGCGGCTCAGCCGCCGTTATCCGGATTGCACCGTTGCGGTCGTCGAGACCGAAAGGCAACCAGCAGAGCACCAGAGCGGTCGCAATTCCGGTGTCATCCACAGCGGAATCTATTACAAACCCGGTTCGACCAAGGCGATCACCTGTCGCACCGGTAAAGCCCTCATGGAGCAGTTTTGCGACGAGCATCAGATTCCATGGGATCGATGCGGCAAGGTCGTCGTCGCGATCACGGAATCCGAACTCGCATCTCTGGAACGGATCGCCGAACGCGCCGAACAGAATGGCGTCGAGTTTGAGCACATCAATAGTGACCAACTACGCGAACTCGAACCCAACGCGGCCGGTGTGTCCGGTTTGCACGTTCCGGAAACGGGTATCGTCGACTACCGATCTGTCTGCCTGCGGTTAGCGGAATTGATCGTCCAACAGGGAGGCGCGGTTCACTACGGATCGCGAATCACTCGCATCGATCACACCGAAGCATCCATTCAATTGCACGACGAAAGAGGTAATTCCTTCGAGGCCGGAACGATGATCAATTGCGCGGGCTTGCACTCGGACCACATTTGTCGGCTCGCCGGTGGATCGCCTGAGGTGCAGATCGTTCCTTTCCGAGGCGAATACTATGAGTTGCGTCCTGACCGAGAGTCGCTCGTTAAAAACCTGATCTATCCTGTCCCGGACCCTTCGTTTCCATTTCTCGGCGTCCACTTCACAAGAATGATCGGTGGTGGAGTGGAGTGTGGCCCTAATGCCGTCTTGGCTTTATCACGTGAAGGCTATGACTGGTCGCGAATTCGGATCGGTGATCTGATGGAAACATTTCGCTTCGGAGGCTTTCGCAAACTAGCGCGGCAGCACTGGCGGATGGGGCTCGGCGAAATGAACCGCTCTTTGCGCAAGTCCGCCTTCGTCCGCGCGCTGAGACGATTGTTGCCCGCGATCAACTCGGAAGATCTCGTTCGCGGGCGTGCCGGTGTACGGGCCCAAGCCGTTTCACCAGATGGCAAGCTTGTCGATGATTTCTTGATTCAAACCGAAGGCAATGCGATTCACGTCTTAAATGCTCCCTCCCCGGCGGCAACGGCGTCGCTCGCCATCGCCGACAAAATCGTCGAGGCAACGTCCAAGCCGTGACGACGCAGAATTCGATCATTGTCCGTGAAGCCGCAGTCGCTTTTGGTTCTACCGAAGTCGTTCGTGGTGTCGATTGGGAGATTGCAGGCGGATCCATCGTCTCGTTGATCGGACCGAGCGGCTGTGGAAAAACCACGTTGCTTCGCTGTCTTGCCGGACTTCAGTCGACCACACGTGGCGAAGTCGTCTTTGAGTCACCGGTGGATGCCGCTTCAGGTGACATCGGCTTCGTTTTCCAACAACCATCGTTGTTGCCATGGCTGACGGCGGTCGAAAACGTGTTGCTTCCGTTGCAGTTGATCGGCCGGGGAACCCCGACCGAACGACGTGAAGCGGCGGAGGCGGCGCTCGTGTCGGTACAACTCAGTGATCATTTGCAGAAGCGACCCAGCGAGTTGTCTGGCGGGATGCAAATGCGCACTTCCATCGCACGCGCACTGGTGACCAACCCTTCTGTCCTTTTGCTCGATGAACCGTTTGCGGCACTCGACGACATGTTGCGGGCCGAGTTGGGCGAGCTGTTGCTCTCGCTTTGGGATCGTCGCCAATTCACGGCGGTGCTCGTGACGCACAACATCAGCGAGTCGATTTTGTTGTCTCATCGAGTTGCTGTGATGCGTGAAGGGTTACTCGAGCAGGTGATCGACAACCCGATTCGCTGGCCGCGGAGTTGGGACCAAATGCGAAGTCCCGAATTTGCCGAATTCTTCGGCGTTGTCGGTGATCGTTTGCGTGGTGTTTCCGTGGAGGCATCTTGATGAAGGACGAAGGGTTCCTCAATCGCTTTATTCTTCAGTGGTTCCCAACGCTGGCGGTCGCCATTCTTGGGCTCACGATCTGGCATCTGACGGTGCGCGTGCTCGGGCTCAAAGTCGGCGTCCTTCCGGCACCGATCGATGTGTATCACGCGGCGATCGAGTATCGAACAGAACTGGCGACGGGCTTGCTCTCCACGGGAATCGCGGCCGCCGTGGGCCTGATCACCGCGATCACGGCAGGTTCGTTGATCAGCGTGGCCTTTTCACAGTCACGTCGGATCCGAATCGCGTTCTTTCCCTATGTGATGTTCTTACAGACGGTGCCCATCGTGGCGATCGCACCGCTCCTGATCATTTGGAGTGGCTACGAATTTCGAACCGTGGTCATCGTCACCGTCATCGTGTGTCTGTTTCCGATCATCAACAACGTGACGGCCGGATTGACCGCGATCGACAAACAATGGTCCGATCTGTTTCAGCTCTATGGTGCTACAAGACCGAAACGCCTCGCGCGATTGCAGGTTCCCGCCGCCGTGCCGTATTTAATCATCGGTGCGAAAACCAGCGCCGGTCTTGCCGTCATTGGAGCGATCGTGGCCGACTTTTTCGTCGGTAACGGGACGGCTTACAAAGGACTCGGCACGTTAATGACCGGTTGGATCGCATTCTCGAAGACGGCGCCCATGATTGCCGCGGTCTTCGCGTCCACTCTGCTCGGGCTGTTCCTATTTGGAAGTGTTCACCTTGTTTCGCGAACACTTCTTCGACGCTGGATGCCTTGAGCAACTCGAGCTACTGATTGATCGCTTCTTTGATGACTTCGCGATTCGCACGGGTTCCGAGCGAACCCCACAGTCCGTAGGGACTGGGTGCGCCGGGTGTGATTTCCGCTTGACCGAAGTACGTGTCTCCGGCGTCGATGGATTCGGTCATAAAGATCACGGCACCGTCATTCATCAACACGTGACAGCCACCGGGATGGCGACTACTCGCGGACCAGTTGCCCGGGCCGTGTTCGTTGTAACCGCCGATGCAGAGTTCCGAGTTCGGCGGACCGATGGTGGTGAAACTGGTGTAGCAATTGGCGTAGGAAGACCAGATCGAGCCGCGGCGCACGCCGAACTCAACGACCGCGGGATAATTCGAACCGTCATCGCCCTTGGGGTCATGGGCGGGATACAGCGTCGGGATCCAGAACACGGGACGTTCGGGGTCGATCATTGTGCCCGCGTTGCGGCAACCGAGAATACCACCGCCCGAAGACGAGAGGACATCGATCCCATCGATGTTGACGACGTCAAACAGCGGTCGCGAACGAAAGTCGTTGTCGCCCAGGTCGGTCATGATCTCACCGCAGGCAATCGTGTTGGAGAGTCCATCGAGTATGTCTCG
>JBCBOT010000325.1:0-9344 GCA_039821165.1 Planctomycetota bacterium | reverse complement strand
ATTCGCTTGGTCAACTCTTCGTGAATGAGACCCGCGACGACGAGTTCCGTTATATCGTTCGCGACAGTTCCGGTGCCGAATCCTCCGGCCTCGTCAAGCTCACACTGATCGGTCTTTCCGACCCGGTCTTCGTCGGCGACGATGAGCTTTCCGTCGTCGAGGACGCGGCGGGCCCATTCACAGGAGCCGACTTGCGGATCAATGACGTGACGGTCGACGAGGCTTCGTTCCCGGCACTGCTCGGGGCTCGCCGACAAGGCGACTCTGATTTCATTTCGGAGAGTACGCTCGCGGGTCGATACGGCACGCTCGATTGGGATGCGGCGACGGGAACCTACTCCTACGCGGTCGACAACACACACGAAGAAGTGGACCGGCTCGGAGCGAACGATTCCCTCGTCGAAGTCTTCGAATTCAGCGTCACGCAGTTCTACACGCTCTCGGGCGGTAACGTCGTCGAAGCGTCTCAGGCATTCGCGGGAGGTCCGAGCACCTCGCGGCTGACGATCACGATCCAAGGCAGCAACGACGCCCCGACACCTTCGGTTGACTTGATCGGAACGGTTGCTTCGATGTCGCGATCCGTTTCAACGAACGACTATGGCCAGGTGATTCTCGCGGACGCTCCTGCGGCTTATTGGCGGTTTGATGAGATCAACGGCACCGTGGCCGCCAACGCATTGTCGCCATCGACACCCGATGCGGTCTATGGAGACGGTTCCCAACTTGGTCGTCAAAGTTTGATTCCAACCGATACCGGATTCGCGGCGGTGATCTCGCCGAGCCAGCCGATCACGATTCCGTCACACCCGGACATCAACACTCCCGCGAGTCCGATCGAAGAGAAGACGTTTGAGTTCGTGTTCCAAGCTTCGGCGGTGGACTCACTTTCAACGCTCTATCGACAACGCAACGCCGACCACGGTTTCGAGTTGGAGATCGAGAGCGGCGAGCTGGTGTTCCGTGCACGCAACAATGCCGTCGACAGCCCGAATGTATCGGCGCCGATCGACGACAACGTGACCTATCACGTCGTCGCGTCGTTTGACAGCGGAGTGATGAGCCTCTCGCTCAACGGGGTTCAAGTCGCGACAGACACCGCGTCGTTTACCTCCGTAGAAGCTCATCCGACGACGGTTCGCTTGGGACCCTCGGCCGGTGCAGAAATCACCGTCGATGAGCTGGCGATCTACAACAGCGTGCTCACGCCCGCGGAAGTTTCCGCCCACTACCAAGCGATGGGCTTGCTGGCGAACGACATCGACGTCGATTGGGGCGACACGCGCCGCGTCGTGTCGGTCAGGGCCGCGGGTGTAACGGTACCGGTCGGCGGGCAATTGACGACGGCCAAAGGCGCGCTCGTGACCGTCCACGCCGACGGCAGCTACGAGTACGATCCCAACGGTGCGTTCGAGTCGCTCGCGGCCAATGAGCCCGAGACCGACACGTTCGAGTACACGGTTGTCGACGCGGCCGGGGTGACGAGTTCTTCGACCGTAACGGTCACGATCACCGGTGAGAACGAAGCGCCGTCCGATGTCAGGCTAAGCAATGACGAGATTCTCGACGACGCAGCCATCGGGACACTTGTCGGGACCTTCCTGACGAGTGATGTCGATACATCGGACACGCACACGCTCGAGCTGCTCGACAGCGCCGGTGGCTTGTTCTCGCTCGTGGACCAGGATTTGCGTGTCGCCGATGATCTCGAAGACACCACGACGCACGACATTACCATTCGCAGTACCGATCCGAGCGGCGCGTCGGTCGAGCGGACGCTCACGATCAACGTGGTGGATGCCGATGCGATCGCGGATCGTGTGGTTGACCTCAACAACGCAGCACTCTCGGCGTTCGCACACGTCACGATCGCTCGCAACGGTGACTTTGTGGAGGTCGTCGGTCGTCCTTCCGCCGGCGCGGCTTCGACGCCGATCTTCTCACAACAGATCGATCAAACCAATTCGATCACGGTTCTCGGACAAGACGGCATCGACGAAACCGTCATCGTGCATCTCGACAATGGATTTCTGGCGATCCCCGAAGGTGTTCGTTTCGAGGCTGGGGATTCGGCCAGCGACGAGTTGGCCATCCGCGGTGACACCAACCGCACCGACGGCGAGTACGTTTCGGAGAACGAAGGGCTCGGCAAGGCATCGGTCCTGGTCAACGACGGCGTCGGTCAATCGTTCGTTCGCTTCGGCGGCGTGGACTCACTGAAGCTGTTGGACTTCCAGCAGTTGAGTTTCACCGACACATTGCAGATCGGCGATCGGTCGCTGGAAGTCTCGAGCCCCAATCCGATTGATCTTCCTGAGTTGACCGAGATCGGCGGCGGAACGTTTCAGTCCGATGGTGTGCTGACGCTGGGCAATGCCGAAGTGTTAACGGGTTTCGGAACCATCGACGGTGCTTTCCAAGGTCAAGTCGGTTCGCGCGTCGCGGCGACCGGCGATTTGGTTATCGGCGATGCGACGTCGACCATCGGTTTCCAGTCGGCCGGCGAAGTCCACGTCGGCAATCACATGGTGACACTGCTCGACGCCCGCCAAGCCGTGCTGGGTTCGTTGACGTCGCTTGGCGACGGGTCGAGTCCGGGGACGCTGATCACACCTGGCGGGCTATTGCTGCCCGGTGGCAACAACATCGTCGGCTACGGAGCGGTCGATGCCCCGAATGACATCGCGCTGTTGTCAATGATCAACGGTGCGGTAACAGGCAACAGCCCCGCCGAACCAATCACGTTGGACGGCTACATCAAGGGTATCGGTGCACTGGACAATGTCGAATTCGGAGCCGATTCGTTCTACAGTCCCGGTTTCAGTCCCGCGATCACGGTGGGCGGTAGCGTGACCTACGGAAACAACTCAACGATCGAGATTGAAATCGGCGGGTTGAGCGCGGGGGCGGCGAGCCAAAACGATCTCGGCGGCTTTGACCAACTGCGGCACACCGGGACGGCGGGCTTGCAAGGCGATTTGGTGGTCTCGTTGATCAATGGATTCGAACCAAGCGAAGGCGATTCGTTCACCGTGATCACCGCTGATGGCGGCGTCTCGGGCATGTTTGAGACTGCGACGCTGCCCGAACTCGACGGTGGTTTAGGTTGGGCCATCAACTACGGTGCGACGGAGGTTGAGTTGGCCGTGGTGCGCCGGCCGATCGTCGAGAGTGTGCAAGTCAATGCGGGTGGCCCATCTCGATCATTGTTGACTTCACTGGAAGTCACGTTCAGCACGGAAGTTGATGCGAGCGCGCTGTTGAATGCCTTTGTAATCACGAATGTGACCAATGGACTGGATGTCGGAACGATTGATGTTGCGACGACGATTCAAGATGGCAAAACGATCGCGACACTCACGTTTGACGGACAATCCACGGAGACTTCCGGGTCTCTCGTGGACGGGAATTACCGTTTGATCATCAACGCAAGCGATGTCGTCGCGGTTTCCGGTGGAAGTTCGATGGAGAGTGACTTCGTGTTCGGACGGCCGACCGGAAGCGGACCAGACACGGATGACTTTTTCCGCTTGTTCGGTGATACCGATGGAGACCGTGACGTGGATGGCCAGGACTACGGACGGTTCGGGTTGACGTTCCTCAAGAGTCAGGGCGATTCGGGTTTCAACGAGGAACTCGATTTCGATCAAGATGGTGATGTGGACGGCCAGGACTACGGCCAGTTCGGGCTGCGGTTCCTGACCAATCTCCCGAACTAGATGCGGTCGCCGTTCGCGACGACCCGCGGCTACCGCCAAGCGGCGTAGCAAGTGGAGCGGAGGCCCGATATTTTGCATCCCACTATCAATCCGTTTCCGATTTGGGATGGCGAGAGTCGCGACTAGACTGTGGGGCTTGCTCTATTGGGAAAGCACCATGAATCGAATTGTCACCGCTACGCTTCTTTTGCTTCTTTGCTTCGCGGAGAAAGACCTCCGCGGAGACGTCGTGATTGAGATTGCCGACCGAACTGTCTCGCAAGGTACGGCGGGCGCGGAGATCGACGTTCTCATCCGCAGCGATGCGGGCGATGATCCGATCGCGATCAGTGCCGACTTTCAGATTTGAATGCCGCTTTTCTGAATCCACCCGGAATCTTCGACCAGCCGGGCTTCTACAACCAAGGAAACTACAACAACGCGAGTGCGATTCAGGCGGATGCCAACAAGACGAGCATCGTCTCGATGAGTCTCGATATCGACAATCCGCTCGCAATCTCGGCTTCGAACGTTCTGCTCGCTCGATTGTTTGTTGATTCCCAGAGCCTCGCTCCGGGCGATTACGACATCAATGTTTCGAACGCGTTCGTTTTGAATTCAGCTGGGAGCACCCCTGCAACTGTCGGTGAGGGTGGAACACTGTCGATCGTCGCAGCCATTCCGGAGCCTTCGTCGGCTGGATTGGTCGGAGTTGTCATTGGTTTGGTGCTGACGCGGAGGCGGCGTCCATAGGCCTCGCGCCGTGATGTCCACGCGCCTCTAGGATTCTTGAGTGACCACTTGATAGATGGCGGCGATGATGGCCACCACCGTGGTCCAGACGAACATCGTCCAAAGGGGAAACTGGAAGCGTCGTCTTGGAAGCGATGTATCGGAAAGCGTTTGCTCGCCTCGTGCATACAGAGACCACGCCGAAAACGTCAAGCCGATGGTGGCAATCAAAGCGACGTAAAACCCATAGAGAAATCGGCTCGAAAGGGTTACCACCGCATGCAGATAAATCACCAACGTCGCGATCGCTCCGAGGCCGCTGAGACCGCGAGTCGCAGCAACGAGGGGGTCTTTGCGCAAACCAAGTGCCGACCAGACGAATACCAGGAGCTGTGGAAGCACAAAAAATGACACCGAAACGAGAAGCTCGTCCCACGAGCTGACGTACAAAGACAACGCGATCACGCCACCGACATTGAGCGGTATCAGGAAGCCCATCGGCAAGGGAATCAGCCACGCGCCGAGTTGCTTTGGGCGAACGAACGCAGCCGCCAGCATCCAAAGCGGTAAGACCACGCCGTAGACATAGGGCCATTGATAGAACAATTCACAGACAACCCCGAACGCTCCGTCTTCGATCGCCCGCGCATTCATCATGGACATCGGTGAGAGAACGGTCTTGTTGTCACAGCCCACCGCAAAAGGCATCAAGAAAGTCGCCGCGAGAATCCAGCCGAAGAGCGTGTTCGACGTGACCGAAAGAGACCGCAGGGCCGAGGCACGGGAAGGTTTCTCCCTCGCGCGTTCATCAATGGTGCTTTCGTCGTTCAAAATCGCTCGTTTCGAACGAGTGCGAGTGGTGATCTCGCAATAGCATCTGCTCAATTCAAGTCGCAATCAAGATGCGGCAACGCAAATCATGCGACGTGCGAATATCAAAGAGCCGATCTAGCGTCGTCCACGGCCGAAGAAGCCACGGCCAATTCCGCGTCCCCTTCGTCGTCCACGACGGGATTCTTCTTCGGTTTGTTCGCCCAGGCCGAGATCGGTGTCCCCCACGATCTCCGCATCGTCGCTGATCTCGACCACATCGTCTTCGTTGGTGCTTTGAATCGCGAGGTCACCTCCAATGAGACCATCGACCATGACTTGGTTCTCGCCTTCGCCGAGACGCAGACGGGTGTCATCACCGATGGTTGACTCGCTACCGAGCGTGACAAGATCGTTGTCGTCACCGCCGCGGTAGCCGAGTCTTCCATCGATCGTTCCATCCAAGTTTGTACTGTTGGTACCTTCACCCAGTGAGAGTTTGACGCCACGTCCGACAAGTGACTCCGCGAGCAAGGCAATGGTATCGTCATCGGATCCGCCGCGCACAAAGACGCCGCCGTCGACTTGCCCTGCAAGCTCGACCGTATTCGAGCCATCACCGAGGCGTGCCGACAGGTGGCCGCCAATTTGAACGTCTTGACCGATGTTCAATGAATCCGTCCCGCCGCCACCTCGATAACGTAGATCACCATCGATGGTTCCACCTATCAGGGCGAACACGTTGTCGCCGTCACTCGCTGCGACCCGAACATCATCGACGGCGACGCTCCCCGCCGAAAGGTCGAGCGAGATGTTGTCGGCGGACTCTTCCGAGGTGCGAATGATGATGTCATCTTCGACGCCCTCGACGATGGTGACGAGGTCCGTGCCATCCTCCGCAGCTCCTGTTTCGGTGACTTCGAGGGTGCCGTCGCCGAGATCGACAATCGCGATTTCGCTCGATTCTGGATCAACGACAAGGTCACCACCCTCGACCACTGCCGCGAGAAGGTGGCGGGACTCCAAGGGTTCCAGTCGATTTTTGCGAGTCTTTCGGTTGGCCATCGAAGCATTCTCCGGATTGCGGCTTAGATTTTGGGAATCGGTGTTCGTCCTCTCGTCCGACTCCTTAGGGGACGAAAACTCCATTGATGCGCCACACGTTTTTCGAGCTGGCGGGAAAAGGAGCTTCAATGGCCAATGTGCCGTCTGTGACTCGGCCGATCGCCTCGTCGACGCCATGCTCTGTCACAGTTGCTCCGTGGCAGGTGCATCTTGAGTTGATAACCCGGAACGAGCGGGCTCAACCCGTCAGCGGCAGTTTCGGTGATGGGCGCAGCGGTGGTGGCGGTGATTATCACTTCGCCAGTCGTCGAGGACGGCAACGTGTATCTCACGACGCGCTAAATCGGCCATGCCGATGGCAACCTCATCGTGCTGAGTAGGTGATCGCTACGTGTGATGCACGCTGGGTTGAATGTCGGTGTGCATCGGTTCGTCTTGAATAGCGACACCGCTTGAGTCATGGATGACGTCGAAAGTCTGACGGCATCGTGCCCCGAACTCCAGAATGACGACTCGGTACACTGAGAGCGGTCGTCATTGTGAAAAGGTCTCAAGTGTTCTCCATCCCGACAAGTTCAAGGAGATCTTGTGCGGTCGACTCGATGCGATCTGGCGAATGCTCGATTCAAACCGCTTGGCAGTCGTTGCAAGGCTCGGCGCATCGTCTTGAACCTGGTCCACGAGCTTGATGGTGTTGCCTCTGATAGAGGAACACTGCGGCGAGTATCACCAGAAAGACGCCGACCAGTATTCATGATCTGCCGGAACGCCAACAGCAACGTGCTAGCACGGAGTCGGCTCGCAGATCGGCAGATTCATCGCTACCGCTTTTGCCGCACCGTCCGATCGATCATTTGCGTTTGTCGCTCTGTTGTACTTCTCTGAAATCTGAAGGAACTTGTCCTCGCTGTTCAGGAATGCACGCACGATGGCGGGGTCGAAGTGCGTTCCAGAATCTGCCTCGATGATTGCTTTGGCCTTGGCGTGAGGCATTGGTTCCTTGTAAGGCCTTCGCGAACGTAGTGCATCGTAAACATCGGCCACAGCAACGATCCTTGCCGAGAACGGAATGGCCTCGCCAGAGACACCGAAGGGATAGCCTGTTCCATCCCATTTTTCGTGGTGGCCATACGCTATTTCCCTCGCCAATTCCAAAAAGTCGTCCTCACCGAGTTGCTCGCTGATTGACTCGATGCACTCACCTCCCAACTTCGCATGCGTCTCCATGATGCTTCGCTCATCGGGGGTAAAGCGTCCTGGCTTTAAGAGGACCGCGTCCGGTATGCCAACTTTCCCGATGTCGTGGAGTGAGGACGCCAGTGCGAGATTGCGTATGTAACGCGTATTGATCTCCGGTCGGCCCTTTGCAAGTTCTGCGGCAAGAACGGAGACGTAGAGACCGATTCTCTCTAGATGCTCGCCCGTATCGGTGTCGCGTGATTCGGCAAGTTTGGCCAAGCCAAAAATGACGCTGTCCCGGACACGTCGAAGGCTTTTCGTTCGCTCGTCAACGCGTCGTTCGAGTCCTTCGTTGATGGTTGCAAGGCGATTGTCGTAGAGACGCATGATGAACAGTACAACGCCTGTTGTTGCCACAAACAATCCAACCGAGATCGAAAGTCCGATCGGGATGAGGGGGCTTAGCAGGCGACTGATTTTCTTCTCGATGCCACTTGCCTTTTGATGGACGTTGATACTTGCGTTGAGCTCCGGAAGATGTGCAGCCGCAATGATTTGGAGTTCTCCATAGTATTCCCTGACGCTGCCGGAGACCTCAGCAGGTTTTGTCTCGACAGATTTGAGCCTCTCAGATTTCGTCACGACAGGTTTGACCATCTGATCACGCTCGTTGCTGCCATCTCCAAGTGCCGGGTGGCAGAGCAGTTTTCCATCCTCCGCGTCAACAATGCAAACAAATCCTTCATTGGGTAACTGGATCGAATGCACCACATTCTGTAGACGTGCCCAGGTGCTTCGGTCGTCGCGCAGATTTTCCACCTCCATCTCGCGAATAAGCGTGGTCATTTGCTTGGCGACATGGATGTTGTCTGCGAGCACCTGATCGTGGATCGTCTCTCGCATCGAGTTCCGAAGCCACCTGTCGAATGCGAGCGTAGCGACGAACAAACATGCCGCTTGAGCCGTTGCAATCAGAAGAATCAGTAGATGTCGTTTCCGAACCGCCCAGCGCATGGCTTTGCTCTTTTTTGCAGTGAGAAGCATCCCCAGCAGAACCTAGCTTGCCGAAAGAGCTTCGTTGCAATTGGTGGGCGCAACCCAGGTTTTTGTGCGAGTTGGGATCCTCGAAGAAGCGAGTCTTTCGGTTACTGGTGGCTATTCGGAAAAGACAACCTCATTTTTCAGTCACGTGATGTCGAGTTCACGTTTCGTTTTGACGAAGCGGGTGGCATCACTGACGAAGATGGGATGCTCTAGCACCTCAATTACTAGGGTGGACGTGGGAAAGACGTCCATCCGTGCGCCGGCGTCGACGGTTGACGGTCGCGAGTCCAGCCGCGAGGACTGCGGCATTGGCGTATCCGATGTGAGGCAAGCGGATCAACTCGGCGGGAAACGCGGGATCGACGGCGTTCCATTCCTCGGTGAGTGCAGCCAATACCAGGTCGCGGAGGCCTGTTTCGTCGACGACATCACCGGTGATAAGGTCCAGCGATCGATGGACACCCAGCGATGCCTTGAGGCCGATGTCAATGAGTCCGCCGCCGCCGGCGTTAGACTGGCCAAATTCGATCATCACATCACCGAGTCCGATCAACGCGTCGGGGGCTGCGAGACAGGCATCGGTAGCCGCTTCCTGTGCCATCGGTACGACTTCCGACCAATCACCGCCCATCGCAAACAGAGGTGAGGCTTGGTTCGACGGTGCTACCGGCGGAGTCGGCGACATCGACAAGCCCTTTGGAAAGCCGATGTCTTCGATCGCACCGCCTGCCGGAAGCTCGGGCGTCGAGAATGTGGATGACGCATGATCTTCGTCATTCACCGTGACGGTGGGTGTATTGACCGCGGCAGAGGCTG
>JBCBOT010000324.1:0-9368 GCA_039821165.1 Planctomycetota bacterium | reverse complement strand
GCCAATCCAATCGGTCCAGTTCTTTTGGCGTGGCCTCACCCACGACCATCCTGAGCAGATCGATGACGGGGCTGAACAATTTCGGCTCTCCGCCCTCGCCCCGAACCGAAAGCATCAGATCGATCCGCGGGAAACCCACAGGCGATGCCGTCGTGAAGAGTTTGCGAGGTGATTGGATCTGCGTCATCTTCGCCAGCGCACCTTCGTCGACCGCTTCCGCGAGAACCTCCGCCGTGATCTTCTGCGTGGCCTGCTTTCTGGTAACGCGAAACAACTCTCGATAGGCGTCGAAACGCGCGATCAGATCCTTCGGAGCTTGGCTCTGGGTCCACTCGTCGTCTGAACTCAGCGCGTTCCCAAAACTGTCATCGATGCGTGAAAGAGCTAGCCAAGCATCGACGGGATAGTCGATCTCAACCAGCTTGTTCGCCATCAGCACCGTATCGAGCAAGTTGCGATCCTCGCGGTGGCATTCGTTGCAGCGGTTCGCGTTGCCCGCCTCCATGCCATCCAAGCAGAGGATCCCCGAGTCACGGTGGTACCGTTTCGCGCCCAGCCGGTACAACAGATCGCGAGCTTTCGCCTTCATACCTTTCTTGGCGTACAACATCGCCAACGGAACGATCGGTGAGTTCCGAAGTGGGATGGTCTCATCGTGATTCAGGAGGCTCCGTTCGTAGAGGCCTTGAACCACGGGGCCGAGTTCGAATCCCTTTCCCTCGAGTACGTCGGCGAGCAGCCACGCGGTCCGCGGTGGGATCGATTCGTCTTTGGGGTCCGACAGAAATGGCGTGAGCAATTCCGCTGCCTCTTCCACCTTGCCGTCATACGCTTTCAATACCGCCAGGAACGCAATCCCCGATTGCCACCGTGGATTCGCTCGCACCAACGGCTGAACTTCCTGCAACACTGCCCGCCGCGTCTTCTCATCCTCAAGCAACTTCGCGAGCGTCTGTAGTTCGCTGATCCCATTGCTACCGTCAAACGCGATGAACACCATGCCCTCCCAACCGGCACCCACAGCACCAACGTCTCCCGGGATAAACTTCGTGCGTAGGAAAAATGCCTTGTCAGGAACACTCTGCCACACTTCTTCGGGCAACTCGTTCAACAGTTCGACGTGCAGACTCTCCGAAGCGAGCCAACTCCGCTTCATCAGTTCATAGCCCGCTTCTCGTGCTTCCGGCGTTTCCAGAATCGCTCGCAGGATGAACACCAAGTCGTGACCGGTCGGCAGACCCTGCAAATGCTCTTCGTGCAAGGCATTCGCCAATCCAACAAGGCTATTGGTCCGTCGAAACAGCGGGAGTTGATCCCGCGAAATCAAGCGAGCGTCGATCCTGTAGGCCTTCAGCCATGCCGCAACCGCATTCTTATGTTGCCCGGATGCCTCAAAGTTCTTAGCGACCTTTTCCCAAGAGACTGCCTCGGGATGAAGAGCTCCGTCATTCGCTGCCGGCTCCGCGGGCGTTTTGGCATCGTCTCCGCCTGCGGGCGTTTCGGTTTCAGTCAACAATCGCTCTGCCTTGGCGAGTTCGTTTTTCGCCTTTGTGGTCTCACTCTCAGCCTTGTCGGCGTCAGCCTTGGCCTTCTGAAGTAACGCGAGCGAATAGGCGATGTCACTCTCGGCTCTTTGAGCATTGGAATCTCGCTTTTGCCGATTCGCCTCCAGGTTTTTGATCGCGGCCTCCACCAGAGGTTTCGCTTGGTTGACATGCGCCACCGACCTGCCGTGCTTTCGCTCGATCTCCTGGAACCTACCCTGTGAGAAAATCCCCTCGTCAAGGAGTCTTCTCTGACGTTCCATCTGGACCCTTAGTGTTCGCTCCCAAGTCTCGAGTGATGCGAGATTCCGCCGTTCTGCTTCGAGCTTCGCTTTTGCGGACGCGACTTCCGCATCACCGATCGCGGCAATCTCTATCTTCACATTTCGATAGGTATCGATTTGTTCGTTCAGCGCCTCCACGACTCGCTTCGCATAGGACAATTTCGTTTGCGATGCCTCGAGCTCTCGTTTGGCGGCGTTCAGTTGACGGGCGGCCACGTGCAGTTGCATCCGGGTGCGCACCGAGTCGTGCTGCAACTCCGCGTTCGTTTGATCGTCCGGCCCTGAGTCATGCTGCACGACCTTCTTCGCGGGCGTCATGCCGGGAAGCGTCACTCTCTGGCTCCGCGGCTTCATCGCTTGAATGGTTGACCGCCCGGTTTGTGTCTCAACGATCATCAACAATCCACTCGACTTCGGATCGTTCCAGCGAAATCCGTTGTCGGCGAAGCGGACAAACTGATCGGTCACCGTGAAACGAAAATCGAGCAACTCACATTCGGATGAACCTTTCTCATAGCGGCTCGCGAAGAGTGGCCGCTCGTTCCAGCTGACACTGTGCTTCACCGCGTTCTCACCATCGACTTGCACTTGCCCGGTCTGCACGAAGTTGCCAATGGTTGCGAGATCTTGCCCGAACAGGACGAGCCGACTGTCACCAATGTCGCAAACGACCGCGGGCTGGTCCCCACCGATCGATTCTTTTCCCACGGTGTACAGCACCACCGAGACTTGGTCTTTCAGCGTCCCAGAGATTTCCGCCGGCGCCTTCATTTTGGCGAGCTTGTCACCCACCGTTTCACCCACAAACAACGTGTAGGCCAACCAACTGGTAAATACAAACGCGATCGCCACAGCAAGGCCGATTGCGATTCGCCGTACCGGCCCTTGTGACACTCGCTTGGATGGATTCCTGAGCGAGGTTGACGGCGATGCGGTTCTTATTGTGCCGAGCGCTGCGGCAACTTCGGCGGGGGTTTCGAATCGTGTTGCGGGATCTTTGGCGGTCATCCGCGCAATCACATCCAATAGGGCGTGCGGCACGTCGCTTCGCAACTCCGCCAACGAGACCGGATCCGCATCCGCATGCTGTTTGAGTTTTTCTGTTGCGGAACCTGTCGCGAACGGTGCGCGACCGGCAAGCAAGAAATACAGCGTCATACCGAGGCTGTAGATGTCGCTCCGACCGTCGACACTGCTTGCATCGACGGCCTGTTCCGGCGAGATGTAATCCGGTGTGCCCATGATGCTACCGGCCGTCGTCAGTGCGGATTCGTGATTGTCCCGAGAGGAGTCACCGACCGCCTGGGGCGTGAGCGATGCCAAACCAAAATCGAGGATTTTGACGACGTTGTCTTGGGTGAGCATCAAGTTGTGGGGCTTGATGTCACGATGCACCATTCCTTTGCCGTGAGCGTAATGCAACCCCTGGGCGACTTGACGGATAATTTCACAGGCCGCTCCAACTTCAAGCGGCCCCTCGTCTTTCACCTTCTTCGCCAAGTCAATTCCGTCGACATGCTCCATCAAGAGAAAGTGAACGTCATCCACTTGCTCCGCATCGTAGGCAGTAACAATGTTGGGATGATCGAGACTCGCCGCCGTCTTCACTTCGCGCTGGAAGCGATCAATTACCTCTTGTTGCTGCACCCAATGACGGTGAATGATCTTCAGCGCGACCGTCCGATCCATCATCCGGTGCCGTGCTTTGTAGACACATCCCATACCGCCCCGACCGATCATTTCCACTACTTCGTAGCGTGGATGCTCCTTCAAACGTTGACCTTGGGCACCGGCCAACGACATCAATGCCGCTTCGGCCCGAGTGTCATCCGGTCCCTGCACCACCTGCCTCGCGTCACGCAACAGACCGACGAATGTGTCTTCGGACGATAGCCCCGCGATGGTCTCACAACACGTCTCGCACTCACTGATGTGCTGATCGATCACATCGGCCTGATCATCATCCATTTCGCCGAGACTGAATGCATGAAGGTCCGCGTGGCTCGGATGAAACTGCTGCGACATGAATCTCTCGCACGTTACGGAAACCGCGTGAGTTCCGGGACGTCCGGCGACTCTGAATCCTCAGTCCCGCTTCTCGAAAAACCTGTCATGATTTGGAGAAAATCTCACCCGAAGATTCGATCATGCCCGCCGCCTCTTTGCGCAAACGCCGGAGAACACGCGACTTAGCGAGACAAACGGCATTCAGTGAAATCCCAAGCTCCTGAGCGACTGACGCGGGCTTTTCCCCGTCCAACGCGACGCGGCAAAATGAGTCCCAAGTCGTCGGCGTGAATTCCGGTTCCGTCATCGCAAGCAGGTGACTCAAGACGTGCTGATCGTGCTGCCGATCCCAGATTCGAGACACATCACTCGTCGGATCCTCCAATGCCGCCAACCGACCATCAATGTCCGAGCCGCCGCGAGCCTCTGGTCGACGATCCCTTGATCGCCAATGCTTCTTGAGGCGATTAAGAAGAATTTGCTTGAGCCAACCGCGGAACGCACCCGCATGTCGATGTTCAAATTGGCCGATGTCGCCAGCCACCGCCAGCAAGACATCTTGCAATAGATCGTCCTGGTCGCTTGATTGAACGTCAAACTTGGCGAGCCAAGTCTGGATCAACGGACCGTACAAACTCACCAAACGATCCCATGAATCAGGATGATTGGTTCGTCGAAGTTGATCGAGAAGGCTGACGGACGTGCTATCCATGAAAGTCTTGCCGCGTTGAGGTCCGTGACACATCGTAACCCCCGCGGAGTAGCTTTTGCTCATGAAAAAAGCCCGGCAGTGATTTCACTACCGGGCTCACGGTTCTCAGTCATCCGTCGCGAACGAACACTACGCCGGGACGCCGGCGCTCTTCACGGTCGCGATGATCGCGCTGGCGACCATGTACGGATCGGCGTTGGATGCCGGGCGGCGATCTTCCAACCAACCTTTCCAGCCGTTCTCGACGGTACCGATCGGAATCCGGATCGACGCACCGCGGTCCGAAACGCCGTAGCTGAACTTGTCGATCGACTGCGTTTCGTGCAGACCGGTCAGACGCTGATCGTTGTCCGCGCCGTAGACGTCGATGTGCTCTTTGATCCGCGGCTCGAACGCTTGGCAGATCGCTTCATACGTTGCTTGGCTTCCGCACGTACGCAGCGTGTTGTTGGAGAAGTTGGCGTGCATACCGCTGCCGTTCCAGTCACCCTTGACCGGCTTGCAGTGGTAGTTGATGCCGACGCCGTGGCTTTCACCAACTCGGTCCAGGATGTACCGCGCGAGCCAGACTTGGTCACCGGCGTCCTTCGCACCTTTGGCGAAGACTTGGAACTCCCACTGGCCCATCATGACTTCGGCGTTGATGCCTTCGACATTCAAGCCGGCTTGGAGGCAGAGTTCCAGATGCTCTTCGATGATGTCGCGTCCGACAGCGTTTCCGGTTCCGACGCTGCAGTAGTACGGGCCTTGAGGTCCGGGGTAGCCTTCCGATGGGAAGCCGAGAGGACGATCGGTGGTGGGGTCCCAAAGCGTGTACTCTTGCTCGAAACCGAACCAGAAATCGTTGTCGTCGTCATCGATGGTGGCGCGACCGTTGGTGCTATGCGGCGTGCCATCAGCGCTGAGCACTTCGCACATCACCAAGAAACCGGTGCCGATTCGGCCCGGATCCGGGATCACCTTGACGGGCTTGAGCAGACAATCCGACGAGCCACCGGGAGCTTGCTCGGTGGACGAACCATCGAACGACCACATTGGGGCGTCTTCAACGTTGCCGCTAAAATCTTCGACGATCTTCGTCTTGCTACGTAAACTTTGCGTCGGCTGATAGCCATCCAACCAGATGTATTCCAACTTGCACTTGGTCATTGATGAGATTCCCCCTGGGTGAATCAACGAGTGGACCGTGAAGAGCACGCATCATTCCAAGTGCAGCGTGTCTTCGAAAAACAGTGTCTACCTAACGCAGTCGAGGCGCACCGAAAAACACTCTTTTCGGAACGGGGACTCAACAAGCCCAGCAGCAAGCATCAAACCGACCGCCTCTGAGCAATACCGATCTCAGCCGTGCGACCAAGATGCCGAGAACCTTGCTCCGTTTGGTTGTTCTGCGGCGCCCCGGAAACGCGAACTTCGTGGAATCCAGAGCTACGATAACGCGGAGTTTTTACCAGGAATTGGACCGCGCGTCACGGGGCCGACGGCAGCCACGCAGCTTTCGACAGCCGCGTGTCGGCTCTTCGGGTGCGCCCCCGGCCGTCTGATTCCGAGCCCTGCGAGGACAAGGCGAAGCTCAACGCCACCGTTGCGAAACAGGGGTGCCCGTGCTTGCGCTCGGAACACCCGCATCCAGACACCCTGCTACCGGCGTCCCATCAGGAACGCTCTAATGACCGCAGACGACGCGTCGAGAAAAAACACTGATTCGGAGTGATGACACCGATGTCACAGGCACCCAATAACCCACTCGAACAATCTTACCAGCAACAGCCTCAACCTCAGTCGGGAGGAGGTGGGGGCGGCAGCAACACATGGCTGTGGGTCCTCGGCATCATCGGGGGCTTGATGCTTGTGAGTGCGATCGCATGCTGCGGCCTGGTCTGGTACGGCGGAAGCCAATTCTCGAACTTCGTCGCCGATGCCGTCATGGAAGAGTTCAAGGACGACCCGATGGTTGTCGAACACATCGGCGAAATCACGAGTAGTGACATGGACTTCGGCGAAGCGATGCGGGCTTCTCAGAACGAAGACAACGTCGCGGTCATGATCTTCAACATTGAGGGCGACAAAGGTAGCGGCAAAATTGTCCACCGAACCGACAATAACTCAGGCGAGGTCACCGCAACGCTCGTGTTGGACAACGGAGACGAGTATCCGCTCTCGGTGTTCGATGATGACTTTGGGGACGACTTCGACATGGATATCAACATCGAAGAAGGCGTCGAGGAGATGCCGTCCTTGGAACCTGGGGTCGAGGCCGGGGCTTGAACTAACGGGGCAAAACGGACCTGGCTCGAGGTAGTTGTAAAATTCAGGTGATCCGGATGTCCCGAATTCGGGTCGCTTTGTGCCTACAATGGATCGTTGGATTTGGCAACGTTCTCATCGTGGGATTTCCTCCATGAATCGACTCCTAGCCGCTCTCATTCGTGTCTGCGCAATCGGTTGCCTGACACTGGCTGTGCTTCACCCGTCGTCCATCGCCGACGAGTTGTCTGACGAAGCATCGGAGGTCGAGGAAGCCGCTGTCGAATCCGAGGCCCCCGTTCCGGACACGGACAAGGAGCCTCCACGGTCGGCGGTCATGATCCCGCTGCACGAAGACATCAATTTTCTGAGTGGCGAGATTCTCAAACGCAAGTTCGCCGAAGCCGTTGAGTCGGACGTCGACGTCATCATTCTGGACATCCACAGTCCGGGCGGACTGGTGATCGTCACACTCGAATTGATGGACATGATCCTTGATGCCAAAGACGTCGAGACCGTCGCCTTCATTCAGAAAGACGCGATCAGCGGTGCCGCGCTCATCTCACTTGCATGTGACAAAATCATCATGCTGCCAGGCGCACGGATAGGGGACGCCGGCGAAATCGTCTTGGGAGCCGATGGCGCGTTTCGTTACACCGAGGCGAAGAGCCGCAGCGTGTTGGCACAAAAAGTGAGGGATACCGCAGAAGAAACGGGTCGCCCACTCGCGCTCGCCGAGAAGATGACCGACAAGGACATGGTCGTCTTTCGGGCCGTCCACAAGACGGATGGAACCATTCGTTACTTCAGCGACAAAGAATGGGAGTCGATGGAGAACACCGATGATTGGGAACAGGGCAAACCGATCCGCGAAGCCGGCAAAGAAATGTTCTTTACCTGCAATGGAAAGCGGGCGACGGAGTTAGGGATGGCCGATGCGACGGTTGCCAACGAGCAAGAACTCGCCGAGAAGCTCAATGTCCGGACGCCGATACGGGTGCTTGAGCGAACGGGAACCGACACGGCGATCTTGATCCTTAACTCAGGCTTCGTGACGTTCCTGCTGCTCGTGATCGGCATGGTGGCCTTGGTGATCGAATTGGGCGCCCCCGGGGTCGGTCTCGGCGGGCTGGTTTCGATCCTCTGTTTCGGCCTGTTCTTCTGGAGTCGATTTCTCGGCGGGACGGCGGGTTGGCTCGAAGTCACGTTGTTCCTACTTGGCATCGTGTTTATCGGGCTCGAACTCTTCGTCATTCCCGGCTTCGGATTTGCGGGCGTCGGTGGGATCGGGATGGTTCTCCTGTCACTCGTGATGGCGTCGCGTCGTTTCCTCGTGCCACAAAACATGGAAGAACTGACCGGGCTGGGAGGGGATATCCTGACCGTCACAGGAGCCTTCGTCGCGTTCATCATCGCGATGGCATTTATGGCCAAGTACATCGGTGACGTTCCCGGGCTCGGGCGTTTGACTTTGAAACCCCAGTTGGCCGTCGCCGCCACGGAGGCTGTCGCCGCCGGGTCCGTTCCCACCGATGCCGGAGAGCTGCTTCCCGGCTGGCAACGCATTTCAGTCGGCGACATCGGGACCGCGGCGGGACCACTTCGGCCCGGCGGCAAGATGAACTTCGAAGACTTCCAGGTCGATGTGGTCACCGAAGGCGACTTTGTGGATAGCGGAAGCCAAATCAAGGTCGTTGGCAAACAAGGCACGCGTGTCGTCGTCCGTGTCGTTTAAAGTTTGCCATCACTGTTAACCAGCTGCCGCTGGTGTCCGATCTCTCTCCGGGGAAATGCCGATGATCGCTCCTGCGTCGATGGATAACGAAGCCCTTGGACGACTCTTGAAAGCCCACGCGAAGGTGCTCGAAGGAAGCAGCGAAGGGTTCTGGCATGTCGAATTCATGGAGCGAAATCTAACGATCATCACCGATGAGTCCCATGATCGGATGCGAATCATCACACCGGTCCTCGATGCCGATGAGATTGAAATCGATCTGGCCATGATGTTGCTGAAGTCCAACTTCGATCGAGCCTTGGACGCGCGATACGCGCTAACGGACGACTATCTGTGGGCCGCGTTCATCCATCCTCTTTCGCCACTCACCGAGGGTTTTCTGGTTTCCGGTCTACGCCAAGTCGCCACGCTCGCTGAGAACTTCGGAACCTCCTTCTCCAGCGGCGAATTAGTCTTCGGCGGCTGAGTTTTGCCGCATCAAACCGCTCCACCGGTTTCTTCCTGTCCCGCGCCTTCCTGCCGCGCCGATCTTTCCAGCAGTCATTCTCCGGCACCCTCCTGCATCGCTCTCACCCGCCCTCTTTCTCGTGCCCCCCTCACCTCCACAACAACTCTTCTCGTACCCGCACTACCACCGATCTCCCCACTAGCTCTCCCCACTAGCTCTTCCCGCACTCTTCTCTGCGACCTCTGCGACTCTGCGTTTCGATTGCCGCATAGTCACTCTCCCGCGCTTTGTTGCCCACTGCCCCACTGCCCCACTGCCCCACTGCCCCACTGCCCCACTGCCCCACTGCCACTCGCCACTCGCCACTCGCCACTCGCCACTCGCCACTCGC
>JBCBOT010000323.1:0-9412 GCA_039821165.1 Planctomycetota bacterium | reverse complement strand
GTCTTGATTTGGGCGTGGAAAACCATTGAAACCTACGTGCTCAAACCCACCGAGAGTTTGGTGCGTTATGGGTTCGTGCTGTACTACGAGAACTCCGAGTACACACTCGACGAGATTCCGAAGTTCGCAGAAATCCGGGAAGACGGCTCGTTCATCCATGGCGTCGAGCGATACGTCCCGGCCCCGTCTGGTCGCAAGTACATCCCGTCATTCGTCGTCGCCAAAGTCGATGACAACGCCGACTACTTCGCCGAGGACGCACCGAAGCTCGTTTCAGCGAATGCCTACTGGCATCGGTATGTTCAGATCCATTGGCTGCCGCGGGGATTCGTCATCCCCGTTTTCCTGTTTATCTTCCTGGTGATCCTCTACTTCGCCGGACGCCTGTTTACCTTCAGTCTCGGTCGGTGGTTCTTTCGCCAGTTCGACGCTGCCATCCTGCGGATTCCAGTCGTCAACAAGGTTTACGGCAGCGTGAAGCAAGTCACGGACTTCGCTTTCAATGAGCGCGAAATCGAATTCAACAACGTCGTGCTGATCGAGTACCCGAGAAAAGGTATCTGGTCGATGGGCTTCGCCACCGGGAGCAGCATCCCAAAAATTGCGGAGGTCACTGGCGAGGAGATGCTCAGCGTTCTGATGCCGACGAGCCCAATGCCAATGACCGGGTTCACGGTAACCGTTCGCAGAAGCGAGGCAATCGACCTCGACATGTCTGTCGACGAAGCGATTCAGTTCGTTGTCAGTTGTGGCGTGGTCGTCCCACCACCGCGTCAGAGAGACGACTCGTCGGCGAAGTTCCCGATACCCGACCCGAGTCAAGAAGTGCCCGCGCTGTCCGCGGAATAAGCTTTGGCTTGGCCGGCTGCGCGACGTGACGCCGGCAGCAGCATTTCTTTTGAGTCGAGGAATCGCTTAGCGAAACCGCGTCCCAGATTTACTTCGAGCCGATTCCGTTTTGGGATTAAAGATCTTTCGTGTCCGATGCGGCGTGTACGCTTGATCGGCCGGGGGCGTTGGCAGCGAAACCGGCACTTCGACCGGATGGCCGTCCGCATGGAAGACATCGACCGGCCCCGAGACGACGCCACCGCACGAGCACCCGGATTCGCATCCGCACGATGCTTCGATGCCGCACCCCGGCTCACAGGCACACGGTCCCTCGCAACCACAAGCCGGTTCAAATACCTCAATACCGCACCCAGGCTCGATCCCGCAGCCCGGTTCCACCACGCATCCATCGCAACCCGAATCGCATCCACCACACGCCAGACTCTTCCTCGGGGCGAACGAGCGATTGCTTACCGCAACCGGCCCAGGATCACATCCGCAGTAGTAGCCCCAAAGGTTGCGTGCGCCCGAGAACACGGAGCGACACTTGCCGCAACTCTGACCGTTGTAATTTCCGCATGAGTCGCATGGGTCCACGCAATCCGCTGGATGGTTGATCCATGGATCGACGTACAGCTCGCCACTGCACCCACTGCAGCTGTTGCAAGTATCTCCACAAGACTTGGTGGCGACGCAGCTACCACAACCGCCGGGAAACGATCCACAACAGCCCGCGCCCATCGGTCCGACGCACCCGGTCGAGCCGACCAATAACGTCCCCGCCACTAACAATCCGAGCAAACGCAACATGGTTCTTCCGTGAAACTGCGATTGGGAGGAGTCGCGCCAAAGCGCAACCATTGACGCTAACCGTCATCGGCTGCCCAACCCACAAAGTTCAACAAAATTTGCGATTGGAAGCCTCTCGTTTTTTTGTTGCCAACCGCGTGTGCGGTCACACGATGCGTCTTTCGATGGGTCAGCTAGTTTCGGTAAGGTCCGGTCGGGTGAGCACCACTCATCAGGAAACCGGTTTCACGCAAACTGTTTCACGCGCGAACAACGGAAGTGTGCTGACATGGGTTTTGACAATCCATTCGAAACATCAACGGATCAACCTGCGGATCGCGATTCGGCTGCACGACCGAGTGCACTGCCTACCGTTCTGCCGTTCCAATGCCCCAACGCGATTGCACTACCGACCTCGGTATTGCTTTGGTTCGCGTTCATGCTTCTGTTGACCGTGCCGATCACAACGCTCGTCGACATTCCGATCGCTCATTGGTTTGCAGTGAATCAATTGCCGCGCGAACTCGGCAACGCGATCGAGCTGTCGAGGGTGTTTTCGCATGGCGGTTCCATCGCCCTGATCCTTGTGAGCATCTTTTTGATGGCTCCGAATCTTCGTTGGCACCTGCCACGACTTGTCGTGATGGTGATCGGCGCGGGAGCGATCGCGACGCTCGTGAAGATGTTCGTGTTGCGACCTCGTCCGACAGGTTTAGACCTGTCTCTCGCGACATACGACTCGGCGTGGCTTTGGGCTTTCGACTGGTCGCTTTCGCAGGTCGCCGCATTCGATGCCAGTACACGCGCTTTCCCGAGCGGGAACGTCGCGACGGCCACGGCCCTGACCGTGGGACTCTGGACGGTGTTGCCACGTGGAAGGTGGCTCTTTTTCGTCATCTGTTTCGGCACCGCTCTGCAGCGTTTGACATGCAGCGCTCACTTCCCCAGCGATATCGTTGGTGGGGCAGCGTTCGGACTGCTTTGGTCTTACGCCTGTATGCATCCCAAACTGCTTGGCAGCCTTTTTGACAAGATGCAGCCGGAGTCCGAGCCACGAACCAGCGCCAGGGCCAACGATCCACCCCCGCGAGCCGTCATTGACCCACTGGCGGAACAAGAACGCCGCGCCGCATGACGACCATCCACAACGCACGCCGATAGGCGGCGAGCTAAACTCTCGGAGTGACAATCGCTGTTCCTCCGTGATGGATTTCAAATGTTGCGTCTGCTGGTATTCGCTTCCCTGTTGCTGTTTTGCGGTTCCCCGCGTCTCTCGGCCGACGAGGAAACCCCCGGGCGGCTGACGCTCGACCGGATCTACAACTCCGACGATTTTTCAGAGCGTTCCTACCAGTGTCAATGGCTTCCCCACGGCTCGGCCCCAGCCGCATACTGCCGCCTCGAAACAGATAAGGACACGGGTGGAAAAGCAATCGTGCGGTACGACGCCGAGTCGGGAGCACGAGACGTACTGGTCTCCGCCAAAGATCTCTCGCCACCCGGACAGCCCAAGCCGCTTGCCGTCGAGTCGTTTCAGTGGTCCAGCGACCTGGCACGACTGTTGATCTACACCAATTCAAAAAAGGTTTGGCGGCGAAACACCCGTGGGGACTACTGGGTATTCGATCGGGGTTCCGGACAGTTGCGAAAGCTCGGCGGCGACGCGTCTCCTTCGTCACTGATGTTTGCCAAGTTCTCGCCACGTGGTCATCACGTCGGGTACGTTCGCGATGGGAACCTCTTCGTTGAAGACCTGACCGACGGCTCAATCAAACAGCTGACGGCGCGTCCAACCGATCGGATCATCAATGGAACCTCGGACTGGGTGTACGAGGAAGAGTTTGGTCTGCGGGACGGATTTCGCTGGAGCCCCGATGGTCGATCGATTGCTTTTTGGCAGTTCGACACCAGTAGCGTTCAAGACTTCACGCTGATCAACAACACCGACGGACTTTATCCGACCACGAAACGGTTTGCGTATCCCAAAGTCGGAACGCGAAACTCATCCGTCCGCATCGGGGTCGCAGACGTCGAATCGGGAGAGACACGTTGGACGCCGATCATCGGGGACCCTGAAGACAGCTACATCCCGCGGATTCAATGGATCGAAAGGACCGGTGAGTTGATCGTTCGGGAGATGAATCGTTACCAAAACACGGAACAGATTCATCTTCTCAACTTTGACACCGACACGCATCGCCTGTTGCACACCGAACAGGACGAGGCCTGGATCGATCTGCAAGACGAACTGTACTTTTCCGATGACGCCGAGACGTTTTACTATCTCAGCGATGCGGACGGTTGGCGACATCTTCGTGGACTGTCCGTTTTTGGTGACCAAACCTGGGAGCCCATGAAAGAGGCTGCCTACGACGTCATCGAGATCACCTCCATCATTCCATCGACCGAAGGAACGGGTGAGATCTACTTCATCGCGTCCCCCGATTCGGCGGTGGATCGATACTTGTATCGAATCAACCCCGAGACAAAGCGTCCCGAACGAGTGACGCCCGCCAACACACCGGGCACGCATACCTACGACGTTTCATCCGATGGGCAATTCGCGGTTCATCGCCACAGCAACGCGAATCAGCCGACGACTGTCGCACTCGTGTCGCTGCCGGATCACAAAGTGATTCGCGACCTGGAGGACAACGCCGAACTGCACGAAACGGTCGCAAAACTTGATCGTGCGGAGACCGAGTTCATGAGGATCGACATCGGTGATACCGTCTTGGATGCGTGGTGCATGAAGCCGCCGACCATGGACCCGGACAAGAAATATCCCCTCATCGTGCACGTCTATGGGGAGCCCGCCGGAAGCACGGTCATCAACCGTTGGGGCGGCAAGCGAGGCCTCTGGCACAGCTTGCTGAACCAACTCGGTTACGTTGTCGTGAGCATCGACAACCGCGGAACCAAAGCGCCACGCGGTCGCGATTTTCGAAAGTCCGTCTATCGTCAAATTGGCACGCTCGGTCCCGACGATCAAGCTGCGGCCGTCAAACAACTCCTTCAAGATCGCCCCTATCTCGATCCCGAACGTGTCGGGGTATGGGGTTGGAGCGGCGGCGGCTCTTCAAGCCTGCACGCGATCTTTCGCTACCCCAACTTGTACCACACCGCCGTCTCGATCGCGCCGGTTGCGAATCAGCGTTACTACGACACGATCTACCAAGAACGGTACATGGGGTTACCCGACGAAAACGTCGAAGGCTTTCGCAACGGGTCGCCGATCCATTTCGCGAATCAGCTCGAAGGGGAATTGCTGCTCATCCATGGCACGGCCGATGACAACGTTCACTACCAAGCAACCGAATTGCTGATTGATGAGTTGGTCGCCCAGAACAAGATGTTCGAAATGTTCGTCTATCCGAACCGAACACACTCGATCTCGGAACGCGAAAACACCGGGCGACACCTGATGACAATGGTCACTCAATTCTTCAAGCGAAAACTTCCACCGGGACCGCGTTAACGGCCTACTCGCGGAAACGATAGCCGACGCCGCGTACCGTTTCGATGAGGTCCGCGGCGGCTCCCATTTTCTTGCGCAACGCTCGCACATGGACGTCGATCGTTCGGTCTAGAACGACGGTGTCTTCACCGAGCGCCGCGTCAACCAACTCGCTGCGACCGAATGCTCGACCGGGTTGTCGAATCAGCGTGTCCAACAGTCGAAACTCGCTCTTCGTCAGCTTCAGAGTTTCACCATCAACCGTGACAACAAAGCGGCGTCGGTCGACGCAAACGTTCTGATGCGTCACGGACTCGTGGCCATCGAGAATCGGTTCCCGGCGACGCATCAGTGCTTTGATGCGACCGAGCAACACCTTGTAACTCTCGACAGGCTTGACGACATAGTCGTCGGCACCGACGGCAAAGCCGACCACTTGATCCGACTCTTCCCCCATGGCACTCAACATCAAAATCAGCGTCTCCCGAGTTTTCGGATCGGCTCGAAGCTGTTTGCACACTTCGATGCCGCCCAAAATCGGCAGATCGATGTCGAGGACCACCAAATCCGGCAAGTAAAGCTTGGCCTGATCCAGGCCGTCGCGGCCGTCCGCCGCTCGGTAGACTTCGTAGCCGGCGCGTTTGAGTTGATAGTCCAACGTTTCTGCGAGTGGACCATAGTCCTCAACGATCAAGACCTTTGATTGGGACATTCGTCGTCAGATTGCCAAAACTCACGGGAAGAAGCGAAGATGGGACGCGTTTGACCACCCCCGAAGCATCTTCGCCGCACGGACATGGTCGTGAAAAAGAGGAAAAAGTACAGCCTAGGGCAGCCCATCTGATGATGAAAGTTCGATGAAGGGTCGCAATCACGTAACGGGACTTGGCAGCCAAACTTCGAAAGTGGCACCTTTTCCCGGTGCACTGATCACCCGAACGGTTCCATCGAGGGCCCGCGTCAGGTTTTTGACGATTGCCAAACCGATTCCCGTTCCCCCGTCCTTCGACTTTCGGGTTCGATCGACACGGTAGAAACGTTCAAAGATTCGCTCCTGAAACTCTTCGGCGATACCGACACCGTCATCCTGTACCGCGATGATCCATCCACTGGATTCTTTGCGGTAACTCACGGTCACGTGCCCCCCCGCGTCCGTGTGCCGTAGCGCATTGCTAATCAGGTTTTGCGTGATCGTCAGCGCCGCCTCTTCGTCGGCCATGACATGTGGAGAGCCCTGACAGGGCTTCACGGTCAATTCAATTCCCTTCGCCGATGCAACGGGCAAGAACGATGTCATCGCTTGGCGAACCACATTCTCCAAGTCCAGCGATTGGATCACCAACGTGCCCTTACCAGATTGCGCGCGGGCCAATCGCATCATGTCGGCGATCAGGTCTTCGAGTCGTTCACACTGATGGTCGATCTGAGCAACGAAGTGCTTCGCACTCTCCGGATCGTCTTCGAGCGCAAGCTCGACCGTTTCCGCATAGCCCTTGATGGCCGCCAAGGGGGTTTTTAACTCATGCGAAACGTTTGCGATGAACTCACGACGGATCGCCTCCACTCGATGCACCTCCGTCTCGTCATGTAAGACCAAAAGCAAGTGCGGCGGATCCGCTCCGGTCACGCGTCCCACTCGAACCGCGATAGGTCGGATCGTGGACCCATCAACGATTTCGACCGAGACGTTCCGGTCGATGTTCTCTTCTTTCGTTTGGCTCACAGCCGCAACGATCTCTGGAACACGCACCAATTCAGAAAACTTGCGTCCCAAACAAACGCCGTCGATGGGCAGCGCCAGTAACCTTCTTGCGGCATCGTTGATCAAGACGATCTCGGTCGTCGGAGACAGCATCAAGATGCCGTCGGTCATATGCGAAAGGACCGTCGTCGTTCGCGTCGAATCGGAGTGCAACTTCGTGAATCGCTTGTACCAAAGCTCGACCGCGCTGCGCTCTTTGTCGTAGGCGGATTCGGCATTCTCCCAGCGAAGCATGCTGTGGATGACGGCGACCGTGCCCACCAGAAAGCAACTGGATGCCACCACCACCACGATGCCCGGACCTTGAACATCGAGCGATGTCGCTCCCCAGACGGCGATGATGATCAGCAACATCCCGGCGATGGTCGCACCCGGACGTGAACGGAACGCGAGACGGTCGATGGACCGCGCGGCAAGGACGAATGTGCCTCGCGGATCCCCCAACGGCGCAACCGAGACGGCTCGCACTTTGGAATCGTCCACGGACGATCCTCGTGCCGCGGCCGGTTCCGACCGCTCAGTCTGTTCCGCCAACACCGTTTCAGTCATGGGTCGCGTTGGTTTCACGCTTCACGAACTTCCGTTGAATCGAACGCACGCAAAACGAAACAAAATGGAGAAGTGCCTGTGCGGGGACTCGCCGCCGAAACCCCTTTCGGTCCACCTGGATGACTTCGTTTGTAGCGAGATCGAGCCCCGTCAGGTACCCGGTCCCAAAACAATACGTGTCCATGCAAACCAAATGCCCGAGATCCAGGACGTCGCCGTTCGCTTGGGGTGTGTGACCGACAAAGACTCGCTTTCCCGAACAATGCGGTTCCGGCGGTACCGCCCCGAGATGAGTCCAATAACGTAACGCATCGCCCTGTTCATCCATCTGGAGACTCGGCTCATAACAAGCGTGAACGAAGATGGACTCGTCGGTCTCGTAGTGTGGCAAGAGATCGCGGATAAAATCGCGATGGCTATCCGGAATCTTCTCGAGTGAACCGCCATAGCTCGTCACCGTCGCACGGCCGCCGCTTTCGAGCCACACCTCCGCGTCGGTACCGTTGTAGGCAACGCTCCAAAGCATGATTTCGTGATTGCCTCGAAGTGCAACGACGCGGCACTTCTCTTTCAATTCGATCAGCTGAGCGATGACCCCTTTGCTATCCGGACCACGATCGACGTAGTCACCCAGGAAGACCAATTCGTCATCGGATTGCGGATCGATGGTCTCGATCAGTGTCCGCAATGCTTTTGAGCATCCATGGATGTCTCCGATGACGAATCGCCGCATCAAACAATCCGCGTTCAATTGACGGAGGGGTCCGAGAAACGCAGCCCGGGCGTCAATGAGGCGAGGATCTGATGGCCACAACGTTTGACCGCGTCCTCCCAGACTTCGCCGGGATCCCCGAACACGAGATCGTGCTCCGCATCGGCGATCAACCATCCACCGGAATCCAACTCCATGTCCAGCTGTTGCGGCCCCCAGCCCGAGTAACGCGACACAAACCGCACTTCGGCATCGACACGGGTCAGCAGCAAACGCAGGTGGTCTTCGTCGCCGGTCAGCCAAACGGACGACGTGTCCGCGCCGACCGGTGTGCCGACGCCAGCCAAGTCATGAATCGCAAGCAACGGCCCCTCGACTGGACCACCCTGAAAAATCTGATCGTCGTCGCGGACCGAACCGCTCGGCATCGATAGTTCCACCAGATCGCTGAGTCGTCGATCCGTGCGTCGATTGAGACTCAAACCGAAAGCGCCTTCCTCGTCATGATTGACGATGAGGACCAAACTCCGCATGAAATTCGGATCACTCAGGTAAGGAGATGCGATCAGCAAACGCCCACTGAGAAACTCGTTCATGGCCTATCCATTCTCTTCAGCGACGACATCTTTCCACAGACAACCGGCCCAGGAGAGCCCCACACCAAAACCGACCAGCATGTTAACGGATTGGGGATCGAGCCGACCCGACTTTCGCATTTGGTCGATCAAAATCGGAATCGTGCAAGAAACCGTATTGCCAACTCCCGCCAACTCGATCGGAACCCGAACGGGATCGACGCCCATTCGGGTCCTCAATTGATCGAGCATTTTCCAGGTGGCTTGGTGCATCAGATACAGCGAGATGTCGGAATCATTGAGCTGATTCTCTTCCAAGATTTCGTTGACCAGTTGGGGCACCGCGTCGACCGTGAAATTGATCAAACTGGGCCCGTCCATGTACAACCGGCTGTTCCAGCGTTTGCGGTGTCGCGGCCGAATAGCATCTTCGACCGGACGTGTTCCTCCATCCGCGACAAGCAGCATGTCCGCTCCACTGCCGTCACTCCCAAACCGGAATCCCCACATCGAAGGGACCTTCCCGGCTGACAGGATCGTGGCCGCCCCAGCATCCCCAAAGATCGTGCGGAGGCTTCGATCGTCGGGATCAATATACTTCGAGTACGTTTCGGCCGTCAGAAAAAGGATGTTTTTCGCAGCCCCACTTTGGATCAATCCGTCCGCCACCGCCAAGCCGTAAACGTAGCCACTGCATCCAAGATTGAAGTCGAGCGCTCCGCAGTTTTTCGACAGCC
>JBCBOT010000322.1:0-9466 GCA_039821165.1 Planctomycetota bacterium | reverse complement strand
GAGGTGGCCTCGAACCGCTTCACCGTCAACCTTGATCGCATCACGAAGCTCTTCGCTGATGCCTTCTTCTGGTACATCGTCATTGTCAGTCCTTGGATCTGGGATTGGATGATGTCGTAATCAAATCAATACCAGAGCCAGGGCTGGCTCTCAAATGAGCGCAATAATCAGGACGTTATCCGTGATTCCGACGTTATTAGAAGTTCAATGTCTTTCAGTGAGCGTGACTCTGTCGTGAAGAACGACAGTGAAGTCACTGAATCGGTGAATCGTCATCCGGAACTCAATCATCCCGCGACGGCTTCAAGAATCCGAGGTGATGTGCCGCGTGGGCGGCATGAAACCGATCGAGTGAATCGCGCTCGCGAATTCCGAAGCCCGGATGAGGATGAAACGTCCCCTTGTGCTCCCAGAAACGCTTGACGCTACGTTTGTATTCGTCGACTTCGATCGCGTCCTCCGAATCCTCGCTCGGAACGTAGATCGAAACCGTCGGCAGGCCGGCCATCGAATTTCCGTCTAATAGCCGCGGCAACAATAAGACTCGGAACAGGGGCCGGACCGGCGCGAACAACGACATCCAACGCGGATATCCATCGATACTCGCATCCTGCGTGAGACGGAGATGTCGGCAGATTTGCCCGAGCGACCAATTCCCGCGCCGCTCGTAGCCGGAAGCCAGAACACGTTCCACCTCTTCCACCGCCGATTCGAGGTCGGCCAGTCGCAGCGTTCTCCGTTTCGCCTCTTCAATCGTCATCCTTGCCAGCTCCCCTCAACGCTTCGTCTCTCGTGTTATCGCTTTACTCTCTCAGTCCCGCGATCGCGTCGGCCTCATCACCAGTTCGTCTGTCATCGTAGCATCAACGTCACACTGATCGTTGAGCCCGAACCTCGTGAGCTGAGATCCCGCAAGTCGTGGGACGTGGCAAGGCACGAGCGCAGTCACCGGGTCTGTATTGGTCTGCCCGCTTCTGCACAAAGTCCGGACTCGACGACCTCAATAACTGAGCCCCACGGCGACAGGCGGCTGCATCGCTTTGCAGCGGCAGGCGAAACGCGATGAATGCACGGCAGAACCGGACCAGTCGCGTTCCCAACGGACGATTCGCCCACCTCGCTGGCCACTGAAGCGGAGAAAAGCCCCTTCAAGGATTGAACTCTGCTAAACTCTGCCGCTGGCTCGACGCCATTTTTGCGTCGAGCGCCCCACCCAATCAGCCGCCAAAGGACGCGGCGAACACTGCTTCTCTCATCGAAATTGCGTGGACTCGTGAGCGATATTTCAACTCCAAAAGCTCGCCGCTGGCTGACTCAGTGGGCGATCTGGATGGGGCTTCTCTGCCTTGGAACCCTTGGTTGCGGTACAGGTTCTTCCTCGTCGCAAGTCGAAACGACGGGCGGTGACGAAGTCGAAAATATCGAAGCCCAACTTCAATTCGCAGTCCAATCCGGTGACTGGGCCCGAGCGGAAAGCCTCGGACGGAAGGCGATCCTCGCCAACCCGGAGGACCCCGATGTACTCACCCATGCCGCAGTCGCGAAATCGAAAATGGGAGACCGTGTTACTGCCGCAAACCTGCTCATGGACGCCGTCCATGCATCGGGGTTTGACACCTCCGGGCCGCGAGTGGACCACGCGATCGCGGCGTTGCTCGACGTCGGGCGGATCTTTGAAGCGCTCGAATTGATCGAACAGGTGCTGATGGAGAACCCCAGTGATCATCGCTATCGGCGGATGCTGGTTGGCTTCCTGGGTGAGTTGCAGCTACCAAAAGAACTGGACGAGCACATGAGTGTCTTGATCCGAGAACGGCAGTTTGACCTCCCACTGCTGCTGGCAACCACCGAAACCAATGAGCGACGTTTTTCGTCTCGAACCCTCGATGAACTTCGCAAACGCAATCCTGAAGATCATCGACCTCGACTCGGCGTTGCGCAAGCGAGACTGAGTCGTCGTGACGCCCCGGAAGCGGAGAAAATTCTTCGAGACATCATCGAGCATCATCCGAGATATGCACCCGCACACGCGATGCTGGGACGCGTGTTGGTGCAACAGGGCAAGATCGACGCGTTACAGACATGGGAAGTCGAGCTTCCCGATGGCGCGACGGACTACGCGGGATACTGGGTCGCCCTCGCCGCGATCACAAAGTCCGCCGGTCAACCCGCAGAAACGGTTCGCGCCTTGGGCGAAGGAACACGCCGGGCGCCGAACGATATCTCACTGTGGTTGAAGTTGAATGAAGCCGTCCACGCTTGGAAGGCAAGCGGTGACAAATGCGACAACCTGGATGCCGTCCTGAGCTCCATCGACGCTCGCATCCAGCACCTCATCGCGCTGCGAGAACATGTTTCCGATCTGACTCGTGAGAACCAACGAACCAAGGGAGTCGGCTGCGCGATCGCAAAGGAGCTACTGGACCTCGGCCGAAACTGGGAAGCCGCTGCGTGGCTCGCCATCGTCGACCGCCTTTCGGGTGAACCACCAAGCGACCTCCCTCGACTCCGCCAACGCGTCGCGAGGTCCCTCGCCAAAAGCAAAGACTGGCAAAGCCTGAGCGGTCATGCCGAGTTGAAATTCGATCTCGGGCAATTCCCACTTCCTCAGGTCGATGGACTCAAGTCGGTTTGGTCCAACTCACAACTCGCGAACAGTTCGCATGCCTTCTTACCCATTCGAATGAACGAAGAGGCGGTTCAACGTGGCCTTGATTTCTACGCGAGTGTCGGGCCCGGCATCCGCGGCCCCCTCGTCCCGATCGCGGAAACGTTGGGCTGTGGAGGCGGCACGATCGACTACGACCTCGACGGAAAACACGATCTCGTTTTTACGGCAGCAGGCGGCTCGATTCGACTCCGCGACAGCCACCCGGGAGCCGTCTTTCGGAACCTGGGAGGCACATTCGCCGACGTCTCATTCTCAGCCAACTGTGGTGATGAAGGGTTCGGACATGGTGTTGCCGTGGGCGACTACAACGACGACGGTTTCGACGATGTGCTGTTACTGAACCTTGGCCAAAACTCCCTGTTCAAGAACAATGGCGACGGAACCTTCCAAGATGTCTCGGACCTCCTGCCCCAAAGACGGGAACACGAATGGAGCACGAGCGCCGCGATCCTGGACCTCGACGGGGACGGGTTCAATGACATTGTGATCACGAACTACTGTGAAGCCCGGCAACCGATTGAGAAGCGTTGTTTTCACAGTAGCGGCAAGGAGATCAACTGCTACCCGCGTCGTTTTCGTCCCGGCCATGATCAGTTCATCCGCGTCCATGCGGACGAACACATGTCGGATGTCTCGGACCAGTGGGGCGCTCAAGTGGTTCCCGGCAGGGGACTCGGCATCATCGCCGGAAAGCTCGATGGCGAATCGCAATCGGTCTACATCGCCAACGATGCCTCGGCGAACCATTTCTATCGACACAGAAGCGATTCCGATCACACTGGCGTGACCGAATCTGCCGTGGTCCGTGGAGTCGCGGTGGATGCGCAGTCATTGAACCACGGCTCGATGGGTATCGCCTGCAGTGACTTTGACCGCGACGGCGATCTCGATTTTTACGTGACCGGCTTCGAAAACGAATACAACGTCTTTTATCAGCAGCTGGTTCCAGGACTGTGGTCTGACGAAACCGCGAGCTTGGCGATGGTCGACAAAACACTGAGCTTGGTCGGCTTTGGGACGGAAGGTGTCGATCTCGACAACGACGGTTTTGAAGAACTCGTCGTTAGTAATGGCCATGTCGGTGAATTCGACGGCGCGTCGTATCCACAATCGATTCAGCTATTTCGCAGAAGGGGTTGCGGCAAATTCGAACTTGCCGACATCCGCTCCTGGGGAACCTATTTTTCGTCCCCACACGTGGGCCGCGCGCTTTTCACGTGCGATGCCGATGCGGACGGTCGATCCGATCTGGTGATGACCAACCTGACCGAGCCGGTGGCACTGTTGGTGAACGATTCGCCGCGAACCAACCATCAAATTGCGTTCCATCTCGTTGATCGCGATCATCCACGCAACGCCGTCGGAGCGATCGTCGACTTTGAGATGCAGGATGGCGAATCGGTTGTACCGAGAAGGCTCTTTCGCCTTTCGGGGCACGGCTATCTCTGCAGCAACCGACCAGAGCTGCACGCTGGAACCGGACAAGCGGATCGAGTGCATCACGTTCGCGTGACTTGGCCAGATGGGCTCGAACAATCATTCGGTGACTTGGCATCAGACGCCGAGTATCTCATTGTCCGCGGCGAGGAGTCTGTGTTTCGACTCCGGGAAACGCCTCCACCAAGCGAGCGTTAGCCGAGACTGCACCGAATGTCGATTCGCGCTGATCGACGCGACCCGTGCTGCCCGATCAGTGCTGCCCGATCAGTGCTGCCCGATCAGTGCTGCCCGATCAGTGCTGCCCGATCAGTGCGACCCGGTCAGTGCGGCCCGGTCATTGGCGTTTCCAAAGCCAGACGCCAAGTGTGACTGCCGCCGGAGTGAGAGTGCCGAATAAGATTGCGAGCGGAACATTGCCTGTCTCAATCTGTGCGACCAATCCCAAGAGGCCGACGGGGGCAATGAGAAACAGCACGATTGCTTGTGCTCTTGAGTTCATGGAAGACTCGCGAGTGCGTTCGGGTTCTGGAGTTTGATTCGTAACAGCCGCCTCTTGTTCTTCACTTCCATCTTGTTTCAGGAGTGACCTGCGGTCCAGCACTCGAGCCACCTCGATTCAGTACGGTGGATCACGACGCGTTCGCAACACGTAACCGGGCCGAAGTGTTCCCCTAGACAAACTCAGCCCGTCAAAACGAACTGCCAGTCGGCTCTGTTTTTGGATTCCCTCACCAACGCTGCATTAGGTCCGTCGTTGGTCGCGACACGATGTTGGGCCTCTTCTCTCGTGAGCCCCGTTCTGACATGTCGAGCTTCAACCCTTCGGAAACACTCGTCTGTCGGAACATCAAGAAACCACATCTCGTCAAAAACCTCCGTCGGCAGTAGGGACCATGGCCGACGGTCGAGAAGCAGGTAGTTTCCTTCGACAACGACGATTTGTTTGCCTGGAAGCAGTTCGATGTCGTTCTCAATCGGGTCACCGACGACATGGTCAAAACTCGGGAATTGACCGAAACCGCTTTTTCGTGCGTCACGAAGTTCGTCGACCAGTCTTGCCGAATCGAATGTAAAAGGGGCCCCTCGTCGTGCGTGCGCTTCGACCGGGTTTTCCATCGAGTCAAGTTTCTTGCGAGGAAAGTGATAGCCGTCCATCGGAATCACGGTGAGCTTTCCTGTGAGACGCTTCCGGAGTTCATCGGCGACCGTGCTCTTTCCGCTGCCGGGCGCTCCGACCAACCCCAGCCAGTATTGCTCGTCGCCACGAGTCTGCTCGTAGATGGACAGCAATTTGGAAACGAGGTCGTCGTAGCGTGTCATAGGAGCTCTATATGCGGTTACGCGACGCCTGCGTGCACTGCTCGAGCAAGAGGGTTATTTCGTCAGCGATTCGACATTGCGACGCGACTTAACCCGGATGCAACTGGATGAGGCATGTTGGTCTGCAGCGGCGAGGAGGTCACGACCTGAGGACTTTAACCTCAGTGGAGCATGCGGAGAAACTGTTGATCCACGGTCGTTCCCGTGTAGCGGCGATCCAAGTCACCGTGCATTTCGTCAGTCAAGTCCGCCTGAGGTTCGTCAAAGTCGATGAAGTATTCTACGTAGAGTTGCCCAAAGGAATTCCTGCGTTGACGTCCAGCGGTCATGACGCGTGCAGTCGCCGACGCTTTCCAGTCAGCGTGGCGGATCATCTCAACGCGATCTCCGATTGCGAAAACGGCGTGGTTGTTATCAAGCGACATCGGTGCCCACTGCTGGTGTGAATCTTCGTTGTCCAACGGCCAACGTTACAGGCGGCGGCCAAGGGAGACTGATTTCAAAACCGCCTAATCCGCCACTCGGGTTCACCGTTTTGTTCGCCAGCATTATGCGACGGCTGGACGCTCAATATCGGAGTAAGGATAGCAACCAGCCTTCTTCAGTTTGGCGATCAACTTCTTGCCACCACGTTTCCGTGCATAGTCCATTTCCGAACGGTGAATTTCGATGATCGCGAGCATACCAAAATCCGCATGATTCCCGTCAAAACCGTACGCATCAAAAATCAGACATTTCCCGCCAATCGATTCCATGTCCTCCGGGAACTCGCAAGTATCGCTTGGGTTCAATGTTGCCTGTACGCTGTAGGGAGCGATGCAGTTGAGTATCGCGTTGATTGTGGCATGCGCGCCGCCAAACGGCGTCGATTCATCGTTGGCATCGTCGAGCGATAGTGGGTGACGCGTAAACATGACGAGTTCGTAGGTGTCGAAGACATCGTTAGACGAACCCTGACCGGGCGTTTCGCAAAGCTCTTTCGTTGCGATGGCGGTTCCCGCGATGCCGTTCGGGAAGTAGTAGAGATCAAGACCGCCGCCGACGGCATACGGAATGATCGCGTGCATAACCATCTCATGTTCTCGACCGAGCACATCGACCATGACCGAAGTCTTGTCATCGTACCACTGCTGCGCGAGCTGTTCGTCTTGATCTTCGGTCATAGGTACGGGCGTCTCGAGTTGGAGAACGTCGTGAATCACTAGTCGGCCGGTCCCGGCACAGTGCGTCCGATTGTGATGCACCAAAGTAGTGGATCGATGAAGTGTTGGTTAGTCCGACCAGCCATAGTTCGCATCACGCATAGGACCAACTGTACATGACAACACATTCGGCTGCCGCTCGAACCATTCGCGGAAATGAATTCGGTCATCCTCATTCGGCTGGCGTTCACCGACCTGAACGATCGATCGCCACGTGCAGCCATCGCTTCCACCCCCGAAAGTCAATCCAGCCGCTTCAACCTCTAGGATCATGCGATCACAGAGCTGTTCTCTCTGTCGTTCATCAAGCGCTCGGGTGAATGTGGCATCCAATTCGAAACACCACTCAGCGAACTCACCGAGGCGTCTCTTCTTTCGTAGGCGACGTTTCACAGCAGCGGAACTCTGTTCATAGGGATGTAGCCACGTAGCCGGACGACAGCAGACACTTCAGAAATCAGAACACCTGCGATAACCGGGCACGAACGGAAGGCGTTGATTTCAGTTGCCGAGTGAATGAGTGCTACGGCTCGCTGCGTTAGCATGCCACTACTTGGGCAACGACGCAAATTCAGCTTCGTTGCTTTTGATGTAAGCATCGAGCTTCTCCATGACACCGTCCATCGCGTCAAAGAACATGGCATCTGGGGACGTGTTGTCGTTGATGCCATCGGCTAGCGTGTACTTGGATTGCCACAACTCCAGTCGACGCTCGATATCGGCTGGTGGCTCGGAGTTTGGGAAGACCGCGAAGGCTTTGTCGAATGCAGCGGATGCGTCCGAAGCACCAATGGTCTTGTACGCTTTGCGCGTCAGCAAGAACCCCGGATCGCCGGGGAAGTCGCCCTCAAACAGATATTGAAACCCACCATTCCCGATGATTCCGTGCGAATGTAGGACGAGCATCACGGTTTGTTGGGGCTGAGGAATCTTGGATGGATCAACGTCGTCGCCGTGCTGTTTGAGAATCCGGTCAAAGATGTCGCTGGCGCGATCAATGTGAGTCATTTCAGAGCCTTCGATATCGCTTGCTGTGTTGTCGGGAGGTTTCGAGCCGCACCCAAGCAGCATCGCAAATGGAATGACGAGAAGGGATGTACGATACAATGCTGATGTCTCCGTTGTGGCATAACGTCTGCGATCGCCGAGCCGGAATCAACGATCATCTATCAAAATATCGGGAGTCTGGTTTCGCGTGCATCGTATTGCCATGTCGCGATCGGGCCATTGAAGGGAAATCACCAATTCACATCAGTATTCCGTAGCTCACTGATGAACTTTCGCCAAGAATTGGGATCGCCGCCCGCATCGTGCTTGAAAATTGCAACCAAAATGTTCCGCGCGCTTACAGGGCCGAGATAGCGTTCCGCGTCATCTGGATCGACCTGTGAGTCCAGGTTATCGATCAATACTTTCAGATAGTCGTCCGCGACATAGCGGTGCGTCGGCTCTGGTTCTATAAACTGGTAAAACCGGAGGGGACTGACGACAAGAACCATACGTCTTTCATCAACTAGCCGAATGACGCCATCTACATGTTGACCAACCAGTCGGTCGATTGTTTCAACAGGCTGCTGCCAAATAAGCGAATTCGGAATAAAAGCACGCCACTCTGCGGCGACCTCCAACCCGACCACGGAATTGTCATTGCGCCGCCTAACAACCCTACGGACGACCCCAGAGATCTCGTCGCCTTCGACCATTTTGTGTTCCAAACCTCGTTCCGCGACAGAACGGCATGAATCACGCGACGTCGAAAAACCAAAACAACCACACTGTTTGATGCACCAACCTAAGTTTCAATTTCGCATGCACGTTTGTAGACATTGATAGTCGACGCGGTGTTAAGTTCCTGGACCCGGGGGAGAACATCAGTTTCCGTCCATTGCGATACTGAGAAACACAAATATATCTGCTTGTCGTCTGTACCGAACACGCCTTCCTTCCATAAATCCTCTAGCGTTTGCACTATCGTGTCGAAGACGTTGTTGCGGAAGTCGTCGTACTCGCTGCCGCTTAGATTTCCCGTCTGGCAATGATCGTGTTGAGTGCTCCCCAAAAGCTGATGCGCGCGTTATGAAGGTCCAGCGACCCGACGTGGCCGAAAGGAGACTCCGATACCCCAAGAGCGCAAACGACATAGCTCCAACATCGATTGCATGCAACGCCGCTTACAGATCGCCGCTTGTCAGTATGACGAATAATCGCGTCGGAGGGACACCAGGCTTTTCGAACATCAAAAACCAATGCGATCAACGGCATTGACCAAGCACGGCGAATATGGCCTGCATTTGTAAACGCACAATACGCGTCGGTCAAACGCAGGGTTCATCGATTCCTTGTCACTTTTTTCGAGGAATTCGGAGGTGGAAAATCGGTTTCAGTTTTGGTGTCATTTCTATCAAGTATCCCATGGCATCACGGACCAGAGAATCATCCTCTACCTCGATACACGATTTCGGAATTTTCAAGAGGGGGTTGTTATTGTAGAGCGGATGGTCAATCCGTGGTGTTGATAGACCGAGCGTTTTCCGCAGCTTTAGAATCCAAGCGATCTCAAGTGGTGCATTGGCAGTAAGACCTGAGTCCATAAACGAGAGGTCGATCGAACCCAAATTGTCACCGCGCATCAGCGAGTACCTATAGTCAAGTAGTTCGTGTACGCACTTTCGAAATGTGCGACTTCGCCAAGAGTCGATTGTCCTTTCGTGACACGGCTTTAACCAAGCGTTCTCGCGCATTTGTTTCGGAGTCGACCCTAGCAGCGTGTTGAAATTCACGAATTGGGCTGGGTGAGACATCCGCCGCGGGCCACGTGCTGTTTCCGAACACA
>JBCBOT010000321.1:0-9487 GCA_039821165.1 Planctomycetota bacterium | reverse complement strand
TCACCAACTCGATTTCGAGTCGGTGATCCAGTCTCGCGGCGGCGCCGCGTGCGACCGAGGTCGCTAATTCGACCTCCTGTTCGGCTTGCATCTCAAGCGAATAGGAAAGTCCCGCACGTCGAACGCCGAAGTCATCGTTGACGCTCGCCCGCAGGGGCAATTCTTGGAGGGCCGAGACCGTGACGTCTCGAGCTTTTTCGAGCTTCAACTTGGGCGGTCGGTTTGGAATCACCTTGATGGTCAAACGGAGCGGGTACTTGTTCTCGCGGCCCTCGTCATCACGAAGTTTTACTTCATAGGTCACCGTCTCATCTGCAACGAGTTTGGCTTCGTAGGCCGCTGCGACTCTCCCGCTCAGCAGCACGTCAGCGTTTTCACACTCAAGGATCGACAAGTCTTCGGCTTGAAGCGTGCACGTTTCCACTGGCTTATTCAGGTTCAGTCGCCACGTCACCTCGGTGCCTTCGACCACGCTCACTTTGACGGTGTCTTCGACGGTCCGAGCTTCCATCTCGGTGTAGCCTGGGAAGTCGAGAATTGCATCGCTTCGCAGCACCTCGGGGAATTCGAAGACGTCGATGGAATACGTGGGGCTCGTCCAATCTTCGGTCAAAACGCGATAGGTCATCGGCTCTTCGACCCGTGCTAGGAAACCTCCAAAGATCGGATCGTTCAGGTTTCGTTTCATGACCACTTCGCGAATGCGGCCATCCCCGGTCTCGCACTGCAACTTGGTTGCCTCGGGCAGGAGGTCGCTGAACTCAGCCGTCACGACAAGACTTGTGCCCCGTTCGATCGAAGTGTCGCCCGGCAAGACGGTGACATCGCGGCTTGTCGTTGTCAGCAATCCGGCGGCCGTAGCGTCAGCGGCCGCGTCGCCTCCGATCCAACGTAAAAGCGGCAATGTCAGCGCGAGCGAGCAGGCGACGATCGCGATGGACCTCGATGCAAGCAATGAGGACGACGAGACCGCACCGCTCCATTCATGGGCTCGAAAATGATCATGCGTCTCCCGGATGAGGCGCCGCGCCAGCGGGCCGCGCGTTTCTTCGTCCGAAAGGCCTTCCGCCGTGACCAAGCGTTGCTTCAAATCGGGATACCGCGATTCGATTCGGTTCGCGGCGGACTCGGCGCTGCAATTTCGTGAACGCGAGATCAAAAACGCGAGGGTGATGGCTGAGACGAAACCACAGATCACCGTCGCAACGAGAATCGGCCACCCGATCATTCCGTTGTCGGCGGCTCCGCGAAGCATCAAGCCGATACCGAGTGTTGCGAAGCCCAGGACCCCCACCAACTTCCAGAATTGCACCGCACGCGATCGTCGGAGCACGACGTCGACTTCATGACGGATACGTTCCAACTGACGATCCGCGATCGCCGACGGCGACTGAAAACTCAACTGGTTTTCCATGGTTTAACCCTGTGTCGTTTCCGTGTTCCAAAAACTACGTCCGCTGTAGATCGTTTCCAGTGCGACAACACCGAGCGTCGCAAAGATCAGCCATTGCCACCAAGCCTGGCGGGATTCTAATTCGACATCGCGGAGTGCCCGTTCCACCAGTTCTTCCTGCCGCCGCGATTCAACCGACGACAAGCGGGCCCCCAATTCTTTCAGGCGTTCGATGTCCATCGGCGTTGTTTCGCTCTCGTTCCAATCGAGGTTGACCGCGACGGGATCGCCGGACTCGATGGTCGAAACACCCGGTTCGGTTGTCTGGGCGTTCTCAAGTAAGTCTCCCACCAAGGCCGTCGCCATCGACCCATCGGTATCAGTGCCCAAGATTCCGAGCATGAGAGGAACGAATTTTGTCGACAATGCCAATTGACTCTGCTCTGGTTGCCAGCCCGTGGTGAGCACCCACAGGTGGCCGTCTTCGCCGTTCGCTTCCTTGGACGCAAAGCGGTGCTCCAGCAGCAACGGTGCAGAATCATCGAGTCGCAAAATGGTTTGCACGTCGTCGCTCATGCCCGACAGCACACGGTGGTTCCAAATTCGGATGTTGCTGAAGTCGCTGAATCCGGGTTCAGAGAGCGGAGCAATCAACTGATCCTGAAAGTCGACCGAGCTGACCAACGCATATTCGTCGCCGCTACTCGCAGACTCGTCTGCGCGTAAGTCGGATGAATCGAGTAACGCCGCAAGACTGTCCCGCTGCTGGACCGGTTCTTCAAGCACGACCAAGCCCCGGCCACCAGAACGTAGATAGCCAGTTAGTCGATCCAACGTGCTCTCGTCCGGAGCACCGGCGATCACGATCAGCGGAGTCTCCTCGACAGATAGCGATGCGAATTCGTTTGCGTCTTGAATGGAATTGACGGTGACATCGCGTGTCGGATTCGAGAACGGCAACTGTCGTAGATAGAACGACAAGCGTTGTCGCGGAGACTTTGCCACGGAGTCCTCTTCACCCAGAATGAGAATCTGCTGAGTCACTCGCTTGGGCGGCACGAAGTAGAACGTGTTGTCGAAAGGCTCGTCATCACCGTACAACACCAGCCGCGCACCCTTCTCGCGTCCTTGTTGAACGCTTTCGGGCAACTCGACATTGACGAATCGACTCTCGCCCACGGGGACCTGTACGACGCCGGCATCTGCGTTTGCGCCTCCAAACCGTAACCGGAACGTCGCATCGCCCGTGTCTTCGAAATGGCTGACTTCGACTCGTACAAATCCGCTCTGCGCGACTTCGGCCTGCTGGGCATCCGCATGTGAGCCGACCACACGCAGGGAGGCGTTGCCGCTTGAGACGGGTTGAACGGATTGCACATCCAACCAGACCTGTTGCGGCCATTCATAACCTTGGAGACTCTGAATGGCCGCTCCGTCCTGAAGATCACTCAGCAAAACGATCCGCGTTTCTACGGTCGCGCCGGCGGAAGGCCCATCGGCTTCGGTCTGCAACTGCGATGGTGCGACGAGCGCGGAAGTCTGGTCCGCCGCATAGCGCACGCTCATGCCGAGATCCGATCGCAACCATCCGGGGCGAAGCGTTTCGAGGATGCCGATTGCGGCGCCTTTTCGATCTCCGCTTGCAAGATCCAGCGACTCGGCGAGTGACAGTTCTGTTTTGGGGGTCGCATCAAACGAGATGACCGAAATCAAGTCTTCCGAATCGGCTTCTTCAACGATTTCCTTGGCCTTGGTGACGAGGCGGTCCCAAGCAGCCTCGCGTTGCATGCTGGCGCTTCGATCCACCAACAAGACGATCGCTTTCCGTTCCGCAAGCTGGGACTTCGAGACCGCGGAAGGCAAAAACGGGCGAGCGAATGCGAATGCTAACGCGAGGATGGCAAGGCAACGCATCAACAAGAGCGGCCAGTTTTCGAGTCGGCTGCGTCGGGTCAATCGAGGCGGCGTCGGCTCCAAGAACATGAGCGAACTGAACTCGACCTCGCCTTTCGGTTGTCGCCGAATCAGGTGAAACAGAATGGGGGCGGCGATCGCGGCGGCACCCAAGAAGTAGAGAGGCGCGAGAAAACTCATCGGGAACCTCCTCCGACTGCGGCGTAGCCGGTCCCGGACGCGAGTCGGTTCTTTGCGTTGATCAGTGCCGCCAACGCCTGGTCCAGCGGACGATCGGTCGAAAGCTCGAAGAAACCGATGCCATTGGTTTGGCAAATTGATTCAACTTCGTCGCGGTGTTCGGCAAACCGCTGGTTGTAACCTGCTGTCGCCGCGGCCGGATCGACGTACATCTGTTTGGTACTCTCCAAGTCGACGATCATGGCGGGATCCGCTAACCCGAGATCGACTTCCGCCGGATCGACGACACGAAGCAAAACGACCTCATGCCCTCGCGCCCGTAAGGCTGCGAGTTGTTTTCGAAGCGTCTGGAGTGGTGCGAGCAGATCACTCAGCAAGATGACGAGGCCCCTGCGCGGAACGAGCGTCGTGATCTGGGCGAGTGGCAGGTCGAGATCGGTACCCATTCCGTCTGCGGGGCGACTCAATTCAACGAAGATCTGGTGCAACTGCTTCGCGCCAATTTTGGCCGGCAGAAAGTCGCCGAGTTCTTTGTCGAACGTCAACACACCGACGGCGTCGCGTTGCAACGTCAAGAAATAGGCAAGCGTCGCAGCAAGCGTTCGTGCGTATTCGATCTTCGAGTAGTCGAGTGAACCATAGCTCATCGATTTGCTTTGATCGACGATCAAGTAACACCGACGATTGGTCTCGTCTTCATACTTCTTGATGAAGTGTCGGTCGCTCCGCGCAAAGAGTTTCCAATCCAGGTTGCGCAGGTCGTCGCCGGGGACGTAGGCGCGGTACTCGCTGAATTCGATTGAAGAACCGTGAGTCGGACTGCGATGCAGGCCTGCAAAGAAGCCTTCCACCACGAGCTTGGCTCGCAGTTTCAGACTTTTGATCCGCATGAGCGCATCGGGATCAATCGAAGCGCCGCCGCGTTCTCCGGCAGTTCCTTTCGCGATTCGACTCATGGCTTGGGGACGGTCTCCAAGAGTCGATCGATGATCTGTTCTACCGAGACGCCTTCCGCTTCGGCTTTGTAAGTCGGCAAAATGCGGTGTCGCAGCGTCGGGTGGGCGAGCGCCACGATGTCTTCGGTTTGCACGTGGGCGCGGCCATGCAGCAACGCGCGGGCTTTGCCACCCAAGACAAGGGTTTGAGAGGCCCGAGTGCCGGCGCCCCATCCGATCCATTCATTCACGAAGTCCGGCGTGTCGTCACGTCCGGGGCGGGTGATCGAGGCCAACTTGACGGCGTAGGACCCGACCGAGTCGGCGATCGGCACTTGCCGGACGGCCTCTTGGAAACGCAAAACGTCTTCGCCGGAGAAGATCGCCTCGATGGGTTCAGGCTTTCGAGAGGTGGTTTGGAGGACAACCGAAAGTTCGTCTTCCGGCGGGAGATAGTCGATCTGAACGTTGAAGAGGAAGCGGTCGAGCTGTGCCTCCGGAAGCGGGTATGTGCCTTCCATTTCGATCGGGTTTTGCGTCGCGAGAACAAAGAACGGCTCCCGGAGCTCGTAACGTGTTCCGGCGGCCGTGACCTGGTGCTCCTGCATCGCTTCGAGCATCGCGGCTTGCGTTTTGGGAGGCGTCCGGTTGATTTCGTCAGCCAAGATGACGTTGGCGAAGATCGGTCCTTTCACAAACGACATCCCGCGACGGCCGTCGCCCTGATCCTGGAGGATTTCGGTGCCGACGATGTCGACGGGCATCAGGTCGGGTGTGAACTGGATGCGGCTAAAGTCCAGATGAAAGACTTGAGCCACGCTGCGAACCAGGAGCGTCTTCGCCAGTCCGGGTGGCCCGGTGATCAAGCAGTGCCCGCCCGCGAGCAAGCTGACGAGCAGTTGCTCGATGACTTCGTGTTGTCCGACAATCGTTTTCGAAAGTTCGGCGACAATCCGCTCGCGCGCCGATTGAATTTGTTCGACCAGATCCGTATCGCTCATGAAGTTCCTAACCGGGTGTTGCCGTTCCTAGAATCCTGTTGCGTTGCTTGTCCGCCCGTTGGGTCAATGCGTCATCGCGTAGGTGACGATATTGATTCCCATCGGATACGCCTTCTTAACTGAAAACTCTCGAAAGTACTCCTCGTCCTCGCCTTCGCGTTCCCATCCATCGCCGAGATCGGTGTTGTGGCAAATGAAGACCATGATTCGATCTTTGTCATCGAAAATGGCTTTGTAGTAGGGCGTGCTGGTATCGCTACCGTCGCGAGCCCATTCGAACGAGGTGCCTCGACGAGATCCACCGAGTGCGGGAACCTGCGGCTTCTCGTCGAACGGATAGACGTTCTGAAAGATCTCATGTTCGATCGGGACTTCGACCGGATCTCGGTCCGGGAACACTCGCTTCAGCTCGTAGCGAAGGTTCTCGTATTGCGAGTCTCCCCAGAAATCATCCACCATCATGAACCCGCCGCTGTAACAGTACTTTCGTAGTGCCTCGACTTCTTCTTCGCTGAAGACGAGGCTTCCCGGCTCGATCATGTAGAGGAACGGATAGTCGTGAAGCGACTCGTCGGTCAAATCCAAGATGATCGGGTCGGGATTGACTTTGATCGTGGTGAGTTGTTGAAGTCGCAGTGAGAAGTTGAGGTCGCTGTCGGGGTAATCGGTGCGCCAGCCACCGCCCCCGCCGCGTCCATAGTAGGAGTCGTATCGCACACGGACGAACGTGAACAAGTCGCCTCGGAATTGCTCGTCGACTTCCCAAGTTGGGACACCGCGGCGATCGTAGCGAATATCAATCGATCGGCCACGCCTTCCCCACTGAGACCAAGCCACCGAAGCACAGCCGACAAGCAGCATTGCGAACATGGTCCTGATGATCCACCGACGATTCATCGTTCGTCACCCTCCTCAGGCTTCGTTTCCGGCTTTTGATCTTGCGCCGCGTCCTTTGACGCTTCGAACGGTTTCTCCGACTCGGGCTCGCTGGGTTCGTTCTTCTCAGCGGGCTTCGGAGTGTCGTCCTTGGCCGTTGTTTCCGCTTCGCTTTCGAGCAGTTTCAAGAGGAGACGATGCGCATCGCGATAACGCGGTGCGCGGACCAACGCATCGATGACGTGTGACTTCGCTGCGTCGAGATCACCTGCCGCGGTCAGTGCTTCGGCGGTCAGGTAATCAAGGCCCGCAATGTCGACGGGATCGAGAGCTCGCAACGCATTGAGCGAACGGAGTGACGCTTCCGGCTCCTCCATTTCTCGACAAGCAGCCGCCTTTGCTTCGTGAATGGATGCCGCGAGCGGCTGGATTTCCAACGCCCGTTCGGCCAATGTACGAACCGACTTCCAATTGCCGGACTCGCGGTCCATTTGCATGTAGCGGGTTAAACCGGGCAAGGCGTCGGAGGCGACCGAGAACAGTTTTTCCAGGGTCTTACGTTCACTGCGAACATCGCTCACCTTTCGGTAACAGTCGGCCAACAGTTCAAGAACGCCGCCCTGTTCGCCCGTGGCGGCACCTTTGTCGGCGACCCACCTCAAGTGCTCGATCGCTTTCGCATAGTCTTCGCGTTGCATCGCGTCCCGTGCCAGCCTCATTCGTGCCCAGTAGTTTTCTGGGTTTGACTCTGCCCACGCGAGTTTGTCCGTCTCTTCGGCATCGTCGGGCAAGCCATCCCGAGTGAAATCCAGTCCTGGGGCAAAGGACTCGGCCAGTTCAATCGCGTACTCCGCAAACTCGACTTCGAGCTTTTCGAGGGGGCCGATGTGCTCCGCGAGTGCCGCGTTGATGGGGACGCCACTGGCGAGTCCGTCCAGCACCGCGTTCATGGCTTCGAGCCCGTGTTTCTCGATCAGAAACTGGACGACGAGTGACGACTCGTAGTAGGCGAACTGGACGTGGAAGGGTGACGGAGCATTGAGAAACGCACCGCTGAGTTGCGACACGGGCGTCAGGTCCTCACCGAGGATCATCTCGCGGTAGAGCGCCGTCATCGACTGACCCCAGGTGGGATCACGAAGCCGTTCTTCATAGACCGAGATGCCTTCGCTCAACCAACGTGGCATTCGATTGTTCGTCTTCGTCAGCGTGACGACGTGACAGAATTCATGCCAAAGAACACTCTTCCAGTTCGACGGACGTGCGCCCTGAGAAGCGGGGCTGTTGGCCGTGATCACATGTCCGAAACAAACGCCGAGAAAGCCGTCGCCACCGGGCAGTCCGAAGGTTCGAATCGCGAAGTCATTTTGTTTTGGGAAGATCTCGACGATGACGGGACGCTTCAACTCCATCGAGTATTTTTCGCAGAGTTTGTCTCGGGCTTCGACGAGAAGGTCTAGCACTTCCGTCCCGTAGACTTGACTTTCGGTCGGTTCCATCCGCACCAGAATGCCGGGGCCGACATCATTGAAAGCGTCGCGTGTTGAAAGAGTTTCGAACCCGTCGATCCGGTCCTTTAGCGTCATCAGGTTGTACGCGACGACGTTGTATGGATCTTGTTGATGGACTTGGTCCGCGAGTTCCCATCCGACTTCTTCGTCGCCGAGGCGAAGCAAGTCTTGAGCGAGTTGAAACGTCGCGGGAACGTGACGCGGATCGAACGTCAGCGCGCGGCGCTGAGCTTCGGCGCCCTCTTTGAACCGATATTTGTCGGAGAGCTTGCGGCCGATCAGATGATCGACTTCGGGATTGCGTTTCCAATCGGTAAGCGCATTTTCGCGAAGTTCCTTTGACTTCTCAAAATCACCGGCCAAGTGGGCAAGTACGGCTTGAAGCGCGATGGCTTTGGGGTGTTTGGGATGAAACTCAAAAACGGATTGGATCGTCGCCTCCGCAGCGTCGTAGTCTTCGCGGTCAATCTCCTTTTCAGCTTTCAGAATCAACGCGGGTGTGTACTTGGGGTTCAGTGCCAACGCGCGCTGTAACGATTCGTTGGCGGCGGGAGGGTCCGTCGGAGCAAGAGCAATCGCCATCAGGTGCTCGAGGCGGGCATCCTCGACCTCCGATCGCTGCGCCTTTTGAACTGTTTCGGCGACGACCTTGAAATCGCCTTTGTCGACAGCGAGTTCGGCCGTCGCAACGAGTGCCTCGAGGTTGTCCGGCTCGGATTCCAACACACGGTCATAGAATGACTTCAATATGATTCGGGCATCGATACCGTTCCGTGAAAAATAACGGCCGGCGGCGACAAGCGTGTCAGCGGTCGCATATCGCAGTTGACCGGTGTCAAGGTAACGCTGAATCGTGGCTTTCTCGCTCGCAACACGATCTTCGAGCGAGTTATAGCGGGCGACTTCGATACCGAGGACGCGAAGCGGGAGACTGGTGGGGTATCGGTTGAGGGCTTCGTCGTAGGTCGCCAGAGCCGCTTCGTATTTACCGGTGTCGAGTTGGCAGCGGATCAGCAATTCGGACCATCGACGATTCCAGACACCGCGTTCAACTTCGGCGGCCGCAATTTCTTCGGCTTCGGCGATCTTGCCGGCGCGGAAGAGCGCTTCGGTCTCAGAGAAGTTCGCAGCGTCGGCACCCCGAGCAAGAAAGCCGAACGTCAGCAAAAGCGAAAGGATCAGCGCGGGACGACGGGCGGAGATCAAGACGGCAAACTCATCGAGAGGTGCTTTGGTAAGTACGACGATTGTATCAGGCTGCCACCCCGCTCGTTGGAATCAGCGGTGAAGCGACGGATCAAGCCAAACGCCCCAGTCCGCCCCATTGCCGTCACCTCCATTTTCGACGGTGAGTTGCAATTCACTCCCGCCGGAGACGTCGACATCAACGGCGAGCAGTCTTCCCTCTTGAATCAACTCGGATCGCCAAAGTTCCGTTCCATCGAGAGAAACGACAAACACGACGCTTCCGGGATGTCCACTTGCGAGTCCGACCCGCCCCCGAAAACGCTTCCATTTTCCTGACAATCGGTAGCGATGGGCGGCCGGGGCATGGGCATAAATGCCACTTTCAAAAAGTTTGTTGCCGGCCAGAAGAAGGAGTTGTTCGTTTGGGACAAAGTCGTAGCGGGGACCGACACGAAACCGACGGTCGCCGAAGTGGGTTGGGTCGGTCCC
>JBCBOT010000320.1:0-9509 GCA_039821165.1 Planctomycetota bacterium | reverse complement strand
GGCCGTGACGAGCAGGGCGGCTCGGCATGACAAAGACGAATTTGTCGCAGAAGGCGTCATCAATGGGCCCCTGAAGTCCGGGGCGTTTGCGTTTCGTTTCTTCGCCGACTCGCTGGGTCCATTCGCCTTCTGGGAGCCGGGCGAGACGGCACTGGAAACCGGCTCGATTGCCGCTGTCCTCGATAAACGAAGACTGGCCATCGATGTCGATGTCGATTCCACCGCGACGATTCGGCCAACCCGAATCAGAGAAGTCGATTTCGAGGTGGGTCACGCCATTGGTTGCGATGGTGAGCACCTTTTTTTCGTCGTCGAGAGTGGCTTTCACGACGGCGGGCGTCCAGTGTTCTTCCATACCGGTCACCCTCACCCAGTCCGCTTTGGGGTAGCGCGTGGTGTAGGTGACGAAGTCGATCGTTTTACGAGGGCCGGCTTGTGTGGAATCGGACCATTCGGCCAGCTGCTGGTCGATCCGCTCCCGCGAATCCTCGTCCACCTTGTGTCCCATCTTGGGACCGATCACGTAAGGAAACTCGATACCCATCTTCGAGGCTCGTTCGACGACGCGGTCGGCCGCCTGCTTCTGTTTGTCGACTTCGCCGCTGTAGGCGACCGTGTTCAATCCGGAAAGGTTTGCGGTCCACGGGAGCACGTCGTACCATCGCAGCAGCTTTTCCGCTGTCGGTGTGATTTCGAACGGTGTCGATTCCGTCCAGCGTTGGTAGACCAACGTGTCCACAAACCCGGCGCCCGGGTTAGCGGCGAACCATCGGGTGGGATCGTGAACCGCAAGGTGCCAGCATCCGGCCCCGCCCATCGAGAATCCTCGAATCGAAATCCGCGAGTTATCGACACTGAAGAGCGATTCGACGTGTTCCATGGCTTCATAGACATCGGTCTCACCGGCAAACTTGAATGCGTTGCAGTGACGACCGAACGGATGGAGCACAAACGTGTTTTTGGGAGTGTACATCCCCGGCTTTGTGATCCGTTCCGTCAGAAAAGGCACTTCCGTCTTTGTGTCACCGCGACCGTGCAGCCAAACGTCCATCCGAAACGACTGTTGTGAGTTACCCGCGGAGTAGCCGGCGGGGACGACGATGCCAAACGGTTGTACCGAGCCATCAATCCGCGAAACGAATCCGCCAACGAGCGGCTGCGGCTCCTGGTTCTTCGACTCGTCAAAACCGAGAAGCGAGAGTCCACGTTTGCCCCTCGTCGCAGCGTCGATTCGCCGCTCCGCTTCGTCGATCAGGCGATGCGCATCACGGACTTGGTTTTTCTTAAAGAACAGATCTTGTTTGATGGCCAGCGAAACGGCTCGAATCAAGACAGCAACGTCATGTTGCCAGGCCTCGGCGTCCTGCGATGCTCCGACCGCCTCGCGGAGTCGTTCGCGCGTCGCTTCGGTTCGTTTTGTCAGTTCGACCAGTGCCTCGAATTCAACAGCAATCCCTTTTGGTGGAAGCCGCTTAAATCGAGGTTTGGCAGTGTCCTGGGCGGAGCACCACCGGCACGGTGCCAGTGCGACGAAAAATGTTGTCAGCAGGGACGAAAGAAAGAGGGTTCGCATTACTCGTCTCGGGCGATCTCGATGACTTGCTCTAGTTGCATGACGCCATCATAGATCGAGCGGCCGACGATTGCCGCCGGCATGTTCATCTCGAATAACTGCTGCACATCATCGTAGGTCGTGACGCCGCCACTGGCGACGAGCGGAATGTCGGTCGCTGCCGCCATTTCACGGAGTCCTTGAAAATTCGGCCCGCTCATCATTCCGTCTTTGGCGATGTCGGTGTAGATGATCGCTGCGATATTGGCCGTCCGTTTTCTGAGGTCTTTGGCGAGATCGACGGCTGGTGTCGTACTCGTTTCCAACCATCCGTCCGTGGCCACCATTCCCTCTCGGGCGTCGATGCCTGCAGCCAATCGACCGGGGTATTGGTCACACATCGAGGCAAACCAATCGGGCCGCTTGAGCGCCGCCGAACCAACGACGAGTCGGTGCAGTCCGACTGCCAGCAGCGATTCAATGGCGGCTTCGTCTCGTACACCGCCACCCATTTGGCACTGGAGACCGGTCGCCTCGACGATTCTTGACACGGCGTCGCGGTTCGCGGTGGGGTCGTCACCTTTGGCCGCATCGAGATCGACGAGGTGCAGTCGCTTTGCACCGGCTTCCATCCAACGTTTCGCGAACTCGACGGGATCGTCCCCGAAAACGGTTTGTCGGTCATAGTCGCCCTGCCGCAGCCTGACCGGTTTGCCATGGCGAAGATCGATTGCAGGCCAGATTTCCACGTTGTTCTCTTCGGTTTGAAATTCACGGTCTCGTTCCGTCACGAATGTAGTCCGATGCCATGCCGACTTGCAGGGGAGAGACGTGGCGATAAGCTTAGGATCGGTAGGGTCACTGCTGACGGTGACGCAACCGTTCGACCAAAACAACTGCCCGGAGACGCGACGGTGTCACACAGCTACGAAGACCTCGCCAAGATGATCGATCATTCGCTCCTCCACCCGACGATGGACGTCGCAAAGTTGGAAGAGGGGATTCAGCTTGCACTGGCCTATGACGTGGCCAGCGTTTGCATCATGCCGCACTACCTCAAGCGCTGTGCGGAATTGATGGCAGAAAGCACCGTCAAAGCGTCAACGACCATCGGGTTTCCCCACGGCGGACATGTGACTTCGATCAAGGTCGCCGAAGCAGAGCAGGCCGCGAAGGATGGGTGCCAGGAATTTGACATGGTCGTCAACATTTCGAAGGTTCTATCCGGGGCGTGGGAAGACGTGACGGCGGATATTCGTGCAGTTACCGAGGTGGTGCACGGCGTCGGACAGAAGATCAAAGTGATTTTTGAAAATTGCTACCTGGAAGATTCGCAGAAGATCAAGCTCTGTGAGATTTGCAGCGAGCTGAATTGCGACTGGGTGAAGACTTCAACGGGCTACGGCACCGGTGGCGCGACGATCGAAGATCTAAAACTGATGCGCGAGCACTCCGCGGACCATGTCCAGGTCAAAGCGGCCGGTGGAGTGCGTGACGCCGACAAGTTGATCGAGGTCCGCGAACTCGGCGTGACTCGCGTCGGTGCCAGTGCAACCAAGGCGATGCTCGATGAGGTCCGTTCGAGGCACGGTTTGCCCGCTATCGAAATCGCCGCGTCGAACGATCCCAGCGGTTACTGATCAACTCCGCCGTTAGGCACCGGTCAAAAGGGTCCAGTGATCGTCGTGACCAACGATGGTTTGCGGAGGTTCAATCAGTCGCGTTGACTGATCAGTGGATCCGCACCACGCAGAGCCTCGATCGCTTTTTGGATCACCGAGTCTTCTTCGTCCAACGTCAGACGCCCATCTTCCTGTGGACGAGCAGCGATGTATTTCGACTCTTGCTCGAAGTGCGGCAGCACGCCGTTGTCGCTGATCGCTTTTCCGGCAGGCGAGTAAAACTTGGCGGTGGTGAGGCAGAGGCCAAATGGTGCGGATTGCATTCGGAAAATGCCCTGGACGCTTCCCTTGCCGAAGGTTTGTGTTCCGACAAGAACGCCTCGACGACTATCGGACATGGCACCCGCGAAGATTTCGCTCGCACTCGCACTGTCTTGGTCGACGAGCACTGCGAGAGGAACGTCCCAGGTGTTTGCACGATGGGCGACATAGTCGAAGTTCTCTCGCGAGTTGCGACCACGCGTGGTCACGATACGGCCTTGGCTGAGAAAACGATCCGCGACTTCGACGGCAGCGGACAACAGGCCGCCTGGGTTACCGCGGACGTCGAGAACGAGGGCTCGCATGCCTTGACGATGCAACTCCCAAAGGGCCCGCTCCATTTCGCGACTGGTTGTTTCTTGGAAGTTGGTGAGCCGCAGATAGCCGATCCGCGACGCCTGGTCCACGAGATGAACGTTCTCGACGCAGGGAATGTCGACGCGTCGTCTGCGAATACTCAGATCGCGAGGTGAGCCGTCGGTCGATTCGACCGTAATCGAAACGAGACTGCCTTCCGGGCCTCGCAGCAGGTCCGCTGCGATGTCGGGATCGTCGGTGGCGGTTTGGCTCTGTTCAACCCGGATGATCTTTTCACCAGCACGGATTCCCGCTTCATCCGCCGGGCCACCCGGTATCACCGAGAGGATCCGCAGCGAATCGGTCTGCGTTTCGAGTTCGACGCCCAAACCGACAAAGTTTCCTTTGATGTTTGAGAACATTTCATCGAGCTGGTCTTTAGACAAGAGCCGCGTGTACGGGTCCAAGGTGGAAACCGCACCGCTGAGATATTCAAGGATAGCCGCCGTCGGCTCCAGGCCGATCTCGCGATGGGCAGTGTTGGCGACGAACGCGACCGTCGCTCTCAAGTCGACGGGACGGCTGGCAGGGCGATCGACGATGCGCTGGTGGATCGATTGTCGAAACTGTTCGATTCGATCTCTGTCGGTCGACGAGAGTTTCGCGTCGATGAAGACCGATTCCGTGAGGGCAATTTCCAACGCGGCGGTGCCGTGCAGCAATACGCGAGACCAATCGAGCGATTCGACGTAGTGAGTCTCCAGGTTCGCCAGGATCTCAGAGTAAAGGTCGAGAGCTTGCGAGGCACCCAGTCGGTTCGATTCGGCAACGAAGCTTCGATCGCTGTAACGTCGTTCCACATCGCCGTGCAAGCGACTGATGATGAGGCGGCGGTAGAGGTCTCGATTCGCGGGATAGCTTCGGGAGGCACCCTCGTAGTGGCGAATCGCCTCTGACCAATTTCCGTCGTCTTCAAGCGACTGACCATCGTTGAGCAGTCGTTCGATCTCGCCTTCCTGAAGCGGCTGTGCCGAGACGATACTTGCGAAAACAAAGAGGATGGCGAGCGCCATCAGGCTTCGGCGTGAGGGGACGGCATCAATGCCAGCGAGCGTCGTGGGTCGACGGTTCGATAGCGAATTAAGAACCCGTGCAAAAGTTGGCATACCGATGCTGTCCATCTGGGCGACTTCGTGCGAGGAACGATCGGAGCAACTCCGAATCGAGCGGCCGCGAAAGACGCCCAGAGTCAGCGGCCTCGCGAATATAGGACACAAAACATGCCCGGTCAAAAAACCGTTCCAAGGGTATTCCGGTTGACCGCTTCAATCCGCAAGCTTTGTGTCGCTCGGATGGGGTGAAAACGATCGATCGGATCGTGAGGTAAATCGTGGAGCCGATTTGCCCTCAGGTTTTAAATCCTTGGTTGCGCGTCCTTGATTTTGTGCGCAGAGAGTGAGCGTGCGTGACGCTCCGTTGGCCTCAAAGTCTGTCATGATGCGTGACACCGCAAGAATAGGCGGTGTCCACGACAGAGAAAAGCAGTTCGCCGGCCAGAGGCTTTCGTGGCGAGCGCGTGAAACACCGCTCAAGCTTCGAAAGCTCGCTTAGAGTTGGCCGATTTCCTGTGGAACACCGCTACGCAATTTATTCTCTGGGACCACCATCCCGGTGTCACGCTTGATGTAGAGGTCGGTCAGTGTTTCCTGGATGTCGGGCCGATCGTAGAGTCGGCTGAGCGCGACTTCGAGCTCATCGATGGCTTCGTTGTCACGATTCGCCATCGCGAGGATGCGGCCCTTGGTCGCGCGGAACTCGTAACGATCAGGCGCACAATCGATTGCATGCCCCGCGAGTTCGAGCGCACGATCAAGCTTTTCAGGCTGACTCTTCGCGAGGTTCCACGCCAAATTGTTGGCGGCAACCCCGAGCCGTGGCGCGGCTTTGAGCGCAAGCTCGAGGTGTTCACGCTCCAATTCGAGTTTGCCGTCGCGAACAGCCGCGATCGCCAAATTCAGATGGATCATCGGTGCCGTGTCTTCCGCGTTGACCATCCGCGAAACCAACTCATCGATGCGATCGGCCAAAGCAGGGCTGTCTTCCCGCATCGCCGTCAGCGATTCATAGGGGCGACTGTCTTCCGGCGCGAACTTGAGAGCCATTTCAAGCAGCCGTAACCTGGCTTCGTGGTCCAGGGGACGTTCGCGATGAAGCGCCTCGCTCCAACTGTAGTAAACATCCGCGAGGACTCGCCGAATCCGCTTGATCTTCTCATCCGGAACACGTTGGTACGCCGCGACTTTGCTCAGCAGCGTTGCCGCGCGATCGTAGTTCTCCATGAAGGCTTCCAGACGCGCCCATTCGATTCGAGCGTCGATGTTCGTCGGATCTTCTCGGGCAAGTGTTTTGAAGTGACGCAGGCCACGCGAAGCCGCGTGCTCCGCGTCAAGCCGTTCTCCTTTGGTGACGTGCAACTGAGCGAGCAACAGATTGACCGAAGGATCGCCCTTTTCAAGCAACGCGTAGTGGCCGATCGCGTCGTTGACGTTGCGCTGGAGCAATTCGTACTCCGCCATCATTTGTCGAGCACGAATGTCGTGGGCGTTTGCTCGGAGAGCTGCTGAAAGGTGCCAGCGGATGCGTTCGATCCGTTCGACGTCCTTGCTGTCATCGTCTCGCAGCAATTGACTCGCGATAAACAGGTGCGACGGCCCGTAGCCGACTCGCGTTTCGGGGGCGAGCTCTTTCATGATCCGTCGACCGCGGTCGTATTCCTTGTTTTCGATCGCGATCAAGGCCATTCGGTACCGCGCACCGCGATCACCTGGTTTCAGTTGGAGAATCTTGCGCAACCAGAGTTCGGAGGTTCGGTACTCACCCTCTTGATGCGCCGCAAGCGCAGCCTTGGAATATCGTTCGGCGATTTCACCACGTCCGACGGCTTGGCTGGACCAATAGACGAGGCAACAAATGCCACAAGTCATGACGGCGGGCATGCCGAGCGCGACCTGGATTCGACCACGCTCACGCAGGACATACTTCACCCAATTCGTTGCTAACTTGGAAGCCATTCCTAGTTCTCCTCCAAAATCGCTCGTCGAAGATTGCGACGGGCCGAGTCAAAGAGACTTGTGAGTTGCGCGCGCTCGTGGTCTTCCAGAGGCGCGTCGCTCACGGCAAACAACTGAACTTGCGTCGTGGTGTCCGAGACCACGCGCGACGACGAGCCACGTAATTGCGAAACCAACGGACTCTGAGACAAACGTCCGCTCCAGTATTCCGTTTCACAAGTCAGCGTTTCACCGTGTGAGTCAAAGAGGCTGAATAAGAGGAGACCGGACTGGCCACCTGAGCCGAGTAGTTCGACCTGCACCATTTTGCGACCGGATTCGCCCTCGATGATGTCAGTCGACAGTGGCCTCCAGCCGCGGCTCGAGTAGCAGGTCGCGAGGTCATGCCATCCGTGGAAGGGATAGTCGACGGATACCTGAGCAGTCGCGGATTGAGAGACGTAGGTCCAGATTTCGCTGTACGCGCCTTGGTCTGAACCACGCTCTCGCTGTTCCGTGCTGTACTCCTTCATCGTCCAAGAGTCGTAGCGTTCGGGGAGAACAGTTTTGCTGAGCAGCATCATCGGCGTCGAGAAATGCATCGTCGTCGCATTGCTCGCTAGAACAATGACCTGGAGCGAGGCAAGGATTCCGATCAGCATCGCGAACGTCGTCAGTGGCCGGATACGGTTGCCGATCAGATCAGCGAACCCGAATTCACCATTGACCGACAGTGCTTTACGGCTCACCACCGGTCCATGATCTTCCGGCGACCCGAGAATCTTGTCCCAAACCAGTCTTTCGAGAGGGACTTCGGAGTGGTTCTGCACGTGCGACGACCGTTTCGGAAAATCGGGATGCTCCAAAAGTGTCGCGATGCCACAAACCAGCTGGTCGGTGCTGAGTAGCAGCACGAATCCCACGGCGATCAGAGAGACTCCCAGTAGCGTGTGGAGCCAACCGTGTGTCAGGTCGTAACCATAGCGGTCCGAAAGCATCACGATGATTGTGACGCGGGCGACGTTGGCGATCAAAGACCACACCGCAGCGGCACCCACCAGCCAGAGCGCGGACTGAAAGGTCCGTCGCCAATATACCGCTAGCAAGAGTGCAAAGCAGATCAGCAACAATTGTCCGTGGAAACCACTACACGCCTCCGCAACGAACAGTTGACCGCTGTCGAGTTGGAAGATGCTGCCGGCGAGAACGTGATTAACCTCACTCCAGTCGAGAATCTTGGAGACGAACTGAGCCGTCGTCGCTTGCATTCCGCGGAGAAGATGAAAGTCGATGCCGAACGGCGGCGGAACGATCATCCACGACAGCATCCAAGGCGCGAAGAGTTCTCGTGCCGCCGAGCCGGTTGTGCGTACGATCACTGCCGCAAGGCTAATGAGGAACGCGACAACGGACAGCCACGGCGACACAAAGATGACTCCGATTGCCATGAGGCCGATCGATCCGCCCAGCAGCACGGTAGCGAGCAGATCGGCCTGAGCCGTGGGTCGTGCGGCCTGTCGTGGCCATCGATCGGCGAAGAGCCAGATGACGATCACGAGGGCAACTGGGAAGAACTCGTAGTGTGGCCGAAATTGCCACAAGTTCAGCAGGTGCTTGACCACAAACGGAAGCTGCAGAAACAGGATCATGATTGAAATCCAATCATCTCTCTGGAGCGCTCTCAGGCTAGGTGGTTTTTGGCCGGACATGGCGGGAGTCGTTAATGGACAGTGGACACGGAAGTCCACGGGCGCACGTGACGCGCACCTTCCGAACCCCCGCAGATTCGCCCCGAACGAGAGTCAACCGATTTGAAGGAAGACCCTCGTCGTTGCGTAAACCCTAACCCACAGCTACGACGGGACTGGATTTTTGTGACGGATCGACCGGACCTAGAAAGCCAACCGGGCGGTCACAATCAGAACATCCGTCACGCGCGTCGCGTTCGACGTCGTCGGGAAGGTCGGTGTCGCAAAACCGCGCCGGCGAAAATCATCGACGCGACTGTTAGCCCATTCGGTTCGGGAACGGCAGAGCGTTCAAAGGTGACCCAAGCGTAGTCCTGCGGGACCACATAATTCGTCGATGTGAAGGCAGGAACCACATCCGATGGGGCCCAATTGCTGTAGTTGAATTGGGGCCGAATCCAAGCCAGCGTGACTCGCGTCCCTCCGTTAAACGTACCGTTCGGAATTAGCGCACTGACCGTCGGACCGGTTTCGTTCGGAAGGTTGCCGACAACGTTGGCGATGGCCTCCGCCGCGGGCACGGACTGCGAAAAGTTGAAAGCGTTCGCGTTTCCAAACGTGAATTGTGGCGCGGGCAAGTCGTTGAAGCGAATCCCGTGATGGAACGTTGCATCCCAAAGAGACCCGTTGATTGTGACCCCTTCAATCGAAGCGATTCGATTGTCAACGCCAGGATCAATGAACGTCACCGTCTGCGCACGCGCAAACGTCGCTGTGGCGAAGATCGTCAATGCGAAAGCTACGGCCCGCATGACCGAATTCCCGTGAAGCCCCGTTTGATTGTGTGTGTCGATTCACTGCCGACACGTTTCCCGCCAAACCATACACCGCAACTAACGGTGTGCGGGAGAACAGTCACGCAACCCGTGAGGTTGATGCCAGAACAACCGGCACAGACAGAAACCGTCGCCCGATTCTC
>JBCBOT010000319.1:0-9518 GCA_039821165.1 Planctomycetota bacterium | reverse complement strand
CACTGCCAAACATGCCACCAAAGGCAGAGCCTAAACCGCTGAGTACGCTGCGCTCGCGCGGGGCGGGTGTTGCCAAGGTGGGCGTCCCCGTCGACGCAGGACCCGATGGCGGCAACGGTAACGCGGAAGCTTCGGCGGCCAAATCGAGTTCGAGTTGCAGCAACTGCTGTCCACGGACCACTCGCAAGCCGACTGTCTCGTCAGGCGAGAACGTTTCCGACGTTGTGGCAAACGCATCGGCATTGGCCACTAGCCGGTTTTCGACCGAGACAATTCGATCACCCACTTCGAGCCCCGCCGTGGCGGCGGGCGAACCGGGGCGAACGGCGATGACTTGAACGCCACGTGAGCCGGCGACGTCGGTCAACTCAGCGCCGATCTGCGGGTTGATTTTGGACGGACGCTTCGCAACCGCAGATTCGGGCAGAGACGCCTTCGGTTTCGAGGCTGTGATTTGAGTCGCGATGAGCGGCACGTCGATGTCGCTGACACGACCGTCTCGTCCGATACGCAGTCGGATTGTCTCACCGGGTTGATGCTTCGCAACTTGCTCGACGAGGGCCTGAGTATTCGGAGTGGCGACTCCATCGGCCGCAAAGATGTAGTCGCCTGTTTTCAGGCCCGCTTCGTCGGCTTTTGATTTGTCATCGAAACGTCGCACCTGGACCCCGGGGTAGCCGGGGTTCGCGTTGACCGCTTGAATCCCGATCGAGACGTTTTCTTCCGGGCGACTGAAGCCACCCGGACGAGCCAAGATCGAACTGCCGAAACCACTTCGCAAGCCGCCGTCTTCCTCAGCGCTCGCCTGTTTGACACCCGGTTCCAGCGTCGGGCCTTCGCTTTCGGCGTCAGCCGGAATCGGAACGACTCGGTTGCGATAGTTGGATTGCGGTGTCGACGTTCCATCGTCGGGCGATGGAATCGGTCGCGGTGGGAGCACGTTGGGTGGCGTGGCTTGTTGGTTCTGGCGAATCCGATTGCGAAGTCGCTGAAACAGTCCCTGGCCATGGGATTCTGGGGCGACCGCGCAAAAGAGGAAGACCGCCGTTAGCCAGCATAGTTTCGAACGCATGTCACTTCCGTCGACAGGAAATTGGGGGGTGGGCAAACTCGGTAACGCGACCGACCCGACCTATCATAAAAAACTTCCTCCAAAAAGCGAGCGATGGTGCCGGTACCTTGCGTCGCTAGTCCTTGTCCGAACGGGGTTTGGAAAAAACTCTCCAAGTGCGTGAGAAACGGCCATTTCAATCTTTACGTCGAAGTGGGTGGGTTGCCAGAATCCGCCGCACTGAAAACTGCCGATGTAAATCGGCGTGCCGGTCACCAGGCGACTCGTTTTCGGACAACGGATGTTCGAGCGATTCGGTTTTGTTGGAGCGTTCGGAGATTCCGTTCGAGTCCACGCTGGCACCAGGGACGAGCGACCAAACACGCAAGGAGAGCGAAAGTGCGAATCATTCGCCATCAAGCTATTGTCACGGCCATCGCTTTGGCCTTTGTGGTGTCTTCCGGATTCATCGCGGGTGAGGCGGCTGCCCAAACCAGTTCCGGGCCCCACAAGATTGCCGTGGTGGATGTGGCCTACATCTTCAAGAACCACCCGGGCATCAAAGCACAAGTCGCCGCGGTCGAAGCCAAGCTCAAGGCCTTCGACGCCGAGCTGCAACAAAAGCGAGCCGCAATCAAGAGCGCTGCTGAAAAGCTGAAAAGCTTCTCCGTCGGTAGCCCCGAGTACGCTCAACAGGAAGAGCAACTCGCCTCGATGGATTCCAAACTTCGTCTGGAGATGGCACGCAAGCGGAAAGAGCTCGCCGACGCCGAAGCCCAAATCTACTTCCAGAACTACCAGAAGATCGCAAAGGGCGTTGAGCTGATCGCCAAGCACAATGGGATCAACCTGGTACTTCGCTACAACAGCGAAGCGATGAACGAAAAGGAAGGCGAAACCGTGATCCGTGGCGTGATGAAGAACATCGTCTACCACGACGCGGACATGAACATGACGCCCACCGTCATGGAGTACCTCAACCGAGTAATCGTGGCTCAAGCTCCCGGGCAGCCACAAAATAACTAAGACGCATTCGCGTCGAACACTCACCGATCCGGTCGACCATTGGTCTGCCGGATCGGCTTTTGCGCGTTCATGAAGAACGCCGATTCCCGATGCCCCGCTCTTCGGAATCAAAGCCGTGAAGACACCGCGTAACCAACGCACGCTCGCCAACGAGTGTGAAATCGGCGGCACAGGCTACTGGTCTGGCAACCCCGTCCGGGTTCGACTCCGCCCCGCCCCGCCATCCACCGGCATCGTTCTCGTTCGTGGCGATCTTCCCGGTCAGCCCTCCTGTCCGGCTCATGTGCAGTATCGCGATGAAGCGAGTCTCCGAACGAATTTGGTTCGGGGAGACGCCCGTTTCCAGATGGTCGAGCATGTGATGGCCGCCCTCTACGCGATGGAGGTCGACAACGCCATCGTTGAGATCGACGGCGAAGAGTTCCCAGGGCTCGATGGCAGTTCGCAAGCCTACACCGATAAGATCCAAGCCGTCGGCACGAACAGTCAACCGTCTACACGACGCCGGTTGGTGCTCGAGCAGATGATCACGCTGCACGATGGCGATGCTTGGATCACCGCATCACCGGTGATCAACAATCGAGCCCACTTCGGATACGAACTCTCGTTCGATCACGCGGGTGAGATTCCCAACCAGTGTTTCCATGTCGGTTGCACCCCGAAGCAGTTTCGGCACGAGGTCGGCCCGGCTCGGACGTTTGTCACCGAGACGCAAGCGAAACAGTTGCAATCGAGTGGAGTCGCAACGCATGTGACCTATCAAGACTTGCTCGTTTTCGGCAGCGACGGTGTCCTCGACAATCGTCTTCGCTTTGCCAACGAATGTGCTCGTCATAAAACACTCGATCTGATCGGCGATCTCGCGCTGGCAGGTGTCGAGTTGATCGGCAAGTTTGTTTCTCATCGTGGCGGCCATCGGCTAAACGGTCGGATGGCCGAAGCTCTCTTTCAATTGGCGGAGTCCACCCAAACCGGTCATCGTCCGCGGGCCGCGAGACAAGCCGCTTAAGCGTCGCTACAGACGTTGTTTCTCCTTGAGCAAAACCGGGCGTGCCCTTGCTGGAGCAGTTGCTTGCGTCACGCTCGTTTCGTCGATTCGGAGAATCTTGTTGTCGCGCAGAAACGGCGTCGCGGGCGAGTCCCGTTGACTTGAGCTCGATTGGAATCTTTTCTCCCAATTCCTCTCGATTCGGCAAGCGGGTTTTCTGTACTGTCCGGGGTGCAATCGTCAAACGACGATGATCCCGCAAGCCTTGAGTCAGAGTTCCAGGTCATGAGTGTTGTTATCGCTCAAACCGCGGTCGTCGACCCGCGGGCCCAACTGGGCACGAACGTTCGCATCGGTCACTTCTGCGTGATCGGCCCCCAGGCAAAAATCGGTGATGGGACCGTTCTGGAAGAACATGTGAGCGTGACCGGCGACACCACGCTGGGTGAAAATAACCAGGTGTTTCAGGGCTGCATCCTCGGCGGTCTCCCCCAGGACACAGGATTCAATCGCGACGCCCCCACACGAGTCACCATCGGGGACAACAACGTTTTTCGCGAGCACTGCACCGTGAATCGTGCCACCGAAAAGGAGGACGGCATCACGGACGTCGGTCACGACAACTACTTCATGGTCAACACGCACATCGGACACGATTGCCGCGTCGGCGATCGGATCGTGATCGCGAATAACGGTATGCTCGGCGGCCACGTTCGAATCGGCAACGACGTGACCATCGCCGGCGGTTGCGGCATCGTTCAATTCACGAGTATCGGGCAACTCTGTTTTGTCGGCGCGTTGACTCGACTGTCTCAAGACGCGCCGCCGTTTACGATCGTCGAAGGCAATCCGGGGCAACCGCGTGCACTCAACACGATCGGACTGAAACGACACGGTTACCCACGCGAAGACATTTCGGTACTTCATCAGGCTTACAAGTTGCTTTACCGCGAACGAGTAGGCCTGGAGTCGGCGATCGCGACGGTGACAGCGAAAGGACCGCTGAGACCCGCCGTGAAAGAACTTTTTGACTGTGTCGCCTTCGCAAACGAAGCGCGAAACGGTCGTGGACAAGAACATCGCATTAGGAACGCAGCATGACGCGTTTGCGTATCGGAGTCATCGGAGCCGGCCATCTCGGTCGCATTCACGCAAAACTCCTCGGGCAAGTCGACGGAGCCGAACTGGTCGCGATCAGTGACCCGTTCGACGACGCGCGGCAGCGAGCAGAAACCCAGTTCGGCGTTCCAACATTCGCCGATCATCGCAGTTTGATCAATCGCATCGATGCCGCGGTGATTGCCGCACCCACCGATCAACATGCCGAAATCGCGACGGACCTCCTCAAAGCCGGCAAGCATGTTTTGGCCGAAAAGCCGCTGGCGACCAGTGCCGCTGATTCGGATCGGCTGGCGATGCTTGCCGCCGCAAGACGATTGACGCTTCAGGTCGGCCATGTCGAACGATTCAACCCGGCATTCACGGCGCTGGAACATCTCGGCGTAGACGTCAAATTCGTTGAGGCCGTTCGTGCGTCGCGGTTCCCCGGTCGCTGCCTCGATGTCGGCGTCGTCATGGACTTGATGATTCACGACATCGACTTGGTTTGCTCGATGACGGAGGCGCCGGTCGTCTCGGTATCCGCCAGCGGTCTCGCCGTCGTGAGCGATCACGAAGACTTGGCCGAGGCACGTTTGGAGTTCGGTTGTGGACTCATCGCCCAACTTAAAGCATCACGTGTGAGTCCCGCGCCGGCTCGAAGCATGCATGTTTATGGTGCCAACGGCTTCGCCGAAATCGACTTCTCCGCCCCCGCGATCCACGCCGTTCGACCGAGTGATTCACTCGCCGAACGAAATTTCGAATTGGAAAGCGAAACCGAGAACCCGCTCACTTACGCGGACGAACTCTTTGAAAATCATCTTCAGCTTGAAACCCTATCGGTGGAACCGCGGAACGCGATTCTCGATGAGTTGCACGACTTTGTGATCAGCATCCAATCGGGCATCGCTCCGACGGTCGATGGTTACGCCGGGGCCCGGGCTGTGACGATCGCCGAAAAAATTCTCGATGCGGTCGCGAAACGCTCCTGGTACGAGCAGCCTGGCGTTCACGAAGTCGGGCCCCGAGCCCTGCGCCGCACTCGCATCGACGCACCACAGCGAATCCGCCGCGCGGCATGAGAGGGTCGTCGGCACGGGACCAGCACGACTGGTAACCCGAAGTGTCCGCGAGGGAACCTGCCTCAACGGGTAGGTAGTCCGTCGTGTCAGCTTTGAAGTCGCGCTTGCTGAATTCTGGTCACCCGATACGTAAAGTGAGGGACCGGCTTCGCTCCACAGACAGCTCTTTCACGAGATCGCCTCGCTGACGCGTCGGGTTTCCATTGATTCCCATGTAAACGAGCCGACTCGTGGCTCACGTTGTGGTTGATGATGAGTCGTTCAGCGGTTCGTGAAAGTAATAACACAGCCCATCCGGCGCGACGACGAAAAAGACCCGGAACGTCTTCCCGTCCCTCTCATCCACCCGCGGGCTGCCGATCTCAAGCCCACGCGACTCCAACTCCTCGCGGATCGAATCGATCTGGGAAACCAGGATCGCAGCACCGTCTTGTGATGCATCGCCACCGTTGATTTGAAAACCGATTCGGGCTCCGTCACGTTCCAGAATCACCGTCGGCGGGTCTTCGCTTCGCTCAACCTCGGTCATGCCGAAGTGATTTGTATACCAAGTCGCGGCCACATCGATGTCGGTCACGGGCAACGCCAACACATCGTCCTGGTACGGAAACGCCTTTTCGAATTTGGGTGAATCGGACATCAGCGTGACTGCGTGTTGGGGAAAGTTACTAGCCGATTTGGTTGAATGCCTTTTTGATTGCCGCGGCGGTCTTCGAGCACGCGGCATCGTTATCGAGTTGGTTGAGTGGCTGGTTGAACGGCTCGGCGCGAACCGGGCCATCGTAGCCGATGGCCACCAATGCATCGAGGAAAGACTTGACGTCGATGACGCCCGTCGCGGCGGGAAGTTCTCGCTCGTCGTCCTGTTGCTCCGCCATCGACCGTCCCTTCGGCGCATCGTTGAGGTCACAGCCAACGACTTGGCTGGCGTTCAACTGACGAATCTCGTCGGCTGATTCGCCCGCGGTAAACCAATGCCACGAGTCGAGCACGAGCCCCATGTTGTCGACGCCGATCTGGTCGTGCAGGTCAAGCGTTTCCTTCATCGTGTGCACGAACGGATACTTCTTTGAAACCCGCAACGACTGCGTGCCGACGTACTCCAGCCCGAATCCAAGCCCGTTGTCTTTGAGTATTTTGGCGACTTCGCGGAGTCGCGTCGCGTGCTGTTTGAAGTTAGCCATATACGTCAGCTCGTCATGGCACGGCATCAGCCAAGTCCCCATCCGTGATCCGCCGGCACGCTGAATCGCGGCGGCTCGTTCGGGTAGCTGCTTTAAGTCGTCTTCGAATCGGGCGGCGTCTTGGCGAAATTCCACGGGCAATCCCGCCGATCCCCACACGAGTCCCTTCGCCTTCAACAGTCCGACAATCTCATCGCTTTGGGCATCGGAGAGTTTGGCGAGTTCATAGGGTGACGCCGCGACGGATTCAAAACCGTGCTTGGCGGCCAATTCGATCGCACCGACCTGGTCGGTCTTCACACCGATGCTGCCCCAACGCAGGTCGATCGTGAACTTACGTTTCGCATCTGCTGCGACCGCGGAACCCGCACCGGCCAACAACGCCGAACCGACCGCCAGAAATTCCCGCCTCAATAGATTCATCTTCGTACCTGCCTGTCAAAGTTGGTCTGCGGTAGTTTAACCGGTCGGTCGAAGCGGTTGTGCGGTCGGGTAAGAAACGTAGCCGCAGAGACCGCAGTGGAGAATCGTGAAAGTCATGGACAATGAGCGAATGAGCCGAGAACGATGCGGTCGTTGAAAGCGTACAAAGCGCTGATTCGTTTGCTCCTAGAAAGGAGAGGGATTGAATGGCCCGATATGGTCTTGCCGCGCTCTTGATCTTCACCACCGTATTTGCGGCGGTGTTCGCGATCGTCGAGGAGATGCCAAGTTTTGCGAGACCGATGTTTACGTTCTTGGTTCTTGCGGTGGCGTCGCTCCCGGTTCCGACTGTGATCCTTGCGTCTGCATCAGAAACAAACGGCAACCAGCTCGATTTTCGCGGCAACACCGCCTTCGTCGCCTGTGGCACCGTCTGGCTCACCAGCGTCGCACTGCTCGCTTGCGCACTCGCTGCGGTTTGGGTGAAAGACCTCGTGCAATAAAAACTCCGAATGTGGCTTTACGTCTAATTCTGTAGACGGTAACGTCTATTGAATTAGACAGTCGTTCGGCAGAAGGAGCAAGTTCGCTATGGCGCGGCCCCCAGCCAAGCATCCAACGGAGTTGGAGCTGGAGATCCTCAAAATCCTTTGGAACGAGGGTGAGCGTTCGGCACAGCAGGTTCGTGCCTCGCTTGAGCGTGATGCCGGGAGACCGCTCGCGCGGACTTCGGTCGTTACGACGCTCAACATCATGAACGACAAAGGCTGGGTGTCGCGAAAGCAGAGTGGCAAGGCTCATCTGTTCGAGGCGGCGGTTTCTCAGGAAGCGGTTTCGTCGAACATGCTGAGTGATCTCGTCACACGGGTCTTTGACGGTTCTGCCGAAGCCGTCGTTCTAAAGCTGATCGAGTCCGAGGAAATCGACGACGAAGAGCTTCGGTCACTTCGCCGTCTCATCAACCGAAAACGGAAGGAGCGCGAGTGATGTCAGAATCGTTCAATGAAGTCGGCCCAAGGATGATTGCCACGTTCGGGCACTCCATTTGGCAAGGTGCGGTGATCACATTGATTGCGTTGGCCGTTATTTGCCTGTTCGGAAAACGGTCTGCCGAACTTCGCTACCGCATACTCTTTGTGGCGCTGACAATGACCGCGCTGCTCGTTCCGGTAACGTATTGCGTCTTGGCACCCCACGGCCAATCGCCAATCGCGAGTGCCGCAGGTGAACAGGAACGTGGACGTCTCGAACGGCTCGGCACTCCGTCTCCACGCGGGCCTCTGGATACCGGGCTGAGTTCGTCCGAAGTGGTTCCTGAGGCAAACTCCCTCGCTCCGGCGCAAACAAGCCAATGGCTTCTCGCCATCTATGCCTTGGGTGTTTCGCTCATGTGTTTGCGTCTCGCAATTGGGTTCTCCCGTACCGCCGGCTACGTGCAGCGTGCTTCGGCCGTGAACCAGCCGGTTGTCGAAGAGTTGTTGGAGCGTCTTTGGCCGATGACCGGTTTGCGAAGAAAGCCGTTCGTGGGAGTTTGCCACCGCGTCGCAAGCCCCGTCCTTGTTGGCCTGTTGAGGCCGGCTTTCTTACTGCCTCCGTCATTGCTGACGAACCTTTCGCCGACGGAACTCGAGTCGATTCTATTGCACGAGTTGGCGCACCTCTATCGAAGAGACCACTGGGCTCAACTTGTTCAACGTCTCATCGAAGCGTTGCTGTTCTTCAATCCCGCGATCTGGTTCTTGAGTCGAAATCTCTCGGTGGAGAGAGAACTCTGTTGTGACGACTTGGCGATTCGCTGGGGGACGGAACCGTGCGACCTTGCGGAGGCTCTCGTTAGCGCCGCGGCAATTCGGAAACCACAAGCAATCGAAGTCGGGTCGCTTGTTTTGGCGGCGACGGGTGAACGGCCTTCGACGCTCGCTCGCCGAGTCCGGCGGTTGCTCGGTGTGCCCGCCGACCAACATCGGATCATCGTGCCGCGGTACCTGTTCGCGCTCTTCATTCCGCTACTCTTGGTCCTCGTCGCCACCGCATCGCAGATTGGAGACGACGAGCAGTCCACTAATGTTGCGGCCGTGGAATCGCGTGAAACGGTTGCTCTGACGACGACGGACGAGGCGGTGCCGCAACAGCCTGCGAACAGTGAGACGCGTGTTTCGAAGCAGGACCGAGACCGAGACGACGCTTCATCCACCGACGTTGTCGAGCCGTCGAGGGCGGTGTTCAGATTGTCCGGGAATGTCATCGACTCTCGCGGCACCGCGATCCCGAACGCGACCTTGGCAATCTGGGGGCTCGGGGGTGTGAGTAGCATGACTGGAACGACAACAAAGCTCTATCAAGCGGACGCACAGGGTGAGTTCCGCATTGAATTTCCCATGCCCCAGATCAATGACAAGGTGTGGCCAATCGCTTGGGTGTACGCTCCCGGGCACGCCATGGCCGTTTTCTCACTCCGTTTGGATGACAAGGACATTGAGCTCGAAGGCATTTCGGTTCAACTAAATGAACCGGAAGTCAGCCGCCACAGGATCGTTGGTCCAAAGGGCAAACCAGTGACGAACGCACTCGTGTACCCGGAATATGTGTCGGTACGCGGATTCCAGCTGAACGATAACACGCTTGCCGCCGCCGGACCGAAGAGCTTCATCGCGCGCCTTCCC
>JBCBOT010000318.1:0-9559 GCA_039821165.1 Planctomycetota bacterium | reverse complement strand
ACTGACGACTTCGGCTGCTTGCTGAGTCACTTACATCGTGATGTGACGCTGCCCCTGCAGATTCGCCCGCGCGATGAAAGTGACTCAGCAAGCAGCCGAAGTCGTCAGTTCAGTGTGCAGCTCTTGGAAGAGTTGCTCGGGATCGATCGGCTTGGGATACCAAGCATCGACTCCATGGGGCCCGATCTCCAGGCCGACTTCTTCCGGAGAATCACCGCTCACGGCAACAATGGGGACGTGGCGAGTCGACGGATTTGATCGGAGCCGACTCACGGTCCAAGCACCATCGAATTTCGGCATGTTTAAATCGAGCAGAATGACATCCGGAGCCGAGTTGTGCGCGAGGTAATCAATCGCGACGGCTCCGTTCTCGGCGGTTTGGACACTCATGCGTTTGAGCTTGAGATAACAAGCGAGAAGTTCCAGCTCGTTGCGATTGTCTTCCACAATCAGCGTGCTTTTCATCGGCGTCTCCTTCGGCCGAGGAATCTGCTGTTCTGAGAGTTCTCCCCTTAAGATCGGAATCTCCGGGGGGGCTTTGATTCCGATGCGGACCCGAGAGGGTCCAGGCCGAAGAATGCGAACTTCAATCCCTGTTCCAGGAAATTGAATGGACTCATCATTCTTTCGAGTGATCACGAGCATGGCGATTTTCCTCACGCCTGAGCCGCCATTGGTGCCCACAAATCAACGGCTCGGATAATGGATGTCACTGCCCCACTGACACCAGTGGTTGGTACGTGTACAACGGTACCGTCGGACAGGCCCGCGCGACATCCAGTCGTCAACAAGAGGCTGACAAGAATCACTCCCTCACGGAAAGTCCATTCAGAAGTTTACACTGCGTGATCTCATGCTCCAATAGCGATTGGCAGAAGGTCTTCGGTCGTTGTTTCGCCGAATGGAGTGACCTTCACCGCGATGATCCATGTTTGGGGGCAAGCAGGTTTGGCGACACGGCAACGCATGACGACCACGAGGGTGGGGCATCGCGAATGGACACGGTAAAGGCGGGTGATCTCCAAGAGCGAGAACCGATCGCCGTTGTCGGCATCGGAGCCTCCGCGGGCGGACTTGCTTCTTTAGAGGAGGTGTTCGCGCGGGTCGATGAATTTTTAGGGTTCGCGTTCGTTGTTGTCGTGCACTTTCCCGCCGACGTGAAGAGCTTTCTCACGCAGATTCTATCCAGGCACACGGCGATGCCCGTGGTCGATGTGGCGGACGGGATGATCCTGGAGCCTGACACGGTTTATGTGAGTCTCCCTGGTAAGGCGACCGAGGTTCGTGACGGTCGATTCAAACTTGCTGAGGTCGCTTCTGAGCATCCACTACGCCCGGTGGACGGATTGTTCCGTTCGCTCGCCGAGTGTTTTGGCGAACACGCTGTCGGCGTTGTGTTGTCCGGGACCGGGTCAGACGGAGCTGCCGGTGTACGTGCCATTCGTGAGGCGGGCGGCATGACCATCGTCGAGTCTCCGCGAACGGCGAAGTTCGACGGAATGCCGAGCAATGCGATCGCCAGTGGCTCGGCGGACGTCGTCGTGACTCGCGAGCAAATCGGTGAAGTTCTCACGCGGCATGGCAACAAATCACTACTCACGCCGGATGCCGAACCCGAGATCAATCCCGACTTCAACAACATTCTAAAACTGCTGGCCAATCGCCACGACGTCGACTTTTCGAAATACAAGCCGATGACGATTGTTCGCAGACTCGATCGACGTCTGCGCGCCTGCGGCGTCCAATCGCTTCGTGAATACCTTCGCCTATTGGATCAAGATCCCGACGAGTTAGACACGCTGTACAGCGGTCTCTTGATAGGAGTGACCGAGTTCTTTCGCGATCCACATTCGTTTGAACTGCTCGCTGATCATCTCGCTCGTCAGATTGATGCACTGGGGCCCGACGACGAACTTCGCATCTGGGTCGCGGGTTGTTCGACGGGGGAAGAGGCCTACAGCCTTGCGATTTTGGCTCACGAAGTTTTCACCCAGAGCCAACGTGACATTCGTATGAAGGTGCTCGCGACCGACATCGATGAAAACGCACTTGCGCGTGCGGCACGCGGCTTCTATCGACGCGAGCAACTCGAACATCTGCCGCAACCTCGGGTCGAGAGGTACTTCCATCCGGACGGGCCGAACCATGTGCGGGTCATTGATGAGATTCGACGACGAGTGATCTTTTCGCGTCACAATCTCGTTGAGGATCCCCCGTTCACGAAACTGCATGTTGTGGCTTGCCGCAATCTGCTGATCTATCTTGAGCGACCGACTCAGCAAGTCGCGATCGCCTCGTGCCACTTCGCGCTCCGCCCCAACGGAATCCTTTTTCTCGGCTCGAGCGAAGTCCCGGTCCATTTGGAGACAGAATTCGAGGTCATCGATCTTTCGGCGCACCTGTATCGCAAACTTCGAGATGCCGCGGAACTCGTCAGGAATTCCCCCGTCTTTGCGGACCGCAGGACTCGATCGACGCGGGCCGAACCAGCATTGACGGAAGTCAAGGATCGAACCAGTCGAAACCGTGTGCTCAGCGCGTTCAAGCTTTTACTCGAGCAATTTGTTGGCGACGCACTCCTGGTCGACTCGAAGCGATGCATCCTCTTTCAATTTGGCGATGCACATCGTTGGCTGGAACCAGAAGACAACACCGAGGACTTGCTGAGTCGTCTGCCGCAACGACTTTGGGCGTCATTTAGCGCTGCGCTCGAACAGTCGGCCGAGGGACGGCGAGCCATCTCGTTGCCGCAAGTCGAGTTCGCCGAGCGAACAGTCGACATTTCGATTCAAGCATTCGCGCACGACGGCGCCGATGGTTGCTATTGGCTGATCGAGTTCGGCGACGTGAAGTCCAAATGGATGCGTACGATTCACGAATCCAATCGACCGGAAGATCTTGCCGCCGAGACTCCGCCCACGGGACTGCCAGAGGAGTCGCCACATGTTTTACGGGCCACGATCGATGCCTTGCAAAAAAGCGTGGAGCAAATTCAGGCAACGAACCAAGATCTGATCGCGGCAAACCACGAGCTGCAAAGTGCGAACGAGAAGTTTCACGGAATGAACGAGGAGTTGTTCGCGGTGAACGCCGAAAACCAGAGCAAAATCGCCCAACTCCAAAGCGAGGCCGCCGAGTTCACGAATCTCGCCGAGGCATCGGATCTTGGTACCATCCTGTTAGATGAAGAACTGCGGATCGTTCGATTCACGCAGGCCGCGACGGAGTTCTTTTACCTCGTCGAACACGACATCGGACGACCGCTACGAAACTTTTCGCACAGGCTTTTGGTACCGGATATCTTCGAACGGCTCGAACGCGTCGCTCGCTTCGATGAATCGTCGGTGCTGACATGCGAAGACGAGGTAGGTCAGACCGTGGTTCTTAAGTTGGTTCCGTTTAAGATCCGACCTGCTGACGGCGAATCGGCTGGGGCCGGTGTCGTGCTCACCGTCATCGCGGTGCCCGCGCTCGAGCATGACGCACGCGCGGATCATTTGTCATCTTGAGAGTCACAGAGAGCATGACGACTCTCGGGGAGTGTTTGCTTTTAGCGTGAGAGGTCGAAAATCCCGTTCTCTTTGCCACCCGAGTAGACGGCGTAGAAACGATTTCGAGAGACGTGCGCCGTCATCCGGTATTCGCCCAGCAATGGCAGACGCGTGGTGGTGCGAAAACAGTCGGAAGTTCCGGGCACGCGTTCCAGTTTAGCGGGATAGAGGAACGGAACGACCACCGCGAATCTTCCGGCGAACAACGCCCGGTACGTGTTGGCGTCGACCTGTCGGACGCGCGCCCTGAGTGCGCCGCGATGCCCGGTCGAACGGCTCGTCCAGGATCCTCGCCAACGTCCACTGGGATCGGCGGCGGTCGCCGCTGAGGCCAAAGTGAAACAGAACGATGCGATCAGTATGAACCGGATCAGTCGAGACGACATGGGTGGGCTTCCTCACGAATCAAAAGGTGCCCGTCCTATTGAAGTCCCCTTCCGCTGGAATTCCAGGGGAGCGCCGGCATTCCGTCTAGGTTTGGTTTGTGCAGGCGGTGCAGGTGTTCAGAGGAATGTTACAATGCGAGGGGCAAACTCGATGATCGGGGATGGGTGCGTGGACGACGATGGACAATTTGATCCCGAGGAAACGCGTGAATCGAACGTTTCCGAGCCTCTGACCCGGAAGTCGGAGTCTGCGGAGTTGCCCGTCGGCATCGATGAGTATTCGATCCTGAAGCTGCTTGGTCGTGGCGGGTTTGGAATCGTCTACCTCGCATTTGATAACACGCTCCATCGTGAGGTCGCGCTCAAGATTCCTCACGCTCAGCTGGTCAATAAGCGTAAGACCGCCGACCTCTATCTCGGCGAAGCCCGCGCGATCGCGAGCTTGGATCACCCGAACATCATTCCGGTTTTTCGAGCCGCCAGCACCAGCGAGATTCCCTGCTACATCGTCACCAAGCTGATCCGCGGGAGTCATCTTGGTCGATGGTTTCGGAAAACGCGTCCAAGCATCGAACGGCTTGCGACATTGCTGGCGGATGTCGCCGACGCGCTGCAATATGCTCACGATAATGGAATCGTCCACCGAGACATCAAGCCTGGCAATATTTTGGTTGACGAGGATGGCCATCCCTACGTCGCCGATTTCGGGTTGGCGTTGCGTGACGCGGACATCAAATCGAGCACCGCGTTCGTGGGCACGCCGGCGTACATGAGTCCCGAGCAGGCTCGCGGAGAAGGCCATCGTGTCGATGGACGGAGCGATGTATTCGCGCTCGGGATCGTGCTCTACGAATTGCTGACCGGAAAGCGACCGTTTCGCGGTTCAAGTAACAGCGAGCTTTTCGACCAGATCCTGTACTGCGATCCCGATCATCCGCGTGATCTCAATTCTGCGATTCCGATCGAACTGGCGCGGATCTGCTTGAAGGCGTTGTCGAAAGCTCGAAGCGATCGCTACGCCAGTGCCAAATTGATGGCGAGCGAACTGCGAAACATCGGAAGTGATTCCAACGTTTCCGCCGAATTTTCGATTGGGCCGGCGTCGACCGTTTCACCGCAACCGATGACGGTGACCGCGACGACGGGTATCAACGACGATTCGGACGATCCTTCGACGAGTCCAGTGGTGCCCAAAGGCCTGCGACCGTTTGGCGTTCACGACGCCGAGTTTTTTCCGAGGCTTCTTCCCGGACCGCAAGATCGGCTCGGCGTTCCCGAAGCGATTCGTTTTTGGATTTCAGCACTCACCTCCCGTGGCGCAGAGAAAGCGATCACGGTCGGCCTCATTTACGGCCCAAGCGGTTGCGGGAAATCGTCGCTCGTCCGCGCGGGGATTATCCCTCGCATGCCCGCCGATATCGAAACGTATTACATCCAGGCGACAGCCGAAAATACCGAAGCCGATTTGATTTCCCAGATCGCGACGCGCTCCGTGTTTACCGGTCAGGAGCCTGTGGGTGGCACCGACATCGTCGAAACGTTCACACGATTGCGTAGAAGTCGAAATCAGCGGACCGTTATTTTTATCGATCAATTCGAACAATGGCTGTTCGCCAATCCAGACTGTGTTCGCGCCCCGCTCACCGAAGCACTTCGGCATTGCGACGGGGACTTTCTGCAGTGCGTCTTGCTCGTTCGCGACGACTTTTGGATGGGAGTCACGCGTCTGATGCAGACGCTGGACCTTCCGATCGGCGAAGACGTCAACGTGACGGCCGTCGATCTTTTTGATACCCGACACGCTCGACAAGTACTCGCGCTTTTCGGCGCCGCACACGCTCGCTTACCCGCATCGCAGACCGAGTTGACCCCGGCGCAACATCGTTTTCTCGACGCCGCCGTCGAGTATTTGGCGAAAGATGGACGCGTCATCTGCGTTCAGCTTGCCTTGCTGACGGAGATGCTCAAAGGGCGTTCGTGGGACGATACCGTGGGCGTTTTCGGCGATGGCGGCGCCGACTTGGGAATGCGGTTTTTTGACGAGACATTCGATAGCGAGTCCGCTCCGCGACGGATCCGAATGCACGCGGAGGGTACGCGACGCGTTCTAAAGACTCTGCTTCCTGAGCTCGGTTCACCGATCAAAGGAGCGCTGCGAACGGAGCAAGAGCTTTTCGAAGCCTCCGGGTATGCGGACCAGGAAACGTTTCGGCAGATGGTGACGCTGCTCGATCGCGAATTGCACTTGATTACGCCAACCGATCGGGGCGGCGACTCGACGATCAGTACCGATTCCTCGAACTTGTCGAGCGATGTCACCGGTTATCAATTGACTCACGATTTTCTGATCAATCCGATTCGACAGTGGATCGAGTATCACAGCCAAGCGACGGCGCAGGGGCAGGCGCGTGCTCGCCTCGACCAGTTCGCTGAGTTGTATCGACTGCACCCCCGACAACAGTCTTTGCCGACGATGGCGGAGTTCTATTGGATCCGCAAGAATCTCGGCGACGAGAAGGTCAACGAGTCGCAGCGAGAGGTGATGACCGCTGCGAGGCACCTGCATGGAAAGACGCTCCGCAATGCGTCGTTTCTTGTGCTTGCCGGTTGTCTTGCAATCGCCGCGACGCTGTTTGGGATCAGTCGATACGGAGAACGGGTTCGCAACGAGTCCGCTTTCGAGGGATTCATTGCCTCGAGCATTGCCGATGCTGCCGAGCGTTCCAACGTGCTTCGTGAAGACGAGGCACTCAAGCAATCCGCAACGGAACTCATTCGAGGTGAGTCTCAAGACCTGCGAAAACTTCGTGCGGCGATGTTGTTGGTCAACGAGGAACCCGAAGCGGACGAATTGCTGTCCGACTTTCTGATGACGGCGGACGCGGAAGAGGTCGTCGACATCGTCACCACGCTGGACATTTCATTTGAAAAAATGGCCGGTGATGCGTTGGCGGTCTGGGAAGATCCGGGAAACGATGTGCAGTCCAAATTGCGGGCGGCCTGCGTGATGGTTCGAGCGCCAGCGACTGCCGACACGATTTCTTTACCGGAGAATCTGTCGAGTCTGTGTGACTTCTTGATCGCGGAGAACCCGATCCGAATTCCCCGATGGCGAGAGGCTTTCGAACCCATTTCCTCGCCACTCGTCGCGGAGCTTTGCTCGCGAATGCGTGCACCGGATCGTGTCCCGGGGAACCTCAATGCGGCGAACCTGATTGCTGCGTATGCCGATTCGGCCGAGCAGTTGGCGAGCGTAATTCCCTACGCTCAAGCGGGCGAGCTCTCTGTTCTTACCGACGCGTTGGGCAAGGAATCGATCGATGCTCTTCGCGTCGCGTGGGAGAATGATCGAAACTTCGAGGATGATTCGCGACCTTGGAACTCAGCATGGTGGTGGATCGGTTTGAGAAAGCCGGTGGAGGTTGCGACGCAGCCATTGCCGAAAGAAGTGCTCCATTCCCTTGACGCCTGCGAGACCGCAGTCGGCCGCGTCGCGATGGTGAGTCACCGCGTCGAAGCGGCGCGGCTCCAGACCATGGCTGATTTGCTATGGGAGCATGGCTATCGTGTTGCGAATGTTCTTCCCTATCTCGACAAAGGAACTGAATACGCTCAGGTGTATTGGGTCCGTGACTCGGCGGAATCCCTGTTCCGCTGGGGACTGACTGCCGAACAACTCAAACAGGAGAACGCAGCCCAGACGACCTCGGGTTGGCTGGCCGATGACGTGGTCGCCTACGACACCGAAACGGGCCATCGCTATGCTTGTGTTTGGATTCGGCTTGGGGACGACTCCGATTCGGTGCTGACAAAGTCCGACATGTACATAGAGGTCCATCAGGACCGACATCAACCGGATGGATGGGAGCGGACGAGCAGTCGCGGGTTTTGGCTCAATAGGGCAGGCCTTCAGGTAATGAAGGACGACGGGGCGGCTTATCTTACGTCCATCCGCTGGCAGTCGGATTTCCTGGTGGGGTTCAAGGACGATTGGGATTTGACGAGCGACACGTTCGCATCACTGAAGGCCAACTGCCGAAGCCACGCGTTGCTCAATTGCAAGCAGCGCAAGGGAACTTTCGAAGAAGACCCGGCGTTGGCGACGCAGTGGTGGGAGAACCTGCCGATCAAGACCAAGACACTCGACTACCAGCCAAGACGAGAGCATCTTCGGGCGGCGCAGAGCCTCTTTGAACAAGGGTATCGGCCCGTTAGCGTTGACAACGGCGCGATGGAGAAGGACGGCATCGCTCAGTTCGGATCGGTTTGGTGGAAGTGGATTCCGGATGCGAAACTCCGGGTGGCACGCGCGCGACGACGTGCAAACCTCGCGTTCGCACTTTTGCAATTGGGAGATGACACACGCGTCAAGGAATCGCTTGTCGCGACGGATGATCCCGAGTTGCGTGGCGCGGTGATCGCGGGATTCGCTCAACTGAATTTGCCGTGTCGCTGGCTTACCGAGCAGGTGTTTGGCGAGAACGATCTGTTGCTTCGCCGATCCTGCGCGATGGCGCTCTCCATGTGCAGCCAGAACAGCGTTTCGGAGTCGTTGCGTAACGAATTGACGCTTGAGTTACCCGTTGCGTATGGGAAAGCGGTGGATTCGGGCGTGATTTCTGCGTTCGAGTCGATCGCAACGGCTTGGGGAATCTCGCTCGATAGGGTGCCGACAATTTCCAGTGGCGAGATCCGTTCGGTCGCGGGACACCGACTGCCCATCATTCGTCCGGCAGCTACTATTTGGATCGGTTCGCGCTACGGTGAGCCAGGACGCGATCATCTCAAGGAGCCGATGACTCCCGTGATCATCGATCGGTCGTATGCGATTGCGACGACCGCGGTCACGTTCGAGCAATTTCGTGAGTTTCGACGCGATGCCGGGTATCCCGAGAGCTACGCAGACGATGTTCGCTGCCCGATGGTCAATGTCAGCTGGATCGACGCCGTGAAGTATTGTCGATGGCTGAGCGAACAGGAGGGATTACCGAAGTCGGAAATGTGCTATCCGGAGATGGACGACATCGGACCGAACATGATTCTGGACGATGACTATCTCGATCGGATCGGCTATCGATTACCCACCGAACCCGAATGGGAGTTTGCTTGCCGCGGAGGCTCGGAGTCGAGCCGTTGGTTCGGATTTGATCCCGAGCGTTTGGATGAGCATGCGTGGACGACCCGCAACAGCGATTATCGTCTCCACCCCGTCGGCAGACTCTTGCCCAATGATTACGGGTTGTTTGACATGTTGGGCAATGCAATGGATTTGTGTCACCCGTTCCGCCAACGGTACGAGGGTTATGTCGTCGAACCGCTCTACGACAGCGGTACTGAATTCACCTATATCGATGACTCGACACGCGTTCCGAACCGCGGCGGAGCGATGCTTTACCAGCCGCTCGATGCCCGCGCCTCCCAGCGGGAGTTTCATGGTGTTGAAACACCCCGCGTTTACCTGACATTTCGAATCGCACGAACCGTTCGCGAATAGTTGCGTCATATCGTGCCTTCCTGGCTCGGCGACTTTGAGGAATGTCGTCCCAACGCCAAATAGCGTGATCTGTCTTGTTCTCTTACACTGGGGGACGAACCCGAAACGCACTCCCAGCGAGCAAGATG
>JBCBOT010000317.1:0-9755 GCA_039821165.1 Planctomycetota bacterium | reverse complement strand
CCAAAATGAAACAAAAGATCGGTGCATCTGATGTCGTCCAAGATGTTTGCCTGCTAGCCACCCAACGATTCGAGAGCTTTCGAGGAAGCACGCGTGCTGAGTTTCGCGGCTGGCTCAGGCGAGCCCTACTCAATCGAATCGCGGACTCACGGCGACGGTTCGATTGCAGCCAAAAACGACGTGTCACACGCGAAGTTGAATTGGATGAGGTCGCGGTGATGGTGGATTCCCAACGGATGCCGCACTCATCGCTGATTGCTCGTGAAGAGTCGGTCAAACTGATGTCCGCGATGAAACGATTGCCCGAAGACTACCGAGTCGTGCTCCGGTTGCGCAATTGGGATCTCCTCACGTTTGACGAAATCGGAAAGTTGCTCGAGCGCAGCGGCGATGCGGCACAGAAACTATGGACGCGGGCCGTTAAGCGTCTCGAGCAAGAGCTCATGAGTGGTCGTCCGCAACGCTAGTCACTGTCACTTCAATGTCGCAAGAACGTCGAGATCTGCGTTTTGGTGAGCCACAAGGTTTTTCTGGAGATCCGGCGGCTAGCTACTCAAACTGAGCGGTTTTGGTGAATTCACCCTGCCTCGTTTCGTCTTAATGCCAACGACATCAAAGAGAAAACGAATGGGAAGCTACGTAGACTCACCCGGCTGCTCACGCAACCACTTGCGCCAATCCAGGCACTGGTTACAGCCGACCACGAAGTCGCGGCAGACTCGGGGACGATGCTCGTGGTGTTTACAGCGACGTGTCTCTGCGTCGAACCAAAAGCACGGCCCGTCGAGTTGACCCTGCGCAGGACTCGAGTAGTCGGCAATGAATTTTTCGAGTTCCCGTTTGAGGTCGGCGGGAAGCGACAGCCAATTCTCTTCCGCGGGATGCTTTGCGGTCTCAAGAACGTACGCCGGATAGCCCATGTGCATACAACAGGCTCCGCATCCATCGCAATCGACAACTGGTAGAGATTCCATGCTCGCCTCGGCGCCTTGAACCGGCGTCATTCCACGTTCGCTTCCGTCCCGAATGCGAATGGTAACCGATTCCTAAACGAAAACACTCCCGCTTTCGACAGCGCACGCGATCGGTTCACCGCTCAAGTCGTTGCCGCAAGGAGTCGATCGAAATGCCGTCCGAGAGTGTTGCGTTCGAAGGACGTTCTTTGGGCGCGTCGAGTGACTGAACGACGAACGATCCGATTTGAAAGAACTCTTTGAGAAACGGCGCGGCACCGAGAACATCACCTAACGGCTTGATGTGCTCGATCGTTGTTTCATCATCCAGGCTCGCAATGAAGCTGACGATGCCTTCCGGCTTTGGACGATGACCGAAAATTCGATGCATCGCCTGTTGGTGCGTCTCGTCGTCTGAGAGTTCGAGCGTGCTGCAGAGTTGGTCCGTCGCATCGATCGGCTCCAACGAATCGGCCTGTGACTCTTTGATCGCCTCTGCCAATTTCACCGACAGATTGACGATGACCGAAATGCCTTTGACGACACCCTTTGATTGAGGCACCATCGTTTTGAGCGTCTCTTCCACGATGCTCTTGATGGGAAAAATAAGAGCCCGGAGCTGAGGTTTCGAGTAGGCGTCCTGGGTCAAGAGGAGATCGTGAACACCTTCGGGAGTCCGAACCACGACCGACGGCTCTTCGACCGTTCCCTCTGACAAAACCGACTCCAATTCCGGACGCTCACGTATTGTTGACCTGATGTTCATCGTCATGCTGGCCGCCAGATCCGATCAGTATGTATTGAGAGACTGCGAGTCACTTTCCATTGCCACCGTCAGGGAATGTTAAGGGTTTCACCGAACGGCTACACCTCGTCGGCTGCGCCAGTGCCTCTCACCGGTCGCCCTTCCTGCTGGTCGAGTTGGCCTGGCCCCGGCTGCGGGTGAGGTTCATGGACGCGCAGTCCGTTCCCAACACTCGAACGATCCAGTTGCTTGAACTGATAGTGCATCGCGGACAGACCTTCCAAGATCCAGTTCCATTGACGGCAACCCTCCAGCTCCAGGGCGACGGCTCGACTAAACGGCAAACCACAACGATCGCTGGATGACGGGTCAACCGCATTCAACACCTCGAGATACGGACGACTCCTATTGGATTGCGGAACAACGGCATCCCAAACGCCCACTGGCAAATCCCGAGTGTGCTGACCGGGCGTATCGCACTGATGAGCATGAACCAGCAAGTGCGAAACCTCCTGGAGGTCCGAGTCGCGCACATCGGAGATATTCATGTGCGCGACATCCATATTGAAGCCGACGCGCCCTTTCAACGCCTCAAAGCGCGGTTCCTCGATCAAACGACCGAACGTTTTGAGCGACTTAAGGCCGTTGAACACGAAGACGTCGCCCGGCTCGAGCTCGAGCGCCAAACACCAATCCTCGTCGCGATTGATCTCTTCCACGATCCGAACGAGTCGGAGCATGAGCTTTTCAATCTTGAGGTCCCGATCCACCGCAATCGCCTCCGCAACGGTCCACTCACCGACTGGCGTTGCGATCCTGCGTTCGGGCAAAGCACGGTGGTCTGTTTCGACGAGGTCACCACATACGATTTCGACGATCGCCTTCGACATGCGGTCACTCTTCACGAGATCACATGCGAGCTCTACGCTGTTCCGGATGGCGGCTTCAGCCTCGTTCGCCCGAGCCAACTGATTGGCTCCGATCAGGCTTGAAATGGAAGAGAAGTGTGTTGCGAGTGCGCAAATCGGACGTGGACCATCAGCAACGGGTGGAATCGCGCTCTCGATGTAGGGTTTGATGAATCTCTCCACCAACGCAGGATCACTCATCAACCTCGCGCTGGACGGCTTCTTCCTTCGACCAAAAATTTCCATCAACTCTCGGATGGATCGATAGTCCACTTCTCGAAAGAGATAAACGTCGCAGAAGACCCCCGGTGCACTTTCGCTTAGCTCTGAGAAGAACTTCGCCAGCGGAAGACTACTGGAGCTCGTGATTACGGAGCGGTCTAACATCTTCGATTCAGGACTCTATCGAGAAGGATTCTTGGTCACGGCTCAGTGTTCTCAGACAATAGAATCCGTTCTTCGTATTCGGAGCCGTGCTCGCCGACGGACGAGAAGAGCCACAACACTGAAAGGTGCCCCTCCCTCTCCCCAGGGTTGTCCGTCCTTTCTTTAACGTCATACCCGGCAACAACCCAATACCACACATCGGGACTTTCCTCGACGAATGTCCTGACACGGTTCAGCCAGAACCTCTCATCGCGATCAAGAGAATCCTTCGCAAGGACAGTGGTCGTGAAGTCCTCGCGGAAAGCGCAGAAGCGTCGCGAGATGTCCGATCGGTGCACGAGCGAGACGCTGAAATCTGTCGAGAGCCTTTCGTTGCCGACCCCGATGTACTTCTCCCAATTTGAGTAGTCCCTCTTTTCAGTCGTGTCGATGCAGTCCGCTGCGTGTCGCTTGACGGAGTTGCTCGCGATGAAAATCAATGGCGCTTTCTCTTTTAGGTCCGGATTGGCTTCGTTGTTGTGGTTGTAATAGTAAGCAGAACGAAGACAGTGATCGTAAGTCCGCTGAAGAAACGGCGCGGCTCCCGGATCATTGATGATCAGGTGTGAGACAGAGTGAATTGCCGATCCACCATGAGTCGGAATCGATTCATTGCCGCGTTTGATCCCGATAACCGTGACCACATGGCCGATTCCGGGCGACGGTGTTTGATTCGTGCTCGCGTGCGAATTCCAAACGTTGCTATCGACGAACAGGAGAGATGGAAATCGCGACTCGCAGTACGCCACCAAGAGCCGTTGAATGAGCCGTAGCTTTGTGCGTGAGATCGGAAACCGCTCCGCCTGCGGCTGAACATTACACTTGCCCAAAGCCGTAATGATCTGATCGACCGACAGTCCGTAAATGGGATACTTCGTCAAGCGATCGTTGCCCGACTCACCATCGAGCAACGGGGTGCCTTGAACTTCTTCGTGTGTTGCACCGATATGCGTTAGATCAAAGCTCCCTCGTACCGTGGCCCCACGGTCACTCAACATCGCAAGCCCCATGATCATGGCTGCTTGCGCACAGTATGCGCCTCCCGACTCCGGATCATGCATTGAATAAGCGCACGACACAAAACTGTGTGCGCCAAAAATCTTCCCGAGATTACCCTGCACGAGCGTCACGGTTGTGTCATGGCGAAGGTGACGCGGCGGAACCAAGATCGCAAGCGCAAGCGGCGAATAAATCGAATTCGTCCGGACATCGACAAACCCAAGATACCGACCGAGCTTGAAATCCTTTTGGATCGAGTGGCACATCAGCGGCGCAGAAACGCACTTTCGAAACTCCGACTCGAGACGCTGCCGCTGGTCGAGGTCGGTTACGATCGAATCAATACTCCTGAAGAAGCTTCCCGATAATTCATCGATGCTACTACCTTCGAATACATGTTGGCCGCCATTGCACATGCCTTGCATCACCGCCTGAATGCGTTCAATCAATTTTTCATCGAGCGATGCAAGCGGTCCGTTGGGATCGCGATCCCGATCCCGGCGGACTTTTGAGAGGACCCTAGCCCCAAACGAATTGATTAAACCGTCAGAAATCCTGACACGTTGAAAGGGGGCAGCTTCAAGCTCATAGATGTGTTTGCGCAGTGCGATCCGGTGACTCTTGTCAGCGCTAAACTGCTGCTCGGATCGGGTCACAATGTTGCCGACCGGTTCTGTCAGCGTGACTGCAATCTTCTTTCCGTAAGCCGCCGCGAGGGGAAGCCCTACGGCGACAGAGTCACACTCGAAGGCGAAAGGGCAATCGAATTCATTGCCACTTTCGTCTGTCTCAAGGCTTTCGACGGGACAGGGACGAGACGCGTGACACGAAACGGTTAGATGAGTCGGCTCATCATAAGTCTTGAATTCTGTTTCCATTGCCGCCGCGGCGCCCCACCATGCTGCCAATCATGTATGCACGTTCCGTGAATACTACATGCGTGCAGAGGGTGCTGTAACCCCTCGCGGCGACAGGCAACGGGCAATGCAAAGAAGAGGGCGCCCGCAGCTCGTGAGGGCAAAGGCGATGGTGCATTACTCCGGAAGGTCGTCGACTTCCCAGATCTCTTGATTCGCTGCGGCTTGCAGGTCTGAATAGGGCTCGTAACTACCTTGACCCAACGCAATCAGATTGCCAGACGAATCTAGGCCGACACGAGTGGAAGGCGGCCCGTAAACCTGATCGTGCTGATAGACACCATTCACGCGAATCTGAAGGTGAGATAATGCGTTTGAGATCTCCGCCTCAAGGTCGTCAGACCAAGGTACCAATATCTCCAGGTTCACCCTGGTAACGGTTTCCTCCGGTTGCCCCTCTAGAGTATCGCCGTGTGACATCTTTATCCCCCGAAAAAGGTGTTTGCCAGTCCCGTGTGATACGAGTTGGTAGGGCTATCGTCAAGACTGTCACTCGGCAGTGCGACCAATTTGCCGCAGTCGAGCAGAAACGTTCCTGCTCGAGACACTCCGGGAAAGCTGAGCGACTGAACCAATCATAACCGCTGCGTGACCCAGCGAATTTAGATGAGCCGGTACGGAATTGATTCCGCCAAAACCAGCGTGATGGCTGGAAAAGGGCGCCCGCGCGGTAAGCATTGGTGTCCAGGAGGCCAAGCGGCAAGAAGTCGCCGGACACCTTGTAACGCAGAAGTCTTATGAGACCCTTTCATTCTGCCGAGTCGGGATGACAAGATTCGAACTTGCGACCTCAGCACCCCCAGTGCTGCGCTCTAACCAGGCTGAGCCACATCCCGATGCATGAAAGCCTAACGAACACGATGGCCGATTTCTAGAGCGGAGTCGGCTCTTCGGGGTTCGCTCTCATAGGTGCCGACGGCTGGACGAATGCAGATCGCTGCGGGAAACTCCCGCGAAACTCTGGAGATCCATCATGTCCTTTGCCACCCAACTTGCCGAGGCGGTTCGGCGAACACGTTCGGTGACCTGCGTCGGGCTCGACCCACGAAAAGCCAATCTACCAGCCCCGATCCGTGATGGCGTGGTCGACGATCAGCCACATCTCTGGGCGACGGCCTACCTGCAGTTCTGCACCGAAATCATCGACGCGGTGGCTGACCTCGTTCCCTGCGTGAAACCCCAAGCGGCGTTCTTTGAGCAACTCGGGACCAGCGGCATGATCACGTTGGATTGCGTCGTCAAATATGCTCGACAGAAAGGATTGCTCGTCATTCTCGATGGCAAACGAAACGACATCGGCAGCACCGCCACCGCCTATGCCGATGCCTACCTCGGACCGGAAAGCGTCTGGGGTGCCGACGCGCTGACGGTCAGCCCCTACCTGGGGCGTGACAGCATTGAGCCGTTCGTCGACGTCTGCGATGCGCGGGCCGCGGGGATTTTCGTGTTGGTAAAGACCTCGAACCCCGGTGGAGGGCTCCTGCAAAACCGTGAAACCGATGGCCAGTCGGTCTTCGGCACCGTCGCCGAACTGGTTCGCGAGCTGAATGACACCCGCAAGGACGGCCACGGCTATGGCCCCGTCGGCTCGGTGGTCGGAGCGACGTACCCCGAAGAACTCGCGCAAATGCGTGCGGCGATGCCCAATAGCTGGATTCTTGTTCCCGGCTTTGGAGCCCAGGGCGGCGGGGCTGCCGACGTGATGGCCGCCTTCGACGCCTCTGGATTAGGTGCGGTCGTCAACAGTTCCCGTCACATCATTTTTGCTCACTCTCGGCCGGAATTTGCCGATCAATACGGAGACCGGCGTTGGCAAGATGCGGTTCGGGCCGCCACGATCGAAATGAATCAGGCACTCGATGTGGTGCCGAGTACGCCCGCCGGATCCTGAGATTCGCCCTCGGAAGCTCTTCCGAAAAGGGCCACCACCTGATACGCTTCGCGATCCGCCGTGGCCCAACCACGCGGCAAAACACCCCATTCGACCGATTTGAAAGCCATGGGCACGAAAGTCAAAACCCACAAAGGGACCAAGAAACGTTTCCGTCTGACTGCCAAGGGCAAGGCGATGCACCGACAAAGCGGTACAAGCCACCTCGCCAAAGGTCTGTCAAAGAAACGTCGTCGAAATCTCCGCGGCACAACAGCTGTGGACGAGTGCATGGAACCCACAATTCACGCAGCACTCAACGGCTACAGCTACTGAGTCGTTTCCGCGGGAAACTAGCTTCCGACACGCTTCGGAAATTTCACCACCACCATTTGGATGGGCACTAACATCGGCTGCGAGCCGGGGCCTGAGTCCAAAACAACCATGGGAGCGCTTCAATGCGTGCGACCAAAGGTGCCGCGCGGCGGCAGTCCAAGAAACGTCTCTTCAAGCGAGCCAAGGGATATCGCGGCGGCCGCGGCAAGCTCACGCGAACCGTCAAAGAGACACTCCTTCGCAGTGGCGCATATGCGTTTCGCGACCGTCGCGTCAAAAAGCGTGAGTTCCGCCGTCTGTGGATCACGCGGATCAACGCCGCAACCCGGATGCATGATCTCCGCTACAGCGAGTTCATCCACGGCTTGAACAAAGCGGGGATCGAGATGGACCGCAAGACGTTGTCGGAGATGGCGATTCATGACCCCGAGGGGTTCAAGGCCGTCGTCGACAAGGTCAAGGAAGCTCTGGCGGCGTAGCGGATCCTCCGCGCTGCCCCGTCGTGAACTCTATCGGTCTGCTCGGTGTCTCATCGAAGGCCGGTCCGCGACGCGAGTTGCAACAAGCACCGAAGAGCTACGATGTCACTCGACAACTTTCTTTCCGCCCTCGACTCGCTTCAGCGCGAGGCCGTCTCGACCTTCGAAGCGGCCGCGGATGCGGATGCTTTTGAAGCCGCGCGAATTAAGTACGTCGGCCAGAAGAAGGGCGCGTTGCGAGACGTCCAAAAGCAGATGGGCGCCGTCGCTCCCGCAGACAAAAAGTCTGCTGGCATGCGTTTCAACGAAGTCAAAAATGCCATCGAGGCCGCAGCCTCGGTCGCGCAGGAACGTTTGAGCGGCGGAGACGACTCCGGTGGCGACCCCACGTTTGATCCGACATTGCCCGGTGTGCGACCCAAGATTGGGCACATCCATCCGATCACTCAAACGATCACCCACTTGACCGAGATTATGGGACGGATGGGATTCGAGGCCGCCGAGGGCCCCGAAGTCGAAGACCCATGGCATAACTTTGTCGCGCTGAACATTCCGGAAGACCATCCGGCGCGTGATCCGCTCGACAATTTCTATCTCGCGACCGCCGAGTCCGGCGCGGCAAAGTCGAACGTCGAAGGTTCGCGGTTGCTCCGCAGTCAGACCAGCACGGTTCAGATTCGGGTGATGGAAAATCGGCAACCGCCGATCCGTATCATTTCGCTCGGTCGTGTTTATCGTCCCGATGATCCCGACGCGACGCACTTCCCGATGTTCCATCAGATGGAAGGTTTGCTCGTCGACAAACACGTGACGATGGCGAACCTCAAGACGGTGCTGAGCGTTTTTGCGACCAACTACCTCGGCGGCGATGTGGAAATCCGTTTCCGCCCGTCGTTCTTCCCGTTTACCGAGCCGAGCGTCGAAGTCGACTTCCTCTGGGATGGGACATGGATCGAGTTCGGTGGTGCCGGAATGGTCGATCCGAATGTCTTTCGCGCGGTCGGCTACGATCCCGAAGAAGTCTCTGGATTTGCGTTCGGCCTCGGCGTCGAGCGACTTTGCATGCGCCGTCACGGCATCAGAGACATTCGCGATCTCTACAGCGGCGACATGCGTTTCCTGAGCCAGTTCTGAAAACACGCCCTGCGTTTCTTAGTACTCTTGCTCAGCGTCGCCTTGCTCGTCAACGCGATCGAACGTACCCACATCCCCTTTGAACCCTATGACGGATCCCATCTTCGATCACGATCAACTTGATGTTCATCGGCTTTCCGTCGGGTACACCGCATTGGCTTTCGGCAAGGGTGTGGCGGATTACGAGCACCGCGACGCTGAGCACGAGCACAAATCTGAGAAGCCAACCTTTTCCATCTGCCGAACGGAGTTCCCCTGATGCTTGTTTCCTGGAAATGGCTGTCGCGCTACGTCGAACTCTCGATGGAGCGGGATGAATTGGAAACGCGATTGAGTCTAAGTGGGCTCAATCACGAGGGGACGGAAACGTCGGCGGAGAACGAGAACCTCGCGGCCGATGATTTCTGCATCGATTTGGAAGTCACCAGCAACCGCGGTGATTGCCTCGGGCACATCGGCGTGGCGCGTGAGATCGCGGTGCTCTACGACAAGGAACTCAAAACGCCCGAACCGAAACTTTCGCCTTCGTCGACTCCGATCGATTCGCTTCTTACCGTCGACAACCAGTTTCTCGAAGCGTGCCCGCGGTACACCGCCTGCGTCATCCAGGGCGTCAAAATTGGCCCGAGCCCCGATTGGATGCAGGCGGCACTGCGATCGATCGGAATCGGAATCGTTAACAACGTGGTCGACGCGACGAACTATGTGATGATGGAATGCGGCCAACCGCTGCACGCATTCGACTACGCGAAGATCGCCGACAAAAAGATCGTCGTTCGACCAGGGCGGGAAAAGGAAGTCATCACTGCGATTGATCACCGTGACTACGAACTCGATCCCTCGATGTGCGTGATTGCAGATGCGAACGTTGCGACCGCCGTCGCCGGCGTGATGGGCGGAGCCGACTCGGAGGTCACCGATGCGACCACGGACTTGGTGATCGAGGCGGCCATCTTCACGCCGCTGTCCGTTCGACGTGCGGCACGCA